>JAQGIF010000397.1 GCA_028291345.1 Rhodospirillales bacterium | reverse complement strand
CAATAATCTCGACCGGGAGGGTCGCGCGGCGGTGATCGGCCTCCTTGCCGAATATCGGGGCCGTGCCATCGTCGTCGGTCACGACCGCGAACTGCTGGAGGGGATGGACGCCATAATCGAGCCGACCTCGCTCGGCGCCACCCGCTATGGCGGCGGCTGGAGCCACTATCGCACGCGCAAAGCGCTGGAGCTCGCCGCCGCCCGGCACGGTCTGGAGGATGCGCAAAGGCGGATCGTTGAACTCGCCCACAGCGCGCAGGCGATGGCCCGCAAGGCGCGCAAGGATGGGCAGGGCAGAGAAAGGCCGCGCGGGGCGACCAGCCGCGCATCCTTCTTGGAGCCATGGAGGAGCGCAGCGCGGGACGAGCGCCGAGAATGCGCGCCTTGCCGAACGTCGACGCGAACAGGCCCTGGCGGCTGCACGATCGACCCGCGAGCGCATCGAAATCCTGCAGCCTATGTCGGTCGCCCTGCCGCCAACCGGCCTGTCCGCTAGCAGGGAGGTCCTGAGGATCGACGGGGTGACCGCCGGCTACATGCCGAAGCGGGCCGCTCATCCGCGACCTATCTTTGGCCATCACCGGGCCGGAGCGCATCGCCGTCAGCGGCCCGAACGGCTCCGGCAAAACCACCTTGCTTGCGCTGATAACCGGGACGATGCAGCCCTGGCCCAGAAGCGTGCGGACGCTGACGCAATTCGCCATGCTCGACCAGCAGGTGAGTCTCCTCGATCCCGCGAATTCGATCCATGACAACTTCCGCCGCATCGATCCGCGGGCGGATGAGAATGACTGCCGCGCGGCGCTCGCGCGCTTCATGTTCCGGGTGGAAGCACCGCTCCAGATCGTCTCCACGCTCAGCTGCGGGCAGTTGCTGCGTGCCGGCTTGGCATGCGTCCTCGGCGGTTCGGCGCCGCCGCCTTTCCTCATCCCCGACGAACCATCTCGACAACGACTCGATAGAGGCCGTCGAGGCCGGTCTGCGGGCCTATGACGGCGCCCTGCTGATTGTCAGACGATGGGACGTTTCTGGCCGCCGTCGGCATTTCACGCCTGTTGAGGATGCTTGCAGAACAATAAGGTGCATCTCAGCCCGTCCCACCCCTCAAACCCGTTTGCCGCAACACCATGTCGTGTCATACTTCCTCCATAAGTCGGGCGAGAAGCCGATCGTGCGCGCGAAATTGCGCTCATAGTCTGGGTGCCAATTCGCGCGCTCTGGGGAGGTACAGATGATGGCTCAATCGAATTTGCCCTGCGCGAAGCGGCGTTATGGCGCGTTCGGCCGCGGCTTGGCGCTGGGCGCGGCCGGGTTTCTCGCTGGCGGTTTGGCGGCGCACACGGCGCGGGCGGAGACGCGCGGTTACGCGGTCAGCTGGTTCTATATGGCCGCCGAATCGCAAGCTGACGATTGCCCTGAAGGCACCAACCCCGTGTCAGAAGTGGTGGTGCGCAAGTGGCTGGCCGATATGGGCAAGACACCGGGTGAAATCGAGGAACTGTATAAGGACTTTCCCAATAAGCTGTATGTCCCGCTCTATATGCGCGGGAAGAAAGACGGCCAGTGGGTCAATATCTATACCAATCCCACGTCGGTTCCCGACCCCAACATCAAGACCGCCAAGGGGCACGTATCCTATGGTTTCAACCTGGACGGCAACGACGGGCCGAACGACTTCGTCGATCCGCAGACCAATGAGCACGGCGTGGATAACATGCTGTACCGAGCGCTCGGCTGCTTCATCACGAATCGGGCCAGCGGCGGCCAGCGAGCGACCTGGCCGGCGATCCAGTGGGATATGACGCGCGACCAAATGCCGGCCTGGCTCATCGAGGTTTCGGGAATCGAGCGCGACGCCAACGGCAAGGTCAAGGATGGCGACGTGAAAATCGGCATCTATCGCGGCACCGGCCCGGTGACCCGCAACGCCGCTGGCGAACCCCAGGCCGATTTCAGCTTTACCACCGATAACGATCCGCGGATGCAGAATCTCGTCCATGCGACGATGAGAAACGGCACACTGCTGACTGACCCGTTCGAATTCTACATGATCCAGGACCCGTTCGGCGTGAGCGAGTATCACTTCAAGAAGACGCAGATCCGTCTGACGCTCAATGATGACGGCACGGCCAAGGGTGTCCTGGGCGGCTATCAGCCGTGGCTGCCGATCTATGAGAGCTTCGCGCTTGGCGGCTCTACCAATGAGCTGAACCTGTCGGTCGACGCACCCGGCATCTATTATGCGCTGAAGAAACTCGCGGATGCCTATCCGGATGCGACCGGCCGTAACGCGTTCATTTCCTCATCCTATATGATCGAGGCGGTGCCGGCCTTCATCACCCATCCGAACGCCGACAAAACCTCGATGACGGTAGGGCCAGTGCGGCTCGCTGAAAGGAAATAGCGCGTTTTCTGCCCAAGTGTTTATGGCCGAATAAGATGTAAATCCTGTGTTACTGAGGTTCTGCCATCTGGACGGCGCTTAAGCGATTGCCGGAAATCGCCTTCGAAGGGGGTGAAGCCTTGCGCGCTTCGCCCCCTGACTCGTGTTCAGACGCGCGTTGACATGGGTCGAGCCGCGCTGATGGTTGGCGTTAACGGCGGCCGTCCGCGCCGGCGGCGTCGTCTCCAGTCCTTCGACATAGGTGCCGTGGATGCTGGCCTAGTCATAGGGCTTCACCACCAGGCCGACCGACGAGGAGATGTGTCTGCGCCGGTGGTCTGGTCCGGTTCCGATAGTCGGACTTGCAGATACGGCCAGGACTTGGAGCCACTCGTCATAATCCGGAAGGCCATGGCGAGGGCCGGACCGTCCGATCCCGCGAGCATCTCCCTCTCCCGGGTGGTGAGTGCCAAACTCATGAGGAGACTGCCGCCACGGTCAACCCTGCCCAATAGGCAATATGTTTAACGTGACCGGAACTGTCCCGGACCCTCGTGTCCACTCAAGGTGCAGTCCAGTGCGCTGTCAGAGAAATCTCAGATGGTTAATCCGGAACGATGTGTGGAACAGATATCAGCGCGCAGGTAAAACTATACTTATATCCTTGGACTTCACCTGGCGGATAAATCACTTCAAGGCACTTCGCAGCTATCTTATCGCCCTGTAGATAGTAGGCTGTCTTCAGAGCGCCCGGAATAACTCCCCCATCTTCATTAGCGTGAAGTACGCTGACGAGTTTATAGCCGTGTTCTATGAGGTCGATGAGCGATCGCTCGGTGGGCGCCCACTGAGTTGCCTCGGCCTTAGGGCCGGGGCTGAAAGTCTCGGCCGCCGCGACCCCGCACCACACCATGAGCAAGGCCAGCCCCGGCACAATCCTTCGCATCATGCCCCTCCTATCCCAAAATCGTTCGCGCCGGACGCGGGTCGCGTTGACCTCACCGGCCGGACAGGCGCTCTCTCCGCAGCAAGAAGGCTAGAGCACGTCGGCGCTTCGCGCCTTGATTGCTGTCAACGTCGCGAGGTCCCGGCTGGATGGCGTCATAGCCCTCACTCCGCATCTAGACCGCATCTGGAGAAATACGGCCCTCAAAAACACGGCAAGGACCCGCCGAAGCGGGAGTGAGGCTATAAAAGTTTCATCAGCCAGAAAGCCGCAACATCCACCCCCACCTATCTTCCCATCGAGGAGGAGGGAATATGAAGCCTGTCGCCGCCTTCGCCTCCCAGAAGCCCTCCCCCTCAGGGGGAGGGCTGAGTAGGGACATGCAGCCGCACAGCCGACATTGATCGGCGAGCGCTCTACCGCATCCCACTCACCGCACATACGATCCGGCGTTCAGATCGATTGTCGTGCCCGTCGCGTGATCCGCCAGGCCGCTCAGCAGGAAGGCGACAGTCGGCGCGATGTCGTCCGGTTCGGTCATGCGGTCCAGCGCGATATCGCCGGCGGCGTAATCTTCGCCATATTGGTCGATGAAGGCCTGGGCCATTTGGGTGCGGGTGAAGCCGGGGGCGACGATGAAGGCCTTAATGCCAGCCTTGCCGAAAGCCCGGGCGATCGAACGGGTTAGTGCGACCATGCCGGCCTTCGATGCGGCGTAGGCGAAATAATCCGGCTGGTCGCCGCGAAAGGCGGCGCGCGACGCGATATTGACGATCCGGCCGCCCTTTGGCCTGGCTCCGTGCTGTTTTTCAAAATGGGCGATAGCCGAACGGCAGAGCAGGCCGGTCGCGGTCAGGTTCACGGCCATCGTACGCTCCCAATCCGTCAGCCAGTCGGCCACCGGCGCACCCAGCGGCGATTCGATGGCGATGCCGGCATTATTGACCAGCGCGTCGATGGAGCCGAAACGGATTTCGACTTCTGCCCATAACGACGCGCAAGCCTCGGCGTCTGCCAGGTCGCCGCGGAAAACCTCCGCGCCGTGGCCGATCTCCGCCGCCAGCCGTTCGGCGGCATCCTGCCCCTGGCCGTAATGCACCGCCACCCGCGCGCCGGAACCGGCGAGACGGCGGGCGATGGCGGCGCCAATGCCGCGGCTGGCGCCGGTGACGAGGATGGATTGGCCAGAAAGATCAATCTGCAAGGCTCAACTCCTGTCCGAATTGTATTCTGAAAGGCTGTAGTGCATCCTGCCATTTATCGCAAATCGGCAATGCGGGCTGAAGGCAATCTCCGCCGCTTTGGGCGGCTAGGGGCAAAGTCCGGGTTGGCACAATCGCACGAGGGCAGAGGTCAGGCGCCCGTCGGGTTCGGCTAGTTCATCCATGATCGAGAAATGGTCGACCCCATCCAGCGTCGCCTGCCAGCCCGGCAGACCGCTTCCCACCCAGGCGTCGAGATAGTCGGCGGTCTGGCGAAGCATCTCCGGCAATTCGTCCTGGCCGACGGCGAAGCAAGCCGGGCCGGCGCGGGCGGGCAGGTTGAGGATCGGCGAGTTGTGCATCGACGTCATAACGTCGAGCTGCAGCGCCGCGTTCAACCGCGACAGCCTGATCGGCTCCAGCTCGTAGAGCCCGCTGACCAGCAGCGTGCCCTTCACGTCGACTCTGCCCGCCACCATCGCCGCCAGATGGGCCCCGGCCGAACTGCCGGCGACGACCAGCATCGCGGGATCGGCCCCGAGTTCGGGCAGGAGCGGGATTAGCCAATCGAGTGCCGCGTGGATCTCGGCAACCATGCCGCCGAGGCTGATCTGCGGGCATAAGGTATATTCGACCACGGCCACGTTGATGTCGTGCGCCAGCGGACCCCGCGCCACAAAGGCCTCGCCCTCCTTGTCGCACCACTGCCAATAGCCGCCATGGATGAAGAAGACGGTGGGCCGGCCGGGGGAGTGCGCTGGAAAGAAATCGAGTCGCTGGCGCGGGTCGGCGCCATAGTGCAAGTCGCGGTGAGCCGCGGTCGTCCGGTAAAGCTCCGCGCTCGCCTCCGCCCAGCGGGCGAGCCAAGCCGCTGAATCGGGGACGTGGCCGCGATTGTCATAAGCGCGGTCGAGTTCCTCTCGTGTCATTCCACGATAGATAGGGGCGCACATCATGACCATCTCACGCAGCATGACTCCCGAAACCTGCTGGATCAATTCCTGAAACGGGCGGCCGCCAATTCGTAGAATTCCAGGCTCGTCGTATAGCCGGGGTCCCAGTAGAGTTCCTTCAGGAACTTCTTGCTCATCTTGTCGATCGTGGCCTGGATAGCGGCGATCTTTTCGGCCGGCCAGCCATGCTCCTGGGCATAGACGAGGCCCAGGTCGGCGCGCGGCGTCAGATAGCCCTCGAGCGCGGATTTCTCGGCGGCATAGGCGCCGCCCATATACCAGTCGATGAAGGCAAGCGACTTGTCGAGCGTGCCGCGATCCTTGACCTGGGCGGGGATCATTAGGTTCTGCGACCACTTGTCGTAACCCTCGACCGTATAAGCAAGGGCCACGTCGAGGCCTTTGGCCTGCGCATCGCGCGCCGCCGGTTCCCAGCAGCTCATCGCCAGCACCTCGCGGTTCTCCAGCAGCTGGACCTGCTCGTCATAGGATTTGTACAGCGAGCGGAACTGGCCCGCCTTCTTCCGTTCGATCAGGAAATCGGCGACACTGTCGCATTCGCTCCGCGTCATCAGCGCGATATCCTTGATGTCGAGCAGCTTGTTGTATTTGAGATAGATGGCACAGTAAGGGATGGAATAGAGCCCAATATCGAGCCCGACTTTGCCGAGCGTGCGCTGGTCGTCGAACAGCAGCTTCCATGAGACTTCGGCCGGTGCATCGGGCTCCCCCAAATCTTTCCAGAAATAGCAGAAGGCGTCGGCATTGATCTGAAAGGGGATGCTCCAGACGCCTTTGCCATTGGGCGCGACCGGCGTGGCATTGCGCACGATCTCGGCGGTGCCGGCCCAATGCTTCAGGCGAGCGGTGTCTATCGGCAGCAGCAGGTCCTGGTCGGCTAGCATCTCATAGGTGCCGCTGAGCGAGGTGACGATATCGAAATCGTCACCGGCATCGTTGGCGATCATCTCATGCAGGAAGACGCCGACATCGTCTCCAATCGGCGTCCACTCGACCTTGAGCCCGGTGTCCTTTTCGAACTCGCCCCAGTCATTCGGCATGCCGTTCGAAACGCCGAGAACCCGAACGACGTTGTCGTTGCGGGTCTTTGCCTTGGCGCGCCGGGTGCGTGGCAGGAACAGGGTCTCTCCTGCTGCCGCAGCGGCGATTGCGGTACCGGCGCCGTGGAGGAAGTGGCGCCGATCGAATGGTCGGCGGGTCAGGATGTTGCCGTTGGGGCGAAAACCGGAACGTCCGTCAGTCATTTCCCTAATTCCATATGAGGCGATCGGGACCGGATCAACGCCGTTGTGCCGATCCGGTCCCGTCCCTGATGTTTCAGAACTTCATCGACCCCTTGAGCCCCACTGTAAGCGGACGCAGCGTATAGCCTTCTTGGACGAAGTTGATCGAAGGCCGTTGGATAATTTGTTGGTTGTCGAGCAGGTTCTTGGCGTAGAGCGAAACTTCGTACGGGCCTTCGGTCACTCCGATGCTGCCGTTCATGACGCCATAAGCGGGCTGCTTGAAGGCAGGGTCGCTTTCGACAAAAGCGCCATGCGAGGAGCCGGTCAGGTCATAGTCGGCGCGGATGAAGGCATCGATTTCGTCCGAAATCGGGTAGTTATACTCGGCGTCGAAAGTGAGCGTGTATTTTGGCACATTGAGAATGTTCGCGCCGGTCGCGGCAGTCAGCTGATTCGGACTTTGGGTGATGATCGCCCGGTCAAGGCCGCCCGATGCGCCGATTGTCAGGTTCGGCGTAACCCGGGCGCGTATTTCGATCTCGACGCCGTAACTTTCGGCGGCGCCGAAATTCTGGGTGATCGAAGCGCCGCATTGAGGCAGGTTGACGTTCTGCTGGATATTGCTCCAATCGATGTAATAAACGTCGCCGTTGATGGTCAGGCGGTTGTCGAGCAGGTGGGTTTTGGCGCCCGCCTCGTAGCTCCACAATTTGTCCGGCCCGTATTTCGTCGGCGCCGAAGTGATGCCGAGCGCGTTGAGGTTCTCGCCGCAAACCGTACTGGAAACCGGTCCCGTCGGACCGCCCAGCCGGAATCCCTTAGCGATTGTCGTGTAGACCGAGGTGTCTTGGTTCACGTCGTAGGTGAGGGAGAATTTCGGCGTCAGAGCGTAGGTATGATCCTGCTCCACGAACGGGAAGACGTTGCCGAAGGCAAGAATGCCGGCGCTGTTGCGGAAGTAATTCTGGGTCGCGTATTCGTAGCGCAGGCCCACTGTCGCCTTGAGGTCTGGCAGGATGTAATAGTCGGCCTGGGCGAAGACGGCGTATTCCCGCTGGTCAAGCCACTGATTGTCGTAATAAACCAGATCGTTCTGATACGAGACGCCCGGATCCGTGGCGGCCCCGATCACCGAGTCGTCGATGCTAAAGCCGTAAATTTTTTGAAAAGCCGAACGTATGCCCGGTGCAGGTTCGAAGTCGTCGCGCGCCTGGCGCTGGCTCTGGAAGAAAAATCCGGCGATCCAGTCAAGTTTATTTCCGAACAGGGTTGCGTCCTTAGATGTGGCGCGGATTTCCTCAGAGCCCTGCCAGGTCCGGTCGGTGCGGTGAACCTGCGAGGGCAACGTACCGATGATCGAGTCGTTGAGCGGCTGGTTCGCCGTATAGATGCCGCCCGCGGGATCGAGGAAGAATTGGGCGATGGCAAAGCTGTTGAAGACTGTACCGTCATCCTGGAATGAGAATCGGCGCTGGAAATATCCGGTCGCGGACGTCAGCGTGAAGTCATCGAAGTCCTGGGTGATCGTCAGGCTGGGAATGAGGACGTCGTCCGTGGTCGGCTCTATGACCGTCTTGTTCTGGTTGAACGTTCCCAAGGTGGGATAGAAGACCGGTGTGTCCGCCGTATGGTCGTGTTGGGCGAACACGGAGAACGTGGCGGACAGATCGTCGGTTACCTGGAGTTTCGCGGAAGCGCGCATGACCCACCACCGCTCGGTGTTGGTGCCGGTGTGCAGCAGCTCCCCCGCCGGGCCGAAATTATTGATATAGCCGCTGTTTGAGCCGTACTGGCCGGCAATCCTGACAGCGAGCTTATCCTGCACGATCGGAATGTTGACGGCCGCATCGCCAGAGTAATTGACGCCGCCATGGTCGGTTCCGGATAAGTCAACGTCGATTTTGCCTGAATAGTTTTCGAGATCGGGCTGAGTGCTGACGAAGCGCAAATTGCCGCCCATCGAACTGGCGCCGAACAAGGTGCCTTGGGGACCGCGCAGGATTTCCACCCGATCGAAGTCCAGGAACTTTGGTTCAGCGGACCCGTCATAGAGGTTGCCCTGGGTGATCGAAACTTCGTCGAGATAGACCGAGACTGTCGACGAGCCGGATACCGAGCTGATACCACGGATATTGATATTGGTAGTGCCGGGCCCAACGGGACCGCCCGAGACGGTCGAGCCGGCCGTGAACGAAATGCCGGGAACATCGCGCGTAATGTCCTGGAAATCGTCGATATGTCTTTCCTGGAGAGCCACGCCCGATAGCACCGAAATACTGGCCGGCACCTTCGTGAGATCTTCGGTGCGCTTCTGCGAGGTCACGATGACTTCCTCGAGTTGCCCGGATGTGTCGGGGCTCGTCGACGTGGCCTGCTGGGCCAAGGCAAACGTGCTCGTCATTTGACCAAATGCGGCGACAACCGCGAGCAATCTCAATTTACCATGGGAAGCGCGCATGTCCGACCTCGTTTCATTCGTTGTGGTCCGCGCCTGATCGTGATCCTCCGGTCCACCGGAAAATGGGAGTCACGAAATCGCGTTCGTTATAGGCGATGCAAAGTGCATGCCAGTGTGCGAGCGGCGGCGTTTTGGGATTTGCTTTATTTCTGCGCAGTTCAGGTGGTCATCAGATAGGCAGATCGTGCACAAATGATAAAAAAATAGGCTACATTCTTATAGAAAATTGTTAACGATATGGGGTTTTGTAGTAGCGCCGATCGGTGGCTTCGTCGGACTGAACGAGTGGAAAATCTCCACCGTCTATGCCTCAAAGGGCGGTAAACTGGGCTTTCCTGGGAAAGCCGTTGTCGTCGTTCAGCCTTGCGGGGCTGAACGTGACTTGGTTTCTTACAGGTCGGTAATCTGCATCGTGAGGGGCCAGACCAGAGTGTAGGGTGTCATGATTTTTCGGCCTCGAGTGAGACATGCGCACTGACGATGCGCCAGCCATTCGCCGTTCGGACCCATGTTTGGCTTTGCCGTCCGGCGCGCTGTTCGCCCACCCGATGGAACTCTGTGTTCGCAGTTGCGAAATCAGTTCCGAATGTCGTGATGACGGTCACACCCAGCGTGCGCTGGGGCGATCCGCCAATTCTGGCGCGGCGGAACGCGGTGATCGCGTCGTAGCCATAGAGTCTTTCACTGATGCCGTAGCGAAGGGTCAGCGGCGACTTCCAGAAAAATCCGTCGAGCACGCCGATGTCGTTTTGCAGTAATGCCGTCTCATAGCGCTCGAATAGGGCGGTGACCTCGGCGACAATCAGGGGATCGTTGACGATCAAGGTTAGCCTCCCTCCCTAAGAAAGGCCGGGATCGGCGATTTCGCGATGCCGTCCCGCTCAAGTTGAGCTGCGACGCGAAGGGCGGTGTCTTCCCGCCAGGCAGCTGCGATGACCTGTACGCCAATAGGCAAACCATTCGTCCTGTTGACCGGTACGGTCACGATCGGCAGGCCGATAAAGCTTAAAGGCTGCGTGTATAACCCGACATTGGGTCGCAGCGGCACTTCGCGATCCCCAAGCTTGAGGGTGGTCTGGTCCAGACGGGGAGCGGAGGTGGGGGCAACTGGGGCAATCAGCACGTCGAAGTCCTGAAATATTGCGCGCAAATGATCGCGAAAGGCCAGCCGTATCTGGCGGACGCGATGAATCACCGATGCCGGCAAAAGAGCCCCGGCGAAGAACCGGTCGCGAGTGGCGGGGTCGAAATGTTGCGGCCGCGTCCGCAAATGGTCGAGATGCAGTGCCGCCCCGCTGGCCGCCGTCAAACAAAATGCGGCCGCCCGCGCCTCCGCTACCCCGGTCAAGCTGACAGTCTGGCGTGCGCCGAGAGCAGAAGCGACTTCGTCGGTAACCGCGAGGATCTCTGGATCTGCGCCATCTTGAAACCACCCGCCAAGCAAAGCGGCGCGCAGTGCCTGAACAGGACGCTCGAGCGTGGGCAAAGTCGGCTCGACTGGGCGCTGGAGGCAGAACGGGTCTGCAGGGTCCGGACCCTGGATAAGATCGTATGCGAGCGCTAGGTCCCGAACTGATCTGGCGAACGGTCCGACATGATCCAGTTCCGGCACGAACGGATAGGCGCCCGCCCGCGACAGGCGGCGTAAGGTTGGCTTCAGTCCGAAGATTCCGCAAAAAGCGGCCGGCACCCGAATGGACCCGTTTGTGTCTGAGCCCAGATTGAGTGGAACGACATGTGCGGCGACGGACGCAGCCGAACCCCCCGAAGAACCGCCGGCGGAATGGTCGAGGTCGTGGGGATTGCGGGTCGGGCCGTAATGCGCGTTTTGGGTGGTGAAGCCATAGGCAAACTCATCCATATGGTTTGCGCCGATCAGGATTGCCCCGGCGTCCTTCAACCGGGCGACCGCGGTCGCGTCTTGCTTCTCCGCGGGAGCTTCTTGAAGAATCTTCGAGCCGACGAGGGTCGTTACCCCTTTGACGTTAAAGAGATTCTTGACTCCGAATGGAACGCCGGCAAGCGGGCCGGGATCGATGCCTCGATCAATCTTGCGGTCTATTTCACTCGCCGCGCTCATAGCGGCGTCGTGGAAGATCGCGCTGAAACAGTTAAGCCTGGGGTTTAATCCATCGGCGCGCTCCAGGGCGGTGCGGGTCACCTCGCACGCGCTGACCCGCTTTCGTCGAACCTCTCCGGCGATAGCGGTTGCGTCGAGCGAAAAAATTTCGGTCATGGCTGGAAGTCCGACAGATCGTCGACAGTATTTGGCGTTGCCACAGCCATGACCAAGGCAGCCTGTTCTAACAGCCGTTCGTAATTCGCGACGACGCCCTCGCGATAGGCCTCAGCCACCGGTATCCTCAGTAGAGCGGCGACTTCCAGAATAGCGTCGAGGCTTTTGGCGGCCATCACAGAAATCCGATCTAAAGTTCGATCGCGACGGCGTCGATTTCGATCAGCCACGCAGGGTCCATGAGGGCATGGACACAGATCATGGTCGAGGCTGGACGGTTCTCGCCGAGGAAATCGGTGCGCAGCTTGTTGAAGGCGGCCTTGGTTTCAGGCGTCATGACGACACTGGGCGTGATAAAAATGCCGGTCCGGGCGACATTGGCCGACGTCATTCCTGCCGAGCGCAGAACGGCGCCGACATTCTCCCAGGTCAGCTTTGCCTGGGCCAAAAATCCTTCGGCGACGCGGCCATTTGAGTCAGCGCCGACTTGGCCCGAGACATAGACCATCCGCTTAGGCTGTCCGGCTTCGAGACCCCAACTCAGCGGCGCGCCGATAGAGGCGATGGTCGCTGGATTATGCGATACAAACATGCAGAACTCCTCAAAACGGCCTTAAGAACGATCCGGGTCGCCGTAGGCAACCCCGATCGCAGCGGGCATGACGACCGAACGCCCCCACGCCGCAAGTACAGCGAGCGCAAGCAGATAAGGCAGCATCTGGACGATATATGAACTCACCGGTAGGCCCAGCACCTGAACCCAAAGATGCATCGCCTCCGCCGCACCGAACACCAAGCACGCCGCCATGGTGCCAAATGGCATCCACCGTCCGACGATGATCGCCGCTAACGCCAGGAAGCCGCGTCCGCCGGTCATCCCGTCGCTGAAGGTGCCGACTTGCTGGAGTACCAGGACGGCTCCCCCCAAACCTGTGATCGCGGCTCCGGCGATTGTAGCAACTGTGCGAATTTTCGCCGGATTTGCGCCCACCGAATAGGCGGCTGCCGGATTCTCGCCCGCCGCGCGCAGAAGAAGGCCGGCGTGGGAATTCACCAGGAACCAATACAGCGGCACTGTCGCGGTGAACGCGAGATAGGTCAGCGGAGGTTGCTGGAAAAGCAGGGACCCGATTACCGGAATTGCCGATAGCCCGGGCACCGGCCATGGGTCTAGCAGCGCGGTATGGATCACGGGGGTGCGCCCATGACCGATCACACCGCGGAGTAAGAAACTGGTCAGGCCCGCAACGAGTGCGTTCGCCGCAAGTCCGGTAACCATCTGATCCGCGCGGAACCGCACGGCAACGACAGCGACAGTCAGGCCAACGAGCGCCCCGCATCCGATGCTCGATGCGATTCCGATTGCCGTGCTGCCAGTCAGGAATGTTCCCGCCGCCGCGCCAAACGCGCCGGCCAGCATCATCCCTTCAAGCCCTACGGCGAAGACTCCCGCCCTCTCGCTGATGATTCCGCCCATGGCGGCCAACATCAGTGGTGTTGCGATGCGGATCGTGGCGGCAAGGAAGTCGAGGACTGCGCTGTCCACTTCAACTGCCCCCCTTGGGGCGAAGGCCGCCCATGGCCGCAAGCACGAGGAGCATGGTCACGCCCTGAATCACGATCACCAGCGAAGACGGCACGCCGATTTGACGCTGCATCGCTTGCGTCCCAGTCTCTAAAAATCCAAAGAAAAGACCGGCCGGTATAACCGCCCAGGGCTTGAGCGCGGCCAACAACGCTACCGCGATCGCGTTGAAGCCAAAGCCCTTCGAAAAGCCCTCGATCAGCCGGTAATGGATGCCCATCACCTCGATTGCGCCGGCCAACCCGGCAAGTCCGCCCGCCAATGCCATGACGCCTATCGTGAGGCGCCCGCGCGAGAACCCGGCATAGCGGGCGGCCATACGGCTTTCCCCAAAGATACGCCAGGCGAAACCCAGGCTGGTGCACCACAACACGATATTCGCCAGTATGGCGGCAACGAGGGCAAACAGGATGCCGATATGTAAGTCGGTGCCTGCGATGAGCTTGGGCAGCCGGTAATTCGCCGTCAGCATCGGCGATTGGGGAAACCCCGCACCGATTTCGCCGATCCAACTATGCAGCGCCTCGGCAACGAGCAGCACGGCAATGAAGTTCATCAAGAGCGTCACCAGAACTTCATTGACACCCCGACCGAGATGGATGCCGCCTGCGAGGCTGGCCCAGATCATGCCGCCGGCAATTCCGCCGAGGGCTGCGCTGCCAATCGCGATGGCGGGATTGGCGATCGGCCAAGTCAGTGCCACCCATGTCGCGCAAAGGCCGCCTATGGCGATCTGTCCTTCGCCGCCGATATTGATGACCTTGGCGCGAAAGCAGAGCGAAACGCCGATGCCACAGAGGATGTACGGCGTAGCTCTGTTCAGGCCGTAGGTGACGCGCTCGAGCGACCCGAAAGCGCCCAGTGCAATCGTGCGGTAGGCGGTGAGCGGATCGGCCCCGACCGATAGGATCAGGAGCGCGGTAACACCCAATCCAGCAGCCATCGCGAAGATCGTCCGCCAAGTCGATGGATGGACCGCCAGAAGGGGCGAGCGGATCCGCGCCGGCTGGCCGATATCGGCGCTCATGCCCTGATTTCCTCGACGCTACTCTGTGTCTCCAAGCCGCCCATCATCATGCCGATACGTGTGACGTCCGCATCGGCGCGGGACATGATCCCAGCGATCCGACCGTCGAACATCACGCCGATCCGATCGCCCAGCGCCAGCACTTCTTCAAGCTCGGACGAGATATAGACGATCGCCGCGCCGTCATTGCGCAGCCGCAAAAGCCGATCGAGAATGAACTGCGTTGCGCCGGGATCGAGGCCCCAGGTTGCTTGCACAGCGATAAGCACCTTGGGCGCTCGCGCAAGTTCCCGAGCTACGACGATCTTCTGCTGGTTGCCGCCTGAAAGCCGTTTTGTCGAGATATTCGGCGAGGGCGCGCGGATACCGAAGGCGGAGATTGCCCCATGGGCATTGTCGTCCAGCGCAGAGCTATTCAGCCACCCGTGAACCGAAAATGGGGCGCGATGGGAATCCCGCAGCATCAAATTCTCACCGATCGTCATCGATGGGACGAGGCTGGTTCCGATCCGGTCGGCGGGGATGTAGGACAAGCCGGTGGCGATGCGGTCCGCCACACCGGTGTTCGTTATGTCGGTACCGGCGAGTTCGATCGTCCCGACCTTAGCAGGGCGTAGACCGGCGATGGTTTCCGCCAGTTCCAATTGGCCGTTACCGTCGATTCCGGCGATCGCCAATATTTCGCCGCTGCGGACGGAGAAGGTGATGTCGCTCAGCCCGCTCCCGCCTGGAGCAGCCGGAACGCTCACATTGTGCAGTTCCAGGAGCTTCAAACCGGGGGAGGCTGTTGAACGCTCAAATACCTCATCCAGTTCGCGTCCGACCATAAGGCTCGCAAGCCCCACGCGGGTGCAGGCGTCGCTTTCGCTGTGACCGACGACGCTGCCGTCGCGCAGGACGACGATTTGATCGCAAATCTCCAGGACCTCTCCCAGCTTGTGGGAAATGAAGATAATCGCCTTGCCCTCGGCACGCAGGCGGCGAATGACGCTCAGTAGGCGATCGACTTCCGGCGGGCTGAGATTCGATGTGGGTTCGTCGAGAATCAGCAGTTCGGCCCCACGCATCAGCGCCTTGACGATTTCAACCCGTTGCCGCCGTCCGAGCGACAGATTGCCGACAACCGCAAAAGGATCAAGATCCAGGCCATAACGCTCGCTGGTTTCGCGCACCAGTCGCGAAACTTCGCGCTTGCGTAGCCTGCGCCCGGCCGGACCGAGGCTCAAAATGACGTTCTCGGTGATGGTCATGGCCTCAACCAACATGAAATGCTGGTGAATCATCCCGATCCCCGCGCCGATAGCGGCCCGGGGACTATGGCCGGAAAGCTCACGGCCCTTGAAGATCATCGTGCCGGAGTCGGCACGCACCATGCCGAACAAAATCTTCATCAGGGTGCTTTTGCCGGACCCATTCTCGCCAAGGAGCCCGACGACGGAGCCGGCCGATACGGTTAGGTCAATGCCGGCATTAGCGGCAACCGAACCGTATTGTTTCACGATCCCGCGCATCTCCAAAAGCGGGATGCTATCGCCCGCCACGGGCATCCTCCCGCGTCGGTTCAATCTTTATCGCGCCGGATGCGATCTGTTGCTTGACGTCGTCGAGTTCGGCGATGACGGAAGCCGGGACGGCCTTGTTGTATGGCACGTCCGGCAAATAGCCGAGCGCGGCGCCTGTGGCGTCCGGCGTGTCGAGTCCATAAACTCTGAATGCGCCCGACAGCTTCCCGGCCTTCACATCCTCAGCGGCGGCGGCATACATCTCCGGCCATTTCTCGATAATATTGGTCAGCACGTTCTCGGGCGAGATGGCCGTCTGGCCGTATGACCGGCCGGTGACGAAAACGTTCTTCTCTTTGGCAGCCTGGATAAGCCCGGTTTGGGCGGCATTGAGCTGTCCGGCGACGACATCGGCCCCTGCGGCGATCAGCGAAAAGGCCGCCTCCTTGGCTGAGGCCGCATCCTCCATATCCGAGATGTAAAGCACGGTTACCTGGATGTTGGGACGCGCCTTCTTTGCGCAAATCCTGAAGCTGCCGACATGATCGATGGTGGTGGGCAGGCCCTCGAGCCCGTACACCCCGCCGATCTTGCCGGTCTTGCTCATCTTGGCTGCGAGATAGCCGATCAGGCAGGCGAAATGCCGGTTGTTAAAATCGATCGACGAGACGTTCTTGCCGAAGCCGGCCGATCCCGCCGCCGTGATGAACTGGACATTGGGAAACTCCGCTCCCACACGTTCCTCGGCTGTTAAAAACCGGCCTGAGTGCCCGATGATGATATTGAAACCGCGCCGCGCATAATCGCGCATGGCATCGACATGATCCGCAGCATCTACATTTTCGGTATAGGCGGTTTCGAAGCCGAGTTCCTTGATCTTCGTCAGCCCAGCATAACCGTCGGCGTTCCAGCTTTGATCATTGATGCTGCCGGGCAGCAGCAGCGCGGCCTTATAGTCCGCGGCAGACGACGAACTTGCGGCCAATGTTATGGCCACGGCCAGGGCAACGAAAGCCCAGCTGCACCATGTGGTTTTGCATCGTCGCTGACTGGTGCCGATCATACGAAGCCCTAGCTTTACGGCAATGAGCCGTTATGGCGGTAACTCTCGATCGGATAGCCTAATCGCACGGCGGGTGCACACGGATAGCACTGATTTCCGCCTGCAGTGCGCGTTTTTTTGCACCACTGGCAGACAGACGCTCAATCCGCCGTCGGTTCAACCGTCAGGATTGCTGCGACGCAGCATATCCGTCTTCATTGTCTCGAGAAAAACCGCAGCGGCGCTCGGCAACTGCCGGTTCTTCTTGACGCCGATCGCCAGGCGGCCGCGCAATGCTTTATCCGTCAGGGGAATTGCCATCAGATGCGGCTCGTCCTCCGGACGGATACCGATTTGGAAACAGATACCTTGTCCATCGGCGGCGATCGTCTTCATCACCTCGATTGAGTTTCCGGTCACGACTGGGCTGAGCGGCATAGAGGCCTGCTCGGCCGCTGCGTCCAGCAGGTGTCGCCCACCGAGGCTGATGTCTCCCAGCAGCAGGGGATAACCCGAGCAATCCGTAAGCCGCAGGGCGATATTACCCGCTAGCGGATGGTTCCGAGCCATGATGGCATGCAAGGTTTCGATGGTCTCGGCAACGATTTGAAAACCCCGGTCGGCCGGTGGGTTAAAGGCATAGCCTATGTCCGTCTCTTCCGAGAGCACTGCTGAAACGACCTCCCGGCTGCCTGTGACCGAATATTCGAAGCTGACTCTGGGATGATCTCGTTGCGAGGCAACGATCAGCCGCCCAATGACACCCGCCATCGCCTCGATTGCGGCGACCCTGACATGACCACGCCGCAAGCCGCGTAGATCCTCGATCTGGGATCGGGTCTGTTCGAAATCCCGTGCCATGCGTCTAACATGTCCCAACAGCATTTCGCCGGCGCTTGTCAGCCGCACGCCGCGGGGCAGCCGCTCGAAGAGTTGGACGCCGAGATTAGCCTCAAGATCCAGTATCTGCCGGTTCAGGGCGGAGGACGCTACATTCAGGAAGGCCGCCGCCTTCCGCATGGAGCCATGAGATGCGACGGCCTCGAAATAGGTGAAGGATCGCGATCTGGATTGGTGCAATCCGCCATGGCCCTGAGCTTGAGACAAAATCCCTCCAAACGCCGGTCTTGCGGCGACGGCCGCCAACCCCGCCTCGCGATAGTGCCCGCAGTCGTGGCCATATGCCAGCACGGCTCTCCAAGAGCGCTGCAAAAAACCGCTCGCTGCAGTCGAAATTCGATGCTAGCGGGAATGGCCGATCATACGATTAAGTTTGCGTTCCAAATAGTATCGTTCTCCCCTGGAGCAGGCGCGATGGCTTTTCGTGGCAGACGGATGAGTAGTTGCGCCATGCCAAAGCGTGCGCGCACGTCATGAGCGGCGACATTGGGTCGGCGCAGCAATGCCGGGTCGATCTTGTCGCCATGGATCATCCCGGTGACGTCGCGGCGATCGCGCGGCTGTTCGACAGGGGGGAAGTCGATCCTGCTTCCGTGGTGGCTATACTCGGTAAGACCGAGGGCAACGGCTGCGTCAATGATTTCACGCGTGCCTATGCGGTCACGGTTCTGAAATCGATGCTTGCGGGGCATTTGGGTTGCACGCCGGCTGAAGCAGGCGATAGGGTTTCGCTCATTATGTCGGGCGGGACGGAGGGGGGGATATCGCCCCATTTTCTGGTATTTTCGGCCGGCCCCGCGTCATGCCCGTCCGATGGGTCGCCGTCCCTGGCGATCGGTACCGCCTTCACACGCGAAATACGCCCAGAAGAGATCGGCAGCCTGGCGCAGGTCGAGGCGACAGCCGCGGCCGTTCGGGAGGCGATGGGTAAGGCGTCATTATCTGACCCGGAAGCTGTGCATTTTGTTCAGGTCAAATGCCCGCTTCTCACCAACGCTCGGGTCGCGGATGCGCAGGCCCGTGGTTTCACGGTCGCAACCAAGGACACCTACGCCTCAATGGGATTGTCGCGCGGTGCCTCCTCCCTGGGAATTGCACTGGCGCTGAGTGAAATCGATGCCGAATCCCTCTCCGAAGCCGACATTTGCAGGAATTATGCATTATGGTCAGGACGGGCGAGCGCTTCGGCCGGCATCGAACTGATGCGCAGTGAGATCGTCGTAATGGGCAACAGCCCGCGATGGGCCGGCGAGATGGTGATCGGTCACGCCGTGATGCGGGACGCGATCGATTTTCTAGCGGTGAAAAGCGCCCTCAGGTCAGTTGGCATTGAAGGTGGCGATCAGATATCGGGGGTTGAACGCGGACGCATCCATGCCGTCCTGGCGAAGGCGGAGGCGTCGCGATCAGGGCTCATTCGCGGCAATCGCCATATCATGTCGGATGACAGCGACATCAACGCTACCCGTCATGCCCGAGCGATGGTCGGGGGAGTCGTCGCGGCCGCGATCGGCCGCACTGATCTGTTCGTTTCGGGGGGCGCCGAACATCAGGGCCCTGACGGCGGCGGTCCGATCGCAATCATTGCGACCAAGCGCCCTTAGCTGCGGGCGATCACCACCTCGTAATGGAGGTCCAGCAGACGCTGAGAGTCGACGTCGGTACAAATCGTCTGTGACGGCCGGTTTTGCCAGGCCGCCGGGGTGATTCTTTTCCGGTCCGACTTCTGGATCGTCTGCCCTACGGCGATGCCATCGCACACTACCCTCACTGGGCCCCGCCGGGTTGTGAACAGCGACGGATCCATCAGATAAGCGACGGCCGATGAATCGTGGAGGAACATTCCGTCCATGCCCTCGGTATCGCGATGGAAATCCAGATAAAACCGCGAGATATTACCGATAAATTTCCCGGTCGCATCGCCGTGTTCCGCTATCCGGTCGATCAATTCGGTCGGCATGACCGTCTTCTCGGTAACATCCAGGCCTACGATCGTGACCGGCCAATCCGCCCCGAATACTTCGTCGGCGGCCAGTGGGTCGCCGCTGATATTGGCCTCCGCCACGGGGCTTACGTTGCCGGAGTGGCCGTGAAAGCCGAATGCGCCCCCCATTACGATGATGTCTTTGACCAGTGGCGCGATCCCTGGGTCGCGTCGCAAGGCCAGCGCCAGGTTCGTCATCCGGGCGACCGCGACGATGGTGATCTGGTGGGGATAACAGCGCACCATATCGACGATGAAGGCGTCGGCGGGCAGATAATGAGCCGCCTTCATCGGTTCGACAGGCAGCGTGACGTCCCCAAGACAGTTGTTCCCATGGACATGGTCGGCGGGCGGATCGGCCCTCCCGTGGAGAGCAACGGACGCGCCCTTCGCAACGGGGGCGTCGATCCCGAATATATCGCACAGATGTAAGGCATTGCGCGTCGTCGTCTCGATTGTACCGTTGCCGAAGCAGGTTGTAACGCCGACGATTTCCACGTCCGGCGCCTTCTTTAGGAAAAGCAAGGCCATCGCATCGTCGATGCCGGGATCGGTGTCGAAAATGACCTTTTTCATGACTGCATTGTGAAATGCTCCCACACGGAAATATCAAGCCGATGAACAAGCGGCAGCCTGGATAGCAGGAAGTCGCGGCTGGCTGTAAGTGCCGACCGGTGAGCCGTGAGGCGACGGGTGACGCCAATGATTAAAAGCCATGCAGATTGCCTGCAATTGCCTATATATTGCGCACTATGAAATCAGCTATTGTTTACAATATTATCCCAGTAGGCCTGTATATAGTTGATATATATACCAGAAAAAAACAACTTTCCGTGGCATAGAGCGTGCAATGCGGTGACTGATGATCGAAACTTCCGCCTGATAAAATGTTATGACACAGGTTTAGGCAATATCGATCGGGCGATGATGGCATCAATAATGACAGGGTCCGTCCTCCATGAGCCCGCACATGGCGCGAATCTTTCCGATCTCAGCCTTGCCGCTGATCGACCTCGGCGGACTGCGATCTTCGGACCGTGCGAAGCGCGACAGCGTTGCCGATCAAATCGGCTTGGCATGTTGCGACAAGGGGTTTTTCTATATCGAAAATCATGGCGTTCCGCAGTCGCTTATCGAGGCGGTGTTTCGAGAATCCCGCAATTTTTTTGCCTTGCCCGTTGCCGAGCAGTTAGAGGTCGGCCGCGATCGTTCATTCTGCAATCGCGGTTTTGAACCGTTGGGCGGCCAGGATCTGGAGCAGACAGGTGTTCCTGACGTGAAAGAGGCGTTCGATCTCGGGGCGGAGCTGGCCGAGGACGATCCGCGCGTTGTGGCGCGTAAGGTGAATCACGGTCCGAACCAATGGCCGTCCGGGCTGCCGACATTTCGTAGGGTGATGGAAGGTTATTTCGATGTGATGCTCGAGCTGACGATGCGGTTGATGGGAGCCGTAGCGACATCGCTGGGATTGGCTGAGGACCATTTCGCATCGTTCTGTACAGAGCCTGTCGCGCTACTTCGACTACTGCATTATCCGACGCAGCCGGCAAAACCGCACCCCCGCGAAAAGGGATGCGGTGCGCATACCGACTGGGGGGCACTCACCGTATTGCTTCAAGACGATGCGGCCGGCCTTCAAATCAAGGATCCCGTGCATGGCTGGCTGCACGCCCCGCCGCGGCCGGGTTCCTTCGTGGTCAATCTCGGCGATCTGATCGCTCGCTGGACCAACGACCGCTATCATTCAACGCAACACCGCGTGATCAATGTGTCGGGGCGCGCCCGATTTTTCGTCCCATTCTTTCTCGACGGCAATCCCGATCATTTGATTTCATGTTTGCCCGGCTGCTCGACCCCCGATAATCCAGCACGATACAGGCCGGTTACAGTCGCCGAACATACTAACGAAATGCATCGGCTGACTATGGTCGGCGGACCGCGGGAGCGTCGTTGAATGGCTGATCGGCCCTGCGGCGGCATATCTACCACCTTGTACAATATCCGGTCTGGTGACTGCGGATATTTCGTACTAAGTTCTGGAATATTGTTAACAATATGAATGTGCGTACCGACGTGATGCTTCGTGATCCGCTTGGCCAAGCTGATGTTTCCCTGCGCCCGGCCGGCTTGCACCGCTGGATCGTCGCACGCAAGGAATGGCTCATCTCGGAGCGCGGACCGGTGCATATTTTTGCGATCGTCTGGGCGGTCGCTGTGCTCGTGCCGGTGATCATCTCGGTCTTTTTTTCGCTGCTGCGCGCGCACGGTCTCCGCATCCAGTGGAATATATCGCTGCATGCGTATCGGGACATTATCGAAAGCGGACGCTGGGAGGTCGTTGTTCGCACTCTGACGGCCGCGGCCGCTATTACCGCGATATGCTTGATCGTTGGCTTTCCCTTCGCATTGTGGCTGGCCAAGCGAGCTAAATCCGAAAAGCTCATCCAGTTCGTCTGGATGGCCCTGACCGTGCCATTCTTCCTCGATCCTTCGGCGCGCACGCTGGTCTGGCGCGGTGTGCTGGGATCGACCGGCCTGGTCAACACGGCGCTTATGAAACTGGATCTGATCGATGCGCCGATGGGATGGCTGCTCTTCTCCGACTTCTCGGTCTATCTCGGGCTAATCGGCCCTTACTTTCCGAACATGGTGATGCCGATCTATCTGGCGATCCTGCTGATTGACAATGATCTGATCCAGGCCAGCGCCGATCTCGGCGCCACGCCGGCCAAAACCTTGCGAAGCATTATCATCCCGTTGGCGATGCCAGGGATAATGGCGGGGATCATCTTCACCTTCGTGCCGGTGATGGGTGACAGCATCGTGCCCAGCATATTGGGCGGCGGCAAAAAAGAATATCTGGCCGATACAGTGATGTCGCTGTCTACGTCGATGAATTATGCTGGCGCGGCCGCCTTCGCCACGATCATATTATTATTGACGGGCATTTTACTGGGCCTCTTCCTGCTATTCAGGCGGCGTGCGGTCGGCCCCGGAGCGGTGGCGTGATCGCCGCGGAGAGCTTTGCGTATAAGGCCGCGCTGCGAGAAGCACGCCTGATCAGAGTTGCGGTCTGGGTTACCCTGATCGCGGGCTTTGGCGTTACCGCGCTGATCTATGCACCGGTGATCTGGTTGGGCGTGTTGTCCATCAGCGTCGACCCTCTCGCCGGCCTGCCAGGCGCCTTCACCATGCGGTGGTACGGCAGCCTGTTTACAAGTACGGGCTGGATTCAGCCGTTATTCATCTCGCTGGAGGTGGCCGTCATCGTTTCGGTACTCTGCATGGTGTCGGCGATGCTGGTGGGACGCGCGCTGCCGAGATTGAAACATGGGCGGGGACTACTTCTCGGTGCATTTCTGCTGCCGCTTGTCGTTCCTGGCATCGTCGTCGGAATCGACATATTCATCTATTACAAGATGTTCCTGACCTTCAAGATGGGCCTTTGGTCGCTCGTCCTGGTTCATTTTATCTGGGCGTTTCCCTTCGCATTGATCGGCATGCTGGTCATCAGCAGCCGCTTCGACGTGCGCCTTCTGGAGGCGGCGGCCGACCTCGGGGCGGCGCCTTGGCGGCGCTTCTGGGACATCGAGCGGCCGCTGTTGATGACGGGTGTCGTTACCGCCGGCATGTTCGGGTTCATGTTGTCACTGACCGAACTGCCGCGCAGCATCTTTGTGGCGGGCCGTACCCAGACCTTGCCATTGTTCACCTGGGCGGAGACGATGTCACGCGGTTCCCATATCTCCTTGATCTATTGCCTGAACACGCTGATCGCGGTCATCAGCGTGGCACTCAGCGTGTTGTCGGTGTGGTTGCTCGGACGGCGGGTGAAATCGTGAGTGAAGTTGTAGAGATCGCTGCTGCCCTCGATGCCGTGGATATACTCCATCAATATAGCGGAGTTACGGCGCTCGATCATGTTTCGTTGAGGGTACAGGAGGGGGAGTTCCTCACGATTCTTGGGCCGAGCGGATCGGGTAAGACGACGCTGCTGCGGATCATCGGCGGGTTCGAGACGCCGGTCGCCGCCCAGCGTCTTAGCATCGCAGGCATCGATGTGCGCGGGCTGCCCGCCAACCATCGTGAGGTTGCGACCGTCTTCCAGCATTACGCGCTATTTCCCCACATGAGCGTGGGGCAGAACGTCGAATATGGGCTGAAGGTTCGGGGTGTCATGCCGGCGGGCCGGCGCAAGCGGGCCGAGGAAGGTCTCAGGCTGGTGCGCCTGTCCGACAAATACGACCGGCGCATCCATCAATTGAGCGGCGGCGAGCGGCAGCGCGTAGCCTTTGCGCGAGCTCTAGTGACAGAGCCCCGCATCCTGCTGCTCGACGAACCCATGGGCGCGCTCGACGAAAAACTGCGGCGCGAGATGCAGGTCGAGGTTCGCGCGCTGCAACGGCACTTGAAGGCGACCTTCATCCAGGTGACGCACAGCCAGGAAGAGGCGCTGACGATGAGCGACCGGATCGCAGTGATGCATCGTGGCCGGATCGAGCAGTTGGGAACGCCGGCCGATATTTTCGACCGTCCGGCCACCCGCTTCGTCGCCGCCTTCATGGGCATGACCAATCTGATCGACGGTACAGTTAGTGGGATCGACGGAAAGATCACCCAGTTGGACGCTGCCGGCCAGCTATTGCTCGGTACCTGGACCGGCCCCCGGCCACCCGCGCTCGGGCAACCTGCTTTCGCCGCGATCCATCCACAGCGGATTGCTATCGATCCGTCGGCCAGGACCGGAAATGGCTGGAACTGCTTCGGCGGGCAGGCGCTGTCGGCTGCCTACCGAGGTGCCCACACCGATATCCAGGTCAGTTCCCAAATCGGGCCTCTGACGGCGGCGGTTGCCGGGATGGGCATCAGTGGCGCGGTGGCGGTGTCGGTCGGTTGGCGCGCCGAGGATTGCGCCATGGGTCCTGCTGGAGAACTGGATTCGTGAAAACAATCATCCGCAACGCACGCGTCCTGACCATGGATGACGGCGATACGATACTGAATCGGGCGAATGTCCTGATCGACGGCGATGTCATTGCAGCGGTCGGGCCGGATGTGGCCTTTCCCGAAGGTGATGTGCGTGAGATCGACGGCGGCGGCCGGCTGGTGATGCCGGGGCTGATCAACGCGCACTTCCATTCACCGGTAAACCACCTCAAGGGCTCGCTCGACAGCCTTCCGCTCGAGATCTTCATGCTCTATGAGTCGCCAGCACTGGATGCGGCGGCGATGAGCGCGCGGGCCGCCTATGTCCGCACCATGCTGGGTGCGATGGAGATGCTGAAGAACGGTGTCACGGCTGTCCAGGACGACGCGTTCTTCGTGCCGGCGCCCACCCCCGAGATCATTGATGCGGTGATGCAGGCTTATGCCGACAGCGGCATTCGCGCGACCATGGCGCTGGATCAGCCGGATGTGCCGGAAATCGAGAAGCTGCCGTTTCTAGGGGATATGCTGCCGCCCAATTTGAAGGCGGATCTGTCCGCACCGGCGCCCATGGATTCGGTTGGCCTGCTGGAATGCTATGACCATCTGATCCGCAGCTGGCATGGCGCCGAAGGCGGCCGGCTGAGCGCCGCGGTGTCTTGCTCCGCTCCGCAGCGGGTCACACCCGACTATTTCGCGGCCCTGGACGATCTCAGCCGAACCCATGACCTGCCATTCTATATCCATATGCTGGAGACCAAGCTTCAGCGTGTGCTGGGTGATGAGAAGTTCGGGGGCCGGTCTCTGATCCGCTACGTGCATGACCTCGGCTTCCTGAGCGAGCGGCTCAACATTATCCATGCCGTTTGGATCGACGATGCCGATATCGATCTAATCGCGGCGGCGGGATCGGTGGTGGCCCATAATCCGATCAGCAATCTGAGGCTGGGTAGCGGGGTGATGCCGTTCCGCAAGCTGCGCGACAAAGGTGTTCCGATCTGCCTAGGGACAGACGAGGCGATCGCCGACGATGCGATCAATATGTGGCTGGTGGCGAAGTTCGCCGGGTTGATCCACAACATCACCGATCCGGATTATGAGCGCTGGCCAAAGGCCGCCGAGGTTCTCGATTGCCTGATCCGGGGCGGTGCCAGGGCGATGCGGCCCTCGGTCAAGCTTGGTCGCATTGCACCGGGCTATCAGGCCGATCTGATCATGGTCGACCTCGACACGCTCCCGTTCACGCCGCTGAACGATCTGAAACGGCAACTGGTCTATTGCGAGACCGGCAGTTCGGTGCGGCTTACCATGGTAGCGGGAAGGGTCGTGGTCGAAGACGGCAAGGTATCGACGGTGGATGAAGCGGCATTGCGGGCGGAGGCGCGCGCGCATGCTGCGCGCTTCGCCGGCAATCAAAGCGAGGTCGATCAGGCCGCTGCCGACCTGCAGCCTTATTACCGCGAGATGTATCTGAAGGCCGCGGGGCGGCAGGTGGGCATGAACCGGTGGGTCGGCGATGCCGCCCATGCCATTCAACAAGGGTAATGAATATGCGGAAGTTGCCGTCGCACGGTCGCTATGAACATTCGTCGATGGTCGAACGTCCTGTCTATGACTGGCCGAACGGCACGCGCCTGGCCGTCTATTTCGCACTGGGCGTCGAGCATTATGCCTTCAACGACGGTATAGCCGAAAATCTCGTCCCTGGAATTCCCAAGCCCGATGTGCTCAACACCTCCTGGCGCGAGTATGGCAACCGCGTCGGGGCGTGGCGTGTCCTGAAGGCCTTTGCCGAGGATTATAGGTTGCCGCTCAGCATCCTGCTGAACACCGCGGTCTATGACGAGGCGCCGGACCTGATGGCGGCGTGCCGTAAGGCGGGCTGTGAGATCATCGCCCACGGTTTGTCGAATTCTGACATGCTGGCTGGCCGGGATGAGGTGGACGAAGCCGCCTATATTCGCGGCGTTACCGAAAGCATCACCAGGGCCGAGGGACAACGGCCGTTCGGATGGGCCAGTCCCTGGATCGCCGAGACGATGGTCACACCGGATATATTGGACGAGGCCGGATACACCTATCTGTTGGACTGGTGCATGGACGATCAGCCGGTATGGATGAAAACCCGTAACGGGCGGATCCTGTCTGTGCCCTATTCGCAGGAGTTGAACGACAGCTCCAGCGTGATCGGACGGCAACTGACCGGCAATGAGTTCGCCGACATGATCGTCGATCAGTTCGATGAGATGCTGCGTTCCGCCGACGAGGCGCCGCAGGTCATGAGCGTCATCACCCATTCCTTCATCAGCGGCCAGCCCTTTCGATTGCGGGCATTGCGCCGGGCGCTCGATCATATCATGAAGAACGCAGGTTCGATCTGGTTCACCCAGCCCGGCGCGATTGCCTCGCATATCGCGTCGATGCAATCTCAGGCGGAGCCATCTCTGGCGGTGAACCGATAAAAGACGGGTGGGAACGTGGCGGTAGCAGCACATCGTAAATTGCGTATTTCCGGCGGAAAGGACGCTGAGATTTCACCATTGGTGCAGGAGTCTCCGGAGACCGCGATCTATAACAAGATCCATCGCGCGATTGCGGAGCGCCGGCTGCTGCCAGGGTCCCGGCTAATCGAGGATCAACTGGCCGAAGTCTTCGGGGTCAGTCGGATGCGCATCCGCTGGGTCCTGCAATCGCTGGCCCGCGACAAGGTCGTCACCCTGCATCGCAATCGCGGCGCCTGCGTCGCCGAACCGACTGTCAAGGAAGCTAAGGAAGTCTTCGGTGCCCGCCGGCTGATCGAGGGGGCGCTGGCCCGCGAGGTGGTGCGCGCGACCGACGACAAGGCGCTGAAGAAACTGAAAGCCCATATCAAGAAGGAAATCACGGCCGAGAAAAGCCACGACCGGGCGATGGAACTGCGGACCTCGCATGATTTCCACACGCTGCTGGCCGAGATCGTCGGCAACAGCGTACTGGTCGATTATCTGCGGGAGCTAATGGCCCGCTCCGCGCTCATCACCGCGATCTTCGAGCGGCCGGATGTCTCCGTCTGCTCCCATTTTACCCACAGCCGACTGATCGAACTGATCGAGAAGCGGGACGAGCAGGGGCTAGTCGACGCCATGCTGGGCCATCTCAACGAGATCGAGAGCTATCTGACGCTTTATGAAAAGGAAGAACGGCCGGTCGATATCAAGACCATATTTTCCGGTCTTTAGGTCGCGGTGCGGATAGGCCAGGAAATATGTCGGCGGGTCGATGAGCTCGCAGCGATCAGCGAGGATCCCAACTGCCTGACGCGGATTTTTCTGAGCCCGGAGCAGAAGCGGGCGAGCGATCTGGTCATTTCCTGGATGCGCGGTGCTGGCATGACCGCCAGTACCGACGCCATCGGCAACGTCGTCGGCCGTTATGAAGGTGTGGTTCCCGGCCTTCCTGCTCTGACCGTCGGCTCTCATCTCGATACTGTCCGCGATGCGGGCAGATATGACGGCATGCTGGGTGTCGTGACCGCGATCGCTTGCGTCGAGGCGCTGAACCGCGATGGTCGCCGATTGGATTTTGCCATCGAAATCATTGGCTTCAGCGACGAAGAGGGCGTGCGGTTCGGCACCACGATGCTGGGTAGCAAGGCCGCCGCGGGGACCTTCGACTTTTCGGTTCTCGATCGTGTCGATGCGCAGGGCATCACCATGGATAAAGCGTTGCGGGAGTTCGGCCTGGACCCTGCCGAGATCGCCAGCGCCGCCCGCAGTCGCGATGGCATCCTCGCCTATGTCGAGTTTCATATCGAGCAAGGCCCTGTGCTTGAGGCACAAGGCCTGCCGGTCGGGTGCGTCACGTCGATCAGCGGCGCGACCCGCTATGAGGTTGAAATCACTGGGCAGGCGGGTCACGCTGGAACCGTGCCGATGGCGGTACGGCAAGATGCGCTGGCGGCGGCTGCCGCCTGTGTGCTTGCGATCGAAAGCCGATGCGCCGCGGAGGACGGATTGGTCGGCACGGTCGGTCGGATGGAGATCGGCCCCGGCGCGATCAATGTCATCCCTGGACTGGTACGATTCACCATCGACATCCGCGCACCTGACGATAGACAGCGCAGGCGCGCAGCCACGGACGTTACCCGGCAGATCGGGCAAATCACGGCGAAGCGTGGCGTCACCGCCATGATCCAAAAAATCCACGACATGGAGGCCGCGCCTTGCGCCCCATGGCTGATGGAGCAAATCGACCGCGCCATCGACGCCGAGGGCCTCCAGCCATTCAGACTGCCGAGCGGCGCCGGCCATGACGGCATGGCAATGATCGATGTGGCGGATATCGGCATGATCTTTCTGCGTTGCGTGGGCGGTATCAGCCACAATCCAGCTGAGGCGATTGCCGTCTCCGATGCCGAGGTCGGGGCGCAGGTCCTGCTGCGCTTCATCCGCGATTTCCAACAACGAGCATCCTTATGAACTCTGCCCAAATTCAGTCATTGCGCAGCCATGTCGATCGCCACCACGCTAAGCAGGTCGACTTCCTGGCTGAGTTGGTGAAGGTGCCGTCCGATAACCCACCGGGCGATTGCGCGCCGCATGCGGAATGCGCGGCCGAACTGCTGACAGCGATGGGCTATGACGTCGAGCGTCACGCCGTGCCAGCCGATGTCGTAGCTGCGAACGGGATGATCAGCGCCACGAATCTAGTGATCCGCCGCCGATTCGGATCGCTGCCAACCGGCGGACCGACGATCGCGCTCAACGCCCACGGCGATGTCGTGCCGCCGGGCGAGGGCTGGTCGGTCGATCCCTACGGCGGGGTGGTCAAGGACGGCGTGATGTATGGCCGCGGCGTCGCGGTGTCGAAGTCGGATTTCGCGACCTATGTCTTTGCTCTGAAGGCGCTGGAAGAGAGCGGCCTGGCGCTGAATGGCGCCGTCGAGCTGCACCTGACCTATGACGAGGAGGCTGGCGGTTTGATCGGTCCTGGCTGGCTGCTGTCTCAGGGAATCACCAAGCCGGACTACGCGATCAGCGCCGGTTTTTCCTATAATGTCGTGGTCGCCCATAATGGCTGCCTGCATCTCGAGGTGCGGGTCGAGGGCCGGTCCGCCCATGCCGCGCGTCCCGATACCGGTATCGATGCGCTGGAGGCGGCGACGACTTTGCTGTCTTCGCTCTATGGCCTGCGCCAATCCTATAAGGCGATGCGGTCGGGCGTGCCGGGCATCGAACATCCGACCCTGGTGGTCGGGCTGATCTCCGGCGGAATAAACACCAATGTCGTGCCAGATGTCGTCACCATGCGGATCGACCGGCGGATCATCCCGGAGGAGAATTCGGCCGAGGTGGAGCACGATCTGAAGGCCCATATCGAACGGGTTTGCGCCGACATCCCCGGTATCAAAGTCGCAATCCGCCGCATCCTGCTGGCAGAGCCATTCCGGGTGAAGCCGGGCCAGGAGAAGCTCACCGCTCTGCTGCAGAAACATGGCGGCGATGTCATGGGCGAGTCGATCCCGGTCGGCGGCTTGCCGATCTATACCGACGCACGTCTCTACAGCGAGGCTGGTATCCCGACTGTGCTGTATGGCGCCGGTCCGCATACGCTACTGGATGCCAATGGCCATCGTGCTGACGAAAAGCTAGTGCTGGAGGATCTTCGCAAGGCGACGCAGGTCGTGGCGCTGACTCTAGCCGATTTGCTGGGGGCCGATTTACTCACGAACGAGGCCGCATGATGAGCGATTATCCCCGCGATATGGTGGGTTACGGCGCGAATCCACCGCATCCGCACTGGCCCGGCGATGCCCGCCTCGCGCTGCAGATCGTGGTCAACTACGAGGAGGGCGCCGAAAATAACGTGCTGCACGGCGACGCCGCGTCGGAGACGTTCCTGTCGGAGATCATCGGCGCCCCTGCCTTCGAGGGGCGGCGGCATATGAGCATGGAATCGATCTATGAATATGGCAGCCGCGCCGGCTTCTGGCGGCTGATGCGCCTGTTCGAGGACCGGCAGATCCCAGTCACCATGTTCGCGGTCGGCATGGCGCTGGAACGTCACCCCGATGCCGCCAGGGCGATGGTCGAGTTGGGCCATGAGATCGCCAGCCATGGCTGGCGCTGGATCAATTATGACCAGGTCGACGAAGCGACCGAGCGCGCGCATATGTTTGAGGCGATCGCCAGTATTGAAAGACTTACCGGCCAGCGTCCGCTGGGTTGGTATACCGGCCGCACAAGCGAACGGACCCAGCGCCTGGTGGCGAAGGAGGGCGGGTTCCTCTATGACGCGGATTCCTATGCCGATGACCTGCCTTATTGGATAAAGGTGGCGGATAGCGACCAGCTGATCGTGCCCTACACGCTGGACACCAACGACATGCGCTTCGCTACCGCGCAGGGCTTCAATACCGGCGACCAGTTCTTCACCTATCTGCGCGACAGTTTCGACACGCTGTACGAGGAGGGTGAGACCGCGCCCAAGGTGATGTCCGTCGGCCTCCATTGCCGCCTTGCCGGCCGCCCCGGGCGCATCGCCGGGCTGAAGCGTTTTCTCGATCATGTGCAGAGCCACGATAAGGTGTGGATCTGCCGGCGGGTCGATATCGCACGCCATTGGCGGACCGTGCATCCGGTGGGCTAGGGGATAATATGTCCTCTTCCGCCTTGGCCGGAGGGGGATTTTGAAGGGCCTCGCAGGAACGCGGACACCAGCCGGGACTCGCCGTTCCTTGATGGACTGGACGCAAAACTGAAAATCGGGAGGGCAGAAGCTTAAAAGGACCGTCAGGTCTCGGCAGGGGGACCTTGCCCGCGCGCTGCGCGCTCGGGCGGCTCCCGCGCGGCTTGTTCGGCGGAGCGGCGTTCGCCCCGGGCCTTGTCGACCTCGAACAGAAGGGTTTCCTGGGCGGCGATCGGGCGGACGAGTTTGGCGACCCGGTTAAGGGCAACCGTGGGATCCTTCATCTGGATGAAGGGCTGGGCCTCCCCATCGGGCAAGTGGTGCATGCCCATCTGGCGCAACTTCTCCAGCTCGCGCAACGGTCTGCGCGGCGCTCCTCGCGCAGGACCGCGGTTTCGCCCTTTGGAGCCCGGTCGGCCGGTGGCCATGCTGTCGCACTGGGGCGAGTGGTTCGGTTCAAGTTTTCGGACATTAAGTGAAATATAACAGAACACAATGGGTTCTCACATGCAGGTGCGAAAAGACTTCCT
>JAQGIF010000299.1 GCA_028291345.1 Rhodospirillales bacterium | reverse complement strand
GCTGCCTACCAGCCCCTGCATGCCCAGTATCCGCGCGGCATATTCCGCCGACCAGCCGACATTGGCGAAATGTGGAACCGTGACCGCCGAGACAGTGATGGTGCAAAACTGCGTTCCCACCATCGCGACGGCGAGGATCGCGAATTGCGAGGTCGGGAGAAACGCACGATAACCCCAGCCATGCGACGAGACCAGACCCTCCGCCGGTTCGCGGATGAACAGGGCGCACAAGACCGCGATCAGAATTGCGATGCCGGCCATCGCACCCCAGTAGAGACGCCAGCCGCCTGAGCTGGCGGTCAGTGCGCCGGCGATAGGCGGCATAACCGCGCCGCCTAGAGAACCGACCATCATGTAGAGGCCGATCATCCGGCCGGAGCGTTCGCCCGAACCAATTGGCGATCATGTAGGTGCCGGACGCATTGGCAACCAGAGAAAAGGCGATACCGAACAATGCAGCGGCGGCATAGAAGATCGCCAGCGAACTGGTCACCGAGGCGAGTAGGAATCCGCCTGCCAGGATTAGCGTCCCGCTCACCACACTCCAACGGCCGCCGACGCGCGGAATCAGCACCATGGGGCCGAGACTGGTCGCTGCGCAGACCACGCCGAGAGCCAGGAAAGCGGCCCCCGATGCGGTCTGCGACCAGTGGAATTCCCCGGCCATGGCGAAAAGCGGGATGCCCATCGACGGAAATGTCGTACCTGAGCCGAAGAGCAGGACCACCGTCACAGCGAACCACACCAGCCATGCGCGATGCGTCGCGCGCCCTGACATGTTCTGCTCTTCGCTCATTCGGCTACAAGACGGGGCACAAGCCTTTGGAGCGACGCACGGGCCGGCGGCATAACGCACGCGGCCAGCGCGATCGGCAGCAGCACGAAGGCGAGGCCGCTCAAGGCCGGCGAGAAGCTTCCCGTCAGATCGGCGACGGTTCCGGCGACAGCGGGTCCGATCGCAGCGGCGCCGGCCAGCATGAAGATCGCGGCCAAGGCCGCGACGCCGGTCTTCTGGCCGAAATAGCGGACGAGCAGGACCGTAACGGCAAGGCATGACACGCTCCAGCCGATTCCGAAAGCGGGTACGAAGGCGTAGATCATCCATGTGCTTTTGGCCAAGGCCAGCAGGACCATTCCCAACGTTTCGCTGAGCAATCCGAAGACCAGCATAGTTTTTGGATTGAACCGCTCCGTCACCCAGCCTGAGACGCCTGTTGCCAATGTGCCGACGAAGCCCTGCAATCCCAATATCTGCGCGGCGAACCCGGCCGACCACCCCAACCGGGCGAAGTGCGAGGGCGCGACGCCCGACACGGTGATCAGGCAGGTTTGCGTCGCCACCATCGCCAAGGCGATGACGATGAATTGCGGCGCCCGGAGCGTCTCGCGATATCCCCAGTTGTCTGCCGACACCGCTTCCGTCAGCGCGGCATCGCTGTGGACCAACGCTGGTTCCTTGATGATGACGGCGCATAAGGCGGACAGGACGAGCGCGGTCGCCATCATCGCGAGCCAGTATAAGCGCCAACCGCCGCTGCTTGACACGAGGGCCTGGGCGACGGGCGGACCGATCGCGCCCCCCATTGTGCCGATCATCATGTAGAGGCCAATCATGCGCGGCGCCCGCGCGCCGAACCACCCGGTTATCAGGTAGATGCCGGGCGTATTGGCGACCAGCGAGAATCCGATGCCCAGTATCCCTGCGGCAACGTAGAAGGTCAGGAAGTTTCGCGTGAAATAGGCCAGAAGGAACGCGACCGCCAGCACGATGGCGCCGCTGACCATGGTCCACCGCGCACCGATGCGTGCCAGCATCGGGACAGGCAGCAAATGCGCCACACAACAGGTTAGGATCAGCGAGGTGAACGCGCCGCCGGCCACCGCCTCGGACCAACGGAACTCGCGCATCATCGCGAATAGGACAATGCCCATCGTCGAAAATGTGGTCGCAGATCCGAAGACCAGAATCGCCGCGGCGACAGCCAGGCCGAGGAATTTACGGCGCCCGGTCAAAACCTCCATCAGTAGGGTTTGTCTCCCAGTATCTGCACCCTGTACCCGGACCTTGTGTGCGGGAAATAATCCCATATGGCCGAATGCTGGCACGATCGGTTGTCCCAGAAGGCGATCGAGTGTGGGCGCCAATGAAAGCGGCACTGATATTCGGGCCGCCCGACATGCTGGAACAGGAAGGCAAGCAATCCAGCGGATTCATCCTTCGGGATACCCTCGATCCGGACGGTAAAGCCCTTATTGACGTACAGCGCCTTCCTGCCGGTCACCGGATGGGTGCGGATCACGGGATGGGAGGAGCGCGGCAGCTTCATGCCGTCCGGGGTGATCCCGCCGAACCCGACCACAGCGTCATGGGTCCCGCTCAGCCCCTCCAGATACGTCTTCATGCGGCCGGACAGGCCGTCATAGGCGGCATACATACTGGAGAACACGGTATCGCCACCCGGCTCTGGCACGGTGTGCAGATACAGGATCGAACCGAGCGGCGGTTCGGGGTCGCAGCTCATGTCCGAATGCCAGTCCTCGCCGGCGACAAAGGTCGAATCCTTGTCGGCGTGGATTGTGGTGATCTCGGGATGGCCCGGCACGCGCCACGGAGCGGTACTGGGTGCGATGTGGATGCCCCCGAAATGATTGGCAAGTATCTTATGGCTTTCGAAATCGAGGTGCTGATCGCGAAAGAAGATCGCCAGATGGTCGGCCAGCGCCTGCTTAAGGTCCGCTACCTGGCCGGCGGATAGCGGCCTGGTCAAATCGACGCCCGAAATCTCGGCACCGATATGCGGCGTGAGCGGTGTCACTTCGATGGATCGGTAGTTCACTGATCATTGCTCCGTGAGGATGTGCTGACGGTGAAAGTCACCGCAGGGTCAAGCTCCGTTCAATTGGGCCGATCCCCGCGGACCCAGGTGCGGTGGACGTGCCTCTTATATTTCGAGAGATCAAACGGCGTGCCGGTGTGCAAGGTGCACCGATTGTCCCAGATCAGCACATCGCCGACATGCCATTTGTGGCGGTACACAAACCGGTCTTGCGTGGCGAAGGCGACCAGCTCGTCCAGCAAATCCAGCCCCTGCGGGTTCGGCATCCCGACGATCCCGCGCGTAGTACCGGTGCTGACCCATAGAGCCTTCCGCCCATCGGCTGGATGGGCACGGACCATTGGGTGGACGACATCGGGAATCGTATTGTCGTCGGGCGCCAAATAAACCTTCTTCAACTCCATCAAGGCGCGCCAGCTGTGCTGAACCTGCAGCCCGTCCAGTTCCGCCTGCCGTTCGGGCGGTAAAGCGTTCCAGGCGGCGCAAAGGTCGGCAAGGAGGGTGTCCGAACCTTCGTCGGGGACTTCCATCGCATAGAGCATTGTGCATTTCACCGGCTCGGCCAAAAAAGATGAGTCGGTATGCCAGCCCTGCCCGGCCTGATGATCGCCAATTTTCCTGCCATCGACGATCTTGTTGGAAATCACATAGATTTCGGGGATGTCGGGAAGGGTATATTCCCTGCGCGGATTTTCTTCCGGCGTGCCGAACGCGTTCGTAAATCGCATCTGATCGTGCGGCGACAGCCGCTGGTCCCGGATGACCATGACGCCATGGCGGTCGAACGTCTCGACGACGGCTCGATGCACATCGGGCCCACACGTCGCAAGATCGACATCGCGCATTTCGACGCCGAAGCCGTCCATCAAGGGACGGAGAGAGAATTCGGTCGACGCTTCCATGACTTGCTCCCCGACTGAGACGATTTTAGGCCCGGTTTCGGATACGATCTTGCACCTGTGCGCTCAGGGAGTTGCGCAAACCGGAATGCGGCGGTTGTGCCCTTCGGCAAACCCACGATCGGCCCCTCCTTCTAGAGCGGCCACAATGGCGCGGCGTGAAGGCTATCGACGGGCGGTGCCGACGCAAAGGGCCCCGCGCCAAGCGCATTCACACGTTTCCTACACAATTTATTGTGCGCTGCGGCACAAGATTGTCGAAATTCATATCGGCATAGTGAGATCAATAAACAATCTAACTTTAACCTTATGCAAGGGACCGACCATGTCTGAGTTCTCGAGGTTTTTTA
>JAQGIF010000291.1 GCA_028291345.1 Rhodospirillales bacterium | reverse complement strand
TTTAAAACGCGACGGGTAACCATATTCGGAACCTTCCGATCAGGCTCGACAAGGTGTTTACGGCATAAATGTATGTCGGGTCCGATAAGGGCCTTGGCGGGATCATATCGCCGCTCATAGCGATTTGTATTTTTGATCCAATCCAGCCCCTGACTTTTGGGGAGTTGATCAAAAAGGCAAAAAGCTGGTGACCCCAAGGTGATTCGAACCTCTGTTACCGCCGTGAAAGGGAAAAACTCAATGGGGAGAATCTGTAAGAGACTGGCAGCACGGTGTTGATTTAACTTTATTTCGTTTGAATTGAATTTAGCCCCAATGGTTCGCTTTAGGCCCAATTGATAGATCGGATTGGACTAAAATTGGACCAAAATCGATTCTAGTAAAGAGAATTCAGAACCCCGGATTTGGTGTCTGCCCCGGCTTTCCAAACAAACGCAGCCGGGACGCTACCTTGCCAGGTTTGGGTTTCATTCGGACCACTTGCCCTAGTCGAAGTCCAGCTACTCTGGTCCATTGTCTCTAGCCTTTGGCAACCCAGACTAGATTACTCGGTAAACCAGATAAAATGGTATTTCAAAACTAATAACTGCAAAATTATCACCAACCGCCGATCTGCGTATGCTAGCGTCTCCAGTTCAACACCGCCCATGGTGCCAACTTCTTGCAGATTATAGCCTTTCTGGTCCATATGTCCGACCTAAACTGTTGGAGTATTGGCATCCTACCGTGGCCAGACTAACTCTTCTGGCGGGTGCCGCAGCTGATTCAGCTTTGTCCAAGCAACCTGGAACTTGACTCGCAGTGTAACGTTCCGGGGGCATGACGAGTGACCAGATTGAACGTTACGACCGAAATCGCGGCGGCAAATCGGCCGGCCTATCCGCGGCTATCCTCGCGGGACTAAAGCTTCCAGCGCTGATACTCGTCGTCGCTAGCCTCAGCCTTTCCACGCTGACCACGACGGCCCGCGCCAATCTCTTCCTCGGTCCTCAGACGCCAATCCTTGGAGGAGCCGGTATCGTGGCCGGCGCGCTGACCGCGATCTTCGCCTGGAGATATGTGCATTCACGCAACGCCGTCCTGCTCGACCGCCCGGTACTCGAGGAGAGATTGATCTTTGTTATCGCCGCGGCTTGCGCAGTGCTGTCGCTGGTTATCTTCCGCTTCGCTTTCGAAGCTTTTCCCAATTCGGCCGACGAGCACGGATTCCTGTTCGAGGCGGCGACGTTCCTGAAAGGCCGTTTGTCAAACCCGCCCCCGCCGGATCCGGAGCTCTTCAGGCAGCAATATGTCGTCGCACACGACGGCATATGGGTCAGTCAATATCTGCCCGGCTGGCCGGCGGTCCTCACTCTGCTCACCTATGCGCGCCTGCCGCCATATCTGGCAACGCCGCTCTGCGGCGCCCTGCTGCTGCTCGCGCTTTGGGGGACCCTTCGGCTCGAATGTGCATCGCGTTCGCTCCGCGTGGCGCTCTTGCTCGCGTACGCCACGACGGCCTTCTTTCTGTTGAATAGCGCTACGTACTTTTCCCATTGCGTGAGTGCGCTCATGGTCGTTGGCGCCGTTCAGTGCCTCTTGCGCGCTGGCGGAAGCCCGGACTGGAGATGGCCGGTGGCCGCCGGGGCATTTGCTGGTGCAGCGTTCCTGTGTCGGATCGACGGCGGGTCGCTGGCCCTGGTGGCCGCAGCCGTGGCCTGGGCGCAATACGGATTCCGCACGCGAATGCTGTTCCTCGGGGCTCTGGGTCTGTTGCCGCCCATGGTGCTTTTCGCTCTTTATAACACGGCCATAACTGGGAGCGCATTTACCCCGCCCGCTGTCTGGGCCGGCAATCTCACGGTCGGCGCCGGCGGCATTACCGGTGTCGAAGTCGGCAGGCATTTTCGAGTCTTAAGCCAAACACTCTGGCGCTTGGGGGAACTGGCGGACACCGCCTCGCTGGTGGTTCCGGCGCTGTATCTGAGCGCGCTCGCCCTACGACTGCGGGCGCGCCAAGCAAAATTCTACGATGTCGTGCCGATCGCCAATTTCGTGCTGTTCGCGATCTTCCCTGACCTCGGCGGATTTCAGATGGGACCCCGCTACTGGTTCGACGGATTCGCGGTCATGCACATCACGATCGGAAGCGCCTTCGCCGCCCAGCCAGAGACCTGGCGGCGCTTCGCCACGGCTTGCTGTTTGCTTGTAGTTCCGGTCAGCCTGGCGCGGTTGCCCGCTCAAGTCTATTACCAAGCGCGCGTGATGAACGAACGGGCCACGATATTCCGACTGGTCGAACACCTACCCCCCGCGATGAGGACCGTTGTTCTCGTAAACGATTTCCCGAGCATGTGGAATTACCGGAATAATCGTACGCATTGGAACGGTGCCGAGGATTTCATCCGCAACGGCCCGGATTTCGATCGAAGTCGCCTTCTCTATGCACACGGCGACGCGCCGGATGCGCTGGTTAGGGTCTGCCACCTCTATCCCGATGCCGCGATCTTCGGCTTCCGGTTGGACTGGACCCATCCTAACGGCTCGCTGCAACCGTTGCATTGCACCAACTAACGCAGCCAGACCTATCCTGCACTACCTCATTTTTCCCTTGCGGCATCTGGTCGAGGGCAGCGTACCGCTGCTCATGCGGCGCCCCGAACTTTTTTACAAATATTTGGAGGTCGGTCTGCCTCTGGATGACGTACTGCTCATACCTTTTAACCGAGAGAGGCAGCCAACGCGAAGGCACCATATGGATTGTAGCCCACAATCCAACGCGTAAATTCCACGCCGAGGATGCCCGTGTCATGCAGCGGATTGCAGTGTTCACCGCAACCGCGCTTCATTTGGCACGGATGGCCGAGGACGCGAAAGCTGACGCGTCAGAGCAAAAGTTGCTTCTGCATGAGTTCGACCACCGCGTCAAAAACACTCTGGCGATGACAGTTTATGCCGCGCGCCGAACTATGCCGAGGCACTGGCTGGACGAGCTGCCGCCAGTGGAACTGGAAGCGTGAGTCTGCCAAACTGGCGGCATGAGCACCGATGAAGTTGCCATTCTTCGCATTGAACTGGATGACATCGAACCGCTGATCTGGCGACGCGTCGCCGTGCGCGGCTCGAGCAGTCTCAAAGCCCTCCACCGGATTATCCAGGTCACGATGGGTTGGCTCGATTACCATCTCTGGGAGTTCGACATCGACGACGTGACTTATGGCGTGCCCGATCCCGAGGGCGATGACTGGGGCTACGAGACCAAGCCGGCCAGCCGCACCAAGCTCGCCAAGGTTCTCAACAGCGGCCTCGATCAGTTCAGTTACACCTACGACATGGGCGACAACTGGCTGCACCGGATCTTCGTCGAACGGATCGAGCCCGCCGATCCAAATGTGATCTACCCGTGCTTCCTTGGCGGCCAACGGCGGGGGCCGCCCGAAGATTGTGGCAGCGTGCCCGGCTACTACGACTTCATCGACGCCCTCGGCGCGCCCGACAAAGGCAAGGGCAGCCAGAAAAAGCGCGAGATGCTCAGATGGTACGGCCGTCCCTACGACCCAGACGACATCGAAGAGCAGCGCATCAAAGATGAACTCGCACGAATGGCATATCGACCACGCCAAAGGCCACCCGCCGATGAACTGCCGTGACATCCCTCCGCCGTTACCGAACGGATGTGCTGCGGCCCTCAATGCAGGCGTACGGCAACCCGAAGTCTGACGGATCCTTTTCCAACGAGACTAAGAAGCAGTCGCCGCGACAATATCGTGCGGGGGGCCGAGACGGCCCACCTACAGAAAGCAAGAAAGGGGCTGCGGCAGATTTGTTCGAATGGCTGAAAAAAAGGGCCAAACGGTCCGTCTGAGCGGGGAGTCTAATACAGTCGTCGGGGTTGCGAGTGCGCCTAAGTATCCTAGACACGCTCGCCTCCCTAACCACGCTATCGGTTATTTATGTTCATTAGCTTCTTGTGTGACGGCTCGTCCAGCAGCCTGAGTGTCTTTACCTGCCCCTGCAACGGTGTTGCACGCTGTCACTAGAAGCGAGACAGCGAGAAAACTGA
>JAQGIF010000396.1 GCA_028291345.1 Rhodospirillales bacterium | reverse complement strand
TCTTTGTGCGCTGGCGCTTGACCGGTGAAGGGATGAGGCCGCCTGGTGTCAGTGACGCGGATGTGACGTTAGCTCCAGAGAGATTGCTGGCATCGAACGCTATTAAACGGCAACCGAAGCCTAGCCTATGCGTGAATTCGTAAAGATCGAATACACGCAGGTCGAACTTGGTGCGAGACGTCTTTGGGATTTGCTTCATACAAGGCGTTTCGTGCCTGCGCTAGGGGCGCGAAGTCGGCGCCGGCTATTTCGACGCGGTCGCCCTTCGCAATCTTCGGAGTCGTCGGCGACGGCGCTGATGGATTCGACTGAGGAAGCTCAAGTTTCACTGAGCTTCCGGCTTTCGCAATATGACGGGAAACCACGTTTTCCAGCCACGCATACGAGGCATGACGTGGAAAACGGTCGGTGCGACACCCCGAATCATTGACTCGGCCGGCTTCGTCCGTATGTTCAGCTCGATCAGCCGCCAAACTGTTGCGGCTCCATCTTCGTATTCGATTCTAACAGTATTTCGGCCGCCGCGATGCGGCCATTATTCCGTTGTAACTCGAAGGAAGATTTCTCGCGCGGACCGGCTGCCAGGCAGCCGACCGCCCAGCTATGGGAACTATACATATGCACAAACCGCTTGCCGGAAAGAACATCGCTGTGCTGGTCGCCAGCGGCTTTGAAGAACTGCAAATGACCGAGCCGCAGAAGGCTCTCCTCGCGCTTGGCGCGACGGTAAAACTCGTGGGCCCGGAAAGCCTCGCCAATGGTTGGCACGGCGATTCCTGGGGACATTATTTCCCGGTCGACGGACAGCTTTCATCCATGCTGTCGGCTGACTATGACATGTTGCTGGTCCCGGGCGGCGCGCGCAGCCTCATCAAGCTTGCGCAGACACCCCACAGCAAGCGCGTCGTCTCCGCGTTCATCGACGACCAGAAGCCGGTGGCCCTCGTCGGCGACGGCGTCGAAATCCTCGTGATCGCCGATCGTGCCGAAGGCATGAGCGTGACTGGCGCACCGGAGAGCCGGGCCGCTCTTGAAGGCGCCAAAGCCGTGTGGTCGGAAGAGGCGATCCAGCTGTCGGGCAATGTCCTGACCGCCACGGGCGCCGACATGCCGCAGTTCATCGCGGAAATGACAAACCTGTTCATCGGACAGGAACAAGTCCGGGACGCGGCGTAAGCCGCTTTTCTTTAGCTAAGGTCTTCTCCAATGCGCGCTGAAATCCAAGCAATTGCCGACGACATTGAAAGGTCGTTGGCATTGCTGAGGAGGCATCTTTGACTGGGAGAACGCGCTTCGGCGCCTCTCCGAGCTGAACGCCCTCGCCGAGGATCCGGCGCTTTGGAACAATGCCGGGAAAGCGCAAGCGCTCATGCGTGAGCGCACCCAGCTCGACCAGAAAATCAACTCCGTCCGTGAGATCGAGCGCGATTTGGCCGATAATCTCGGCCTGATCGAAATGGGCGAGGCCGAGGGTGAGCCCTCGATTGTCCAAGAGGCGGAAGCCACCCTGAACGCCCTCAGGGAACTCGCCGCCAAGCGAGAGCTCGAAAGCCTGCTCTCGGGCGAGGCAGACCCCAACGACTGCTTCCTGGAAGTGAATGCCGGCGCCGGCGGCACCGAGGCCCAGGATTGGGCCGAAATCTTGCTGCGAATGTATACCCGTTGGGCCGAGCAGCACGATTATAAGCTCACACTCATCGACGAATCGCCGGGTGAAGAAGCCGGCATCAAATCCACCACGATTCAGGTCTCAGGCCCCAATGCCTATGGCTGGCTGAAGACCGAATCCGGCGTGCATCGGCTGGTCCGGATCTCGCCGTTCGACAGCGCGGCGCGTCGCCATACCAGCTTCGCCTCGGTGACGGTGTGGCCGGTAGTCGATGAAAATATCGAGATCGAAATCCTGGATAAGGATTTGCGCGTCGATACCTATCGCGCGTCGGGCGCCGGCGGCCAGCATATTAACAAGACCGACAGCGCAGTGCGTATCACCCATATGCCGACGGGCATCGTGGTGGCGTCGCAGCAGGAACGGTCACAGCACCAGAACCGCGCCAAAGTCATGACCATGCTGAAGGCCCGGCTCTATGAGCTGGAACTGCGCAAGCGCGAGGAAGAAGTCGCGGCGTTCCAGGGCGAGAAAAGCGAGATCGGCTGGGGCCACCAGATCCGATCGTACGTGATGCAGCCCTACCAGATGGTTAAGGATTTGCGCACCGGTGTTGAAAAAGGAAACGCGCAAGGCGTGCTCGACGGCGACATCGACGATTTCCTTGCCGCGTCGCTGGCCGGGCGGGTCAAGGGCAATAACGCAGAGTCGTAAGACCAGTGCCACTAAAACGGGGTACGATGGGCTAGTCTTCGCCGATGACTGGGACCGGAATCGGAATATCGCCAACGACCCAACGGTAAACCACGCCGGCGAATATGCCACCGGCAATGGGCGCAAGCCAAAATAGCCAGAGCTGGCTGATCGCCCAATCGCCGGCGAATAAGGCGGGCCCGGTGCTGCGCGCCGGATTGACCGATGTGTTGGTGACCGGGATGCTGATGAGGTGGATCAGCGTCAAGCCAAGCCCGATCGCAATCGGCGCGAATCCTTTAGGCGCGCTGCCATGGGTAGATCCCATGATCACAAACAGGAACCCGAAGGTCATGACGACTTCGCAGACCAGCGAGGCCATCAGAGAATAATGGCCGGGCGAATGGTCGCCATATCCGTTCGAGGCGAAACCGGAATGAACGTCGAACGCCGCATTCCCGCTGGCGATGACATAGAGAATGCCGGCCCCGGCAATGCCGCCGAGTAGCTGGGCGATGATGTAGGGGATGAGGTCGGATGCTGGAAATCGCCCGCCGGCCCAAAGGCCGATCGACACCGCGGGGTTGAGGTGGCAGCCCGAAACGTGACCGATAGCATACGCCATCGTGAGCACGGTCAAGCCGAAGGCGAACGATACGCCCAGTAACCCGATACCTACATTGGGGAAGGCGGCGGCGAGTACCGCGCTGCCACATCCGCCGAGAACCAGCCAAAGCGTTCCGATGAATTCCGCGGCGACACGTTTTCCCATGTCGGCTCTCCTCCCGTTGTTCCAGCTTTAAGAGCCGATGATAACAACGAATGGATCGCATCACAGTTGAAAAATGGATTACTGTGACAAAAAGATGGCTTACTTCTGCGCGGGGCTCAGCGCCCGCCGATCACCAATATATCCGGGTTCTTGAAGCCGGGCTTGCCGTACTCCAGCGGCGAACCGTCTACCGTCGTCACCGTGCCGCCAGCGGCCAATACAAGCGCGTGCCCAGCCGCCGTATCCCACTCATAGCTG
>JAQGIF010000278.1 GCA_028291345.1 Rhodospirillales bacterium | reverse complement strand
CGCTGGGCGCCCTTACACCCGATATCCATTGCCCTTTCGCGATTTTGCTACAGCGGGTACAAGCTCAACGCCATGCGCGCCATCATTTCGAACCGGCCATCACAGATCGTTCGCGATTACTTCGCCTGGTGGGCGGGGCACATGCGCGAATTGCTGCCGACGCGATTCGGCGCGGCGGATGGCAGCGCACGGGATGCGATGATCGTGGAGCCCGAGGGGGGCGGCGCGACACTGTCAGCGGCGATGCAGCGGGATGGGCGGCTGACTCCGCTGGGCCGCTTCGCGCTGGATCGGGCGGGCATCGCGGCGCTGCGCGACGCCGGCGGTTTTGGCGGTCGTTCGATACCGGTCTGGCTGCGCCTCCCGCCAGCCGATCTGCTGGCAAAGCAGCTAACATTTCCGGTGGCCGCCGAACGCGAGCTTCGCCGCGCGCTGACTTATGAGATGGACCGCGAAACCCCGTTCACCGCCGATGAGGTCTGGTGGAACTGGCGAATCGATCATCGCGACCGGCAGCGCGGCCAGCTGCGCCTAACCCTGTTCCTGGTACCCAAATCGGCTGGCCAGGACGTCGTCGCCTCTCTGCGGCAAGGCGGCCTAAATCCGACGGCGATCGGCGCACAGACCGCGGCCGGTCATTTTCATCGGATCCCGCTCACGGCCGAGCCGGATGCCGGACAGGCCCGATCGGAATGGATCAAGCCGTTGGCTATCGCCTGCGCGGCGCTGGCGCTGATCGCGGTGATCCTGCCCTTCGCCCGCCAATCGCTGGCATTGGCCCGCGCGGATGCCCGGATCGCCGAACTGAAGCCGCGAGTTGACGCGGTGCAGCAGCTTCGCCGCCGGCTGGACAATATTGCCGGCGCCGGCGCCTCCGCCGCCATGGAGCAGGCCGGAAGCGTCGACGTTCTGAAGGCGCTGGCCGAAACCACACGAATATTGCCCGACGGCACGCATCTGACTGATTTCAGTCTGCATCGCCGCAAGCTGGCGCTCAGCGGCCAATCGGCGGACGCGGCAAAGCTGATCGGCCTGCTGGCCGGCGACCCATTCTTCAAGGACCCCGCCTTTGCCGCCGCCGTCACGCGGGTACAGGGATCGAAGCTCGACGCCTTCGCGATCAATGCCGAGGTGCGCCAGTGACACCACAGCCAGTGATACAGCCGTCGCTGCCGACCGGACAGCGCGGGCGCATGCTGGCGCTGGGCATTACCCTGGCCGTGGCTTTGGCCCTGTGGCTTGGCATCGCCGCGCCGCTGACGGGCCTCTACGCCGATCGGGCCGAAACACTGACCCAGCGCCAGATACTGTTACGACATATGGAGCAGCTCGCAGCCACCCGCCCGGCCCTGGAGGCGCAAGCTGCCGTGCTGGGGACGCAAGCCCCGGCGCTGAGCGGCCTGTCCGGCAGTATCCCTGTCGCTACCGCTGCATTGCAAGGGCTGGTCCAGAATATCGCGAGCGGCGCCGGCGCGAGCCTGACCAGCGTCGAAAGCCTGCCCGGTGACACCAAGGGAAGTTCCCGGCGCGTCGGTGTGAAGCTGGCGCTGTCAGCATCCTGGCCGGTCCTGGTCCACTTCCTCCAAGCGCTGGAGCAATCCGGCACGCCGATGGTGGTGGACGATCTGCAGGTGCGGGGCGCACCGCTGCTGGCCCAGGCGAACCAGCAGATTCTGGATGCCGGATTCAGCGTCTATGCCCCCGCCGGCTCGGATCAGGCCAGCGCCGCCCAAGGCGTCCCCCCCACAGGCGAAGCCCCTGGCACGGCCAAATGAGCCGAACAGCGACGATGCTGGCTTTGCTCGCGGCCGTATTGGCCGGGCTGATCCTGCTGGAACTGAGCGTTCCGCCCGGCGCGAACCCGGACGCCACGCCGGGTCCGGCCTCGGCGCAGCCCGATTCCGGAATTACACGCGATCAGGCCGGCGGGGCGGCGGAGACCGTGGCCGCGATTCTCGCCCGGCCGCTTTTCCGGGGCGACCGTCGACCCGCCCCGGCTGAGGCCAATGGAACAGCCTCCGGCCAGCCGACGGATATGCCGCGCCTGGCCGGAATCTTGCTGTCGTCTGACGGACGCAAGGCAATTTTTCAGCCGGCGGGGAAGGATCGGGCCATCGTTGTCGTCGTAGGGGAAACTGTGGGAAACTGGCACGTGCAGGAGATCGCGGCCGACGCGGTCACCCTGGCCGGGCCGGGCGGTACCCGGCGTCTCGAACCGAAATTCGCAGCGGGCGGAAGCTCGAATGCGCCGTTTCAGCAACCGCCGCCAATGCCCGGGACTAGTGGGTCCGGCGCAGGTGGAGCTGGAACGAACGGCCCGCTATTCGGCGGCGTCGGCGCACAACAGAATAGCGGCATGGACCGGCCGCAGGGGAAACATTGATGCTTCGCGCCCTTTTGGTTTTCGTTGCCTTCCTGGGCACGTTCCTGGCCATCGCCGGTTGCGCCAAGCACGATCAAACGCTCGAGCCGCTGCCGCAAACCGCGGCCAATATCGCCGGCGTCGCCAGCCCGCGCGTCAACGGCATCGTCGCCTCCGATCGCGGCGTGACGCCGGGGCCCCAAATCGCCGAGGGACGCGGCGTGTCGGCCAAACCGACCCGACCGTTGCAGCAGACGCAATCGGGCGACGTGATGCTGAATTTCGCCGACACCGACATACGCGAAGTCGTTCGCCAGATCCTGGGCGATATCCTGCAGGTCAATTACGCGATCGATCCCGCCGTGCGCGGCACCGCGACGATCGAAACGCGGCAACCCGTCCCCAAAGCGGAATTGCTGACGACCTTGCAAACGCTGCTGAGCCAGAACGGCGCAACGCTCATCCAGAACGGCCCTCTCTATCGCATAGTCCCCAGCGCAGTCGCGCTCTCAGAACCGACCATGGCGGGCGATGTCACGTTCGGCAGCGAGGTGGAGGAGTTGCATTATACCTCGGCTCGCGACCTGGTCCGCGTGCTACAGCCCTTCGTCGGCACCGGCGCGCGCATTGCCGCCGACTCAAACCGCAATGCCTTGCTGATCAGCGGCGAGCCTGGGGCGCGGGCAACGATCCTCAGCATGGTCCATGCCTTCGACATCGACATCATGGCCAATCAATCATACGCCCTGTTCCCGGTGACGTCCGGCGATCCCGGCAAGATGGCGTCCGAGCTGCAGAAAGTCTTCCAGACGGATGGCGATGGGGCGCTCGCCGGTCTGGTTCGGGTCATCCCGATGGAGCGGGTGAATGCCGTCCTGGTGGTATCGGCCCAGCGCAAATATATCGACGACGCCCGCCGCCTGTTCCAGCTCGTCGATCGCGCGCGCCGCGTCACCGCCCGGTCGTGGCATGTCTATTATGTCCAGAACGGACAGAGCGGCGATCTGGCGAACCTGCTGCAGCGCGCATTTAATCCAAAGGCCGCTGCGGCGGAAACCGGCACGACCGGCGGTTCGACCGCCCCAGGACAGGAACAGTCGCGGATCAGCGGCTACGGCCCTCAGGCCCAGGAGAACAATGGCTTCAATAGCGGAGGCCAAGGACCAGGCGGCCAGGGTGGACCGCAAGGCATCGGAGGTATCGGATCGGGCATAGGGATGGGCCCCGGCGGTTCGTCTTCCGGCGGCGCAGGCGGGCCTTCCGGCCCTGGCGGGCGGCAAGTTGGCGGCGCGGGAAGCAGCGAAGATCTGCCGATGCCGCTGGCGGAATCGGATTCACTGTCGACACAGCAGGATGAGAGCAACAATGCGAACGCCATTCGCATCATTGCCAACCGCAAGAACAACGCGATCCTCTATTACGCGACCGCGGACGAGGCGAGCACGATCGAGGGCATGCTGCACAAGATCGACATCGTGCCGCTGCAGGTTCGCATCGATGCAACGATCGCCGAGGTGACGCTGAACGACAATCTGAAATACGGGACCCAGTTCTATTTCCAGAGCGGCGGGATCAACGGCCTTCTGTCGGAAGGCACCGTCGTGTCGAAGACGCCGGCAGGCGATCTTCCCGGCTTCGTGCTGTCGAAAGGCACCAGCGCGGTCCATGCCACCATCTCGGCGCTGCAGGCGGTGACCAATGTGCGCGTCCTGTCCTCGCCGCAATTGCTGGTGTTGGACAATGAGATGGCCCGGCTGCAGGTGGGCGACAACGTTCCCTATCTGACCCAGACCGCCCAAAGCACGCTGACCCCCACGGCCGCCCTCGTCAGTTCGGTCAGCTATCAGGAAACCGGCGTCATCCTGCAAGTCGTGCCCAAGGTGAATAGCGGCGGGCTGGTCACGCTCGATATCTCGCAGGAGGTCAGCGACGTGGCGACGACGAGCACCTCGAACATCGATTCCCCCACCTTTTCCGAACGCAAGGTGCGCTCGCATGTCGTGGTCCAGGATGGGCAGACCGTGGGACTGGCGGGCCTGATCCGCGACAATGTCAGCCGCGACAATTCCGGCATTCCCTATCTCAAGGACATTCCGGTCCTTGGCGCGCTGTTCGGAACGCAGACCAATAAGCGGCAGCGGACCGAGCTGCTGATACTGATCACGCCGCATGTGCTGCAGGACCAGCAGGACGCACGCGCTCTGACCCAGGACATGCGTGAGAAGCTCAACAATGCCGGGCTGGTGCCGCAGGAACTCGGGTCCCTTCCAGTCGGGGGCAGCGACAACCCGAATGCGGTTGTCAGCCGAAAACGAAGATGAGGTCGCGCGGCTTCGCACTGGTCATTGTCCTGTGGACCCTCGTGCTGCTGTCGTTCCTGATAACGCATATGGTGACCACCGGGCGTACCGAGACTCGGATCGCCGCCAATCTTGTCGCCAATGCCGAAGCCGAAGCCCAGGCCGAGGGCGCGGTCACCGAGACGGTGTTTCGCCTGATCGATGGGTCGGATGGGCATTGGAACGTGGAGGACGGGCCGCATATGCTGAGGCTGCAGCGGGCCACCGCGACGGTGACGATCAGGGCGGAAAGCGGCAAGGTCAATCCCAACGCCGCGCCGTTCGAGCTGATGGCGGCGCTGCTCGTCGCCTGCGGCGCTGAGCAGACCCAGGCGGGCCCGCTGGCGGCGGCGATACTGGACTGGCGCGAACCCGGCGACCGGCCACGCATGGGTGGCGCGAAGCTGCCGCAATATCGGGCGGCGGGGCTGAACTACGCGCCGCCCAACGCGCAGTTCGAAAGCCTGGACGAGATCCGGCGGGTCATCGGCATGACACCGGACCTATTCAGGCGGCTGAAGCCGCATCTGTCGCTCTATCAGCAGGGCGACCCAGACCCGCGCATTGCCGACCCGATCGTCACCGCGGCGCTGAAATCGCTTCCCACTAAACCCTCGGCACGAAACACCGATGGTCTGCTTGCCAGAACCGTGTCGATCACCGCCCAGGTGACAACCGAAAGCGGTGGCCATTTCCTGCGCCATGCCGTGGTGAGGCTGGAGCCGCCGGTGACGCAGAATTATGCGATCCTCGCCTGGGATACCGACGCGGAGACCGAGTAGGCCCCATTGGCAACAGGTTACTGATTGCAGATCTGGCCGGCATCACCCGTGCCGCTGGTCTGAACATTCGGTCCCGGCGAGCAGAGATCGAAATCATGATCGGCGCGGACTGATGGGCTACGATAAAGATAGGGATGGTTCCAGGGGTCCAGCGGAAGCGTGCCTGACTTGACATAGGGACCAGCCCAGGCCGTCGCCTCGGTCGGTCGGGTTACCAGCGCCTGCAGCCCCTGATCGCTCGTGGGATAGCTGCCGACATCGAGCTTATAGATGTCGAGTATGCCGGCAAGCCGCTCCACCGACTGCTGCGCGATCTTCTGCTTCGACGAGCCGAGCTGCCGCAGCGCCGCCGGGGCGACCATATAGACCAGCATTCCCAGGATCGCGATGACGACCAGCAGTTCTAGCAAGGTAAAGCCGCGCGCACGAGGCCGGCGGTGTAACTTCGACGGGTTCATGGCCGGGATCATAGTCATGCCGCAAGCAAAGTCGAGGGTTCCACGTACGGGTCGGCCAGCCAGAGGTTCGAGAGCGCCGCCTCGATATCGGCCGGGCGTTCCAGCCGGCACAGCATCGCCTTCGCCGCCCGCCGCGCGTCCGGCGATGCGGGCCACGGCGCACGCTCGACATACCAGCCGAGATGCTTGCGGAAGACCTTGAGGCCCAGCACGTCACCGTAGAAGCTGAGGCTGTCGCGGAAATGGTCCATCACGATATCGAGACGCTCGACCGGCCCAGGTTCATCCATCGGCTGCCTGTCCTCGAGCGTAGCCTGGAGGGCAGCCGCGATCCAGGGCTGTCCGTACGCCCCGCGCCCGATCATCACAGCATCGGCTCCCGACAGCCGCATCGCCTCTTGCGCGGAAGCGGCGTCGACGATGTCGCCATTGACGATCACCGGCAGGCTGGTCGCTGCCTTGACTGCCGCGACCGCCAACCAGTCGGCTTGGCCGGTATAGAATTGCTGGCGCGTCCGGCCATGGATCGTCACAGCCTGGACCCCTGCCCGCTCGGCCCGCCAAGCCAGTTCGGGCGCGTTCTTCGAGGCATCGTCCCAGCCCAGCCGCATCTTGAGCGTGACCGGCCGGCTGGTCGCATCGACTGCTGCCTTTAGCAAGGACTCGGCGTGATCCAGATTGCGCATCAAAGCGGAGCCGGAGGCGCAACCCGTCACTTCCTTGGCCGGGCAACCCATATTGAGATCGATGATATCGGCGCCCGCCGCCTCGGCTATCTTCGCGCCCTGGGCGATCCAGCGCGCGTCATGCCCGACAAGCTGCACCACCATCAGCGGCAATCCCTCACCGACCGCCGCGCGCCGTACGACATCCGGCCGGCCGCGCGCCAGCTCGGCACAGGCCACCATCTCGGTTGCGACATAAGCCGCGCCGAGCCGCGAGGCCATGCGGCGGAACGGCAGGTCGGTTACACCGGTCATCGGCGCCAGCAGGACAGCGCCGCGGACCATCACGTCGCCGATTGGGATCGCATGCGTCATATCCGGGGTTGTGGCCCTTAAGCGCTCGAAAATCCAGTGCGGCGGCATGCGCGCCAGAGTACGGTTTGCTTTGCGGGTCGCTTCAAGGTCGCAATGGCTGAAGACGATTGGCATCTTTCCTTCGCCGAAACGGCCAGTCCGTGATGCCTCCGGCAAACAGCGCCCACCAGACGAGCACCGGTTGCAGCAGCAGCCGCGGCCCGTGATAGAGCCACACGTTTATGAGCCCGGGAATGGCCGGGCCGTATATCGCGTGCTTGATGTTCGCCGGGAAGACGCAGATGGCATAGGCTGCGAGGCCGACCCCGGCCGACCGGCGCGTTCGGTGGATTATCAAGCCGATGGCGCCAGCCAGTTCACAATCGCCAGTAAACTGGATCACGTGATAGGGTAGCGGAACCCAATCCGGCATGATTGGTATGAACGCCGTCGGCATCGACAGATGGAAATAGGCCGCGACCGCATAGATCAGCGCGAGTATCCAGCGCATCATCGAGCGCACCGGACGACGATCCGACATTGTCCGTTTCCTCCCGCCGATCGCCCGCTGACCGGCGGGAGATACGCTTTCAGGAAGGGGAAGCGCAGTGCGCCAACCCTCCTGCTGTCATCCTAGATCAAGGCGGCGTCCAATGTAATCTCCGCCTTGAGCAGCTTGGAAACAGGGCAGCCCTTCTCGGCGTTCGCCGCCAGTTCGTCGAACTTCGCCTTGTCGAGACCCGGCACCTGGGCCCTCAAGGTCAGGGCGGATTTAGTGATCGTGAAACCGGTATCATCCTGATCCAACGACACAGCGGCCTCGGTGGACAACTCTGTCGGGTTAAAACCCGCTGACTGAAGCTGGAAGGCCAGCGCCATCGTGAAGCAGCCGGCATGAGCGGCCGCAATCAGCTCCTCAGGGTTGGTCCCCGGTTCGCTTTCGAATCGGGTCTTGAAGGAATAGGGCGTGTGTGACAGCACGCCGGACGCGGTGGTCAAATCGCCGGTTCCGTCCCTGCCGGTTCCGCGCCAAACAGCCTGAGCCTTACGGATCATCTTGGTCCTCCTGGGTGTGGTTCGAACTTAGCCGGCCGTAGCCGCGGTCGCGAAGCACTGAAGTCAATGCCATTTTCGGCTGATCGGCAGCATGACTCGGATTCTCAGGCCCGCACGATCTAGATTGGTCGCGGTCACTGTTCCATGCAGCGCCTCGACGTTTCGTCGGACGATCCACAAGCCGAGACCCGCATGGGGGAGCGTTTCGTCGCCCGCCTCGTCCGATAGCCTGACGGGGCGGAGCGAGAAGTAGCGGTCGAAAATACGATCGATCTTCTTCGGGTCGATCCCGGGACCTTGATCGTCGATTCGCAGATCGGCGATCTGGGCCGCTTTGTCGAGCGAGACGGTGATGACGCTCTTCTGCGGCGAGAAGCTGATTGCGTTGTCGAAGATATTCTCGATCGTCACATCGAGCACCTGCTTGCTGCCGGTCACGAACAGCTTCTCGTCCAGCTTTTGTAAGATCGTAATTTCGCGCTCGGCCAGAATGTCGTGAAAGCGCCCAAGAACTTCGGATACGACGCTCGCCAGATTAACTCGGTGCCGAGGTGCCTCGATAAGGTCGGCGGTAACGTTATCGAGTTGCTGTGAGGCAGAGATCAGAGCCTTCAGGCGGTCCACCGAGTAGCCGATTAATTCGAACGCGCGATGGGCCGTATTATCGGTTGGTGGAAGGCTGCGCCGAACGGTCTCAAGGGATGCTTCGACCGTCGCGACGGGCGCCTTGAATGAATGGGCATTGTCCTCCGCAGCCTGCCTGATGTCGCGCGCGACATTTTGCAGATCCATCGCAAACGCATCGAAGTCTGCCGCCACACTGCTGAGTTCGGGAGCGACCTCCTGTGATGCGAATGAGGAGTGACGCGTCCGGCCTTGACGAATTTCCGCAGCAACCTTGCGAAAATGGCGCAGGCTACGCGATACGCCGATCACGACGAGCATCGCCAGCAAGGCTCCCGCAAGGTAAAACAGCGCAGCCAACCTGCTTTCGGGCGTAGTCCATAGCGGGCGCGCGACTGCTGTATACAAAAACTCCGATGTGGTGTGCGACGAGACAAGTATCCAACATCCCCACCGAGTCTGGATCGGGACGAGGGATGTCAGAATCTGGTCTTGGCCGCCCGGCCTCTGATATTGCACATCGATCGGCGTGTCGTCGCTGCAGCTTCGCGACAGCCGATCCAATATGCCGTGACCTTCCAGGCTACTGAGCTCGGCGTCGATCTGGTCGGACTGGACCGGCGGCGAGGACGCAACATAATAGAAATGGCCGACGGCACCCTTGGCAGGCTTCAACATGAGTTGGAGCCTGGTGCCATCGCCGTCGAACTTCGCAAGTTGCGCGGCAAGTTCACCGTCCGGCAATCGATCCGGACGGTCTAATGTCGGCCGAAGCGCCTGGGCTATCAGCCAGCTTTTATGCTGGATGCTCCGCGTTACGAAACTGCGGAGATTCGTATCTGCTTTGTCGAACTGGTTGTAGACCAGAAAAGGCAGCACGAAAAAAATCGCGACAAGGACGATGAACTTTACCGTCAGCGATGAGGCGAATCGCCGAAGAGCGCGAAATAGCCTACGCGGCGCCAGACGGCGCTCCGCGCCATCTATACCCAAAGGCAGGATAGTTTTCGATGTCGGAGAATCCGTCATCAAGTTGTCGGAATTTATTGCGGATACGCTTGATCGATGAACGTACATTGGTTCGGAATCCGTCTTCGCCATTACCAGCCACGAAACCCGTGTAACGAACGCAGTCATAGACAGAGCGATATGTCACGTATTCACCGGCACGGGATACCAGCAGGTACACGATCTTGAACTCGGTAAGCGTCAGTTCGACATCGATCCCGTTCCAATAAGCGCGTGCGATGTCGGGGTGCAGCTTTAGTTTTCCGCATTGGGCTGGTTCGGTGGACGTCGATGAAGCTGCATCGTTTTGCGGCTGGCCGCGAGACGACTGAACGATCAGCCGAAGGCGTTTGGCCAGGATTGCGGTGCCACGAGCCTTATCGACGAAATCCACTGCACCAAGGTCGAGCGCGGTATATTCGGCGGCGACCGCCGGCATTCCCGTTAAAAAAACAACCGGCATGTGGATTCCGCGCTCATGCAGGAGCGGGAGAAGATCGATGCCCAGCCCGTTCTGGAGCCGCCAGTCGAGAACGATAACCTCCGCATCGGCGTTCTGCGCAAAATGCGCCAGCATCGGTTCGCCCGAGGAGAACGAGGTTACAGAAAAGCCAAGATAACCGAGTTCCGTCGCGATGGCTTCTCGATAGAAATCGTCATCATCGACAAGTATTGCTCTGATGGTATCAGGCGAACTACCATTCTGCGCAAGAAAACTATTTTGCGACAGATTTCGCGGGAAGTCTGGAAGAGAATTCGGCGACACAAGTCTGCTGTCGTTTTGCTGAACCGTCATCGCTATTTACCTCGTAGTTTAGAGCGTGAAATTGTCTGGTCTCGACTTCGGGATAAAAGGTTACATTCATTGTGCACTGCCGTACGCGATAGACCCATCGCTTGGTCGGAGCCTGATCCTCTTCAGACGTTGGAACCCCGAACGCCGACCTGATCCCCGTTTCATCCAGGCCTATCAACTCGTCGATCTGCGAGCGAGAAACGGTCGCGACGGAAGCACTCGGTGCCGCGATGCGCGGGCGCTTTACATGCGCCGGGGTCGCGACATCGGATGAGCCGGATGTCTCCGCCCGAGCAGGGGACGTCCTTGTAAGTGATGCATCGTTTGGATTGGTCTTGCTCACATGCGTGCAGGCGGACACCATGCCCGCTAGCAACAGCCCCGAAAAACGAAAGCGAACAATCCGCACTGCCTAACCACACCTTTCCCTTTCCCCGTATTACCCCCGATCGCCCGAGGTCGTAAAAGTCGCCCGGACGATCTCACGAGACGAAGACAACGACATCGCGATAACGACAACACACTCGCTCTCGCCCTAAGGTTCCAGAAATCGAAGCATCAAATAACCTAACCTTCGCTGAGGGTACCCGGTTTGCCTCTAAAATCCTAAAGATTCTTGTGCGTTGCGGCATTTTGGCGATGCTTGATACCCTCTGGTCACAGTTTTGTCACATCACAAGTTAGCATTTCTTCAGGAACGAAAAACCCTGCACTTTATTACTTTATTAATAAAATTTTCCCCAACCTCCCCGTTGGTTCGCGCAGCGCTTATATGATCTCTATTTATCTAACAGATGCCAACCTTATTAACGGAACGAGAGGGCGATTTACGCCACGAAATTCCAGTATTTTCCGGAGTAACCCAATTACTCGCGCGACCCTGCATTTCTACACCGGACACAAAGCCACAGAACGGACACACACCGGAGGCCGCGGTGCTTGTTAACCTTGCATCGCGATGGAAGCGGCTTGTTGTTCTTCCAAGACGGAAAGCAGCGGTCCGGTTCCAAAGCGTCACCTCTCCCATCTGGAAGAAAACGCCGATGCAGTCTCCCACATATGCGAACTTTCAAGGGCCGAATTTTACAGCCCGAACTGCTACCCGACATATGCCGGCCGATAGTTACAACTGGTCGAGGCTTCATGCCGCCGCCGTAGATCGTTGCTTCGTCGAACGCGCGGGCAATATCGATATCGCGCCGGCGCAGCAGCTTAGCAAGCGCATGTTCGATTTCATGTTCGGGATGCTTCTTATCGTAGGCCTTTCGCCAATATTGCTCCTGATAGCCTTCTTAGCGCAACGCGACGGCGGCCCCGTTCTGTTTGGTCACCGCAGGATCGGCCAGGACGGTCGGACCTTTGTCTGCTGGAAATTCCGGACAATGGTGATGAACGCCGATAGCGTGCTGAAACAGGTGCTGACCACCGATCCCGAGGCAAAAGCCGAATGGGAAGCCACCTTCAAGCTAAAGCGCGACCCCCGCATCACCAAAATCGGCCAGTTCCTTCGGACGACCAGCCTGGATGAACTGCCGCAACTGTTCAATGTCATCAAGGGCGAAATGAGCTTGGTCGGCCCCCGCCCGATTGTCGCCGACGAAGTTCGGCGTTACGGCGCGGCGTTCCGCGATTACATGCGTTGCCGCCCCGGCATCACCGGATTGTGGCAGGTCAGCGGCCGCAGCGATGTGGATTACAGGGGGCGCGTCCGCCTTGACCAGCATTATGCCAAAAGCTGCTCGCTCGCGACCGACGTTAAACTGTTATGGAGAACCGCATTTGTCGTGATCCAACGAAGAGGCGCATATTGAGCGTCCTCCTCTCCTTCCAGTCCAACAATAAAATGGGGAGTGCAGCGATGACACACATCGCAAACTTTCGGCCGGCTTCTATCGGCGCGGTATTTATCGGCCTATCGTTGAGCGCATGCGGCACGACCGCGAGCAACATGCCGCCACTTCCCGCGATCCCACCACCGATGAGCGGCGTTCCCGCAACCCTAACCCCGTACAAAGTGCAAGTCGGGGATGTGCTGGATATCAAGCTCTTCCAAAATCCCGAGTTGAACGATGAGGTGACCGTCCGGCCGGACGGGATGATTTCGACGGCCGTGGCGGAAGATATCGCTGCCTACAACCTAACTCCGACGGAAATATCCGCCGAACTGAGAAGGCAATACCGGTCTAACCTCAACAATCCCCAGATATCGGTGGTGGTTCACAGTTTTGCCCCGAATCGTGTCTATGTCAGCGGCGAGGTGGCGACCCCGGGTGAGTTCATAACGGTGGGTCCGAATTTGACCATCAGTCAGGCCGTGGCCCGCGCTGGAGGTGTCAGGCTCAGCGCGGATCGTAGTCGCGTCTTCGTGCTGCGCCGCGGCCCGGGCGATGTCCCGCAGGCATTTTCGGTCGACTACATGTCGATCATCTCGGGGCGTAATCCGGAAGCGGACGCCAGGCTGGCGCAATATGACGTCGTCTATGTACCGCGGACGGGCATTTATGACGCCTACGTGTATTGGAATCAGTTCGTCCAGCAATTCGTGCCGGTCAGCTGGGGCTTCTCCTACAACGTCAACCCCGTGGTTACTAGCCCCACGACCCCTTAGCCGAGGCATCGGCGTGGTTCCAGGCGGAGCACCGATATGAATGGAGAATTGATGCCTTACGGACTGCTGACGACATTGTTCAAGCACAAGAAGGCGGTGCTCGGCATATTCTTCGGCGTTGTGCTGTGCGGACTGGCCTACCTGTTGATCGCGACGCCCAAATATGAGTCCGTCGCCGAACTGATCGTCCGGTTCGGCGACCGGTCCGTGCCTGAGGTGGCACGGACGCCGACTTCGGAGATGACACCCTCCGACCGGCGTGAAATCGTTTTGTCGCATGCCGCAATATTGAGCAGTCACGATCTTGCCCAGGCGACGATCGAGGCATTCGGCCTGACCGCTGTCTATCCCGACATTGCCGCCAATCCGCCGACGCGATGGACGGAGGTGGACGAAGCCGTGAATAGGTTCCTCGGCAAGCTGTCCGTTGATGTCGGCGCGCAGGACAACATCATCACGGTTTCGTTCCTGCACCCCGACAAGAAGCTGGCTCATGACATCGTTCAGAAGCTGATCGACCTGTATGTCGCACAGCAAACGCTGGTCTATCAGAATCCGCAAAGCGGCTTCATCGGTTCCGAGGTCAAGGATGCGGGCAGTCGTCTGGCGCGCGCCCAGGCGGCCCTCGAGCAGTTCAAGGACCAGTGGCAGATCACGGATTTCGATGAGGAAACCGCCGACCTCCTGAAACAGCGCGGCGACGTCGACACGAGCCTGCGAAATGCCGATGCGAACCTTCAGCAGGCGCAGCACCGGCAGAACGATATTGACCGCCTGATCAAAAACGTTCCGGCGACATTGCCGGAATCGGCCGGCGGCGAAAAATATCGCTCGGTCGATGACGCCGAGTCACGCCTCGCCGATCTTCATGCCAAACAGAGCCAGATGCTGGCCACTTACTCGCCAAGCAGCCCGGCCATGGCCTCCCTCAATGCCGCGATCGGAACCGCCGAGGCCGACCTCAAGAAGCGACGCGCCGAGTTGAACAGCCGGTCTGCAAGCAACGCGAACTCGGTTTACCAGACTTTACAGACCGATTACCTGCGAACGTCGGCGGACGCGCAAAGCAACACGGAACCGGTCCGTATCCTAACTGAACAGCTGAACACGATCGATCACCGGCTGAGCGATTTGCGGCGGAATCGCGGAAACTATAACGATCTCGTCCGTGAACAGCAGATCGCGGAAGACACATATAGGTCCTTGTCGACCCAATATGAGGACGCACGCGTCAAAGACAGTCTGAACCGGCAGCGCATCTCGCCTGCGACTTTGATCAGCCAACCGACCTTCCCCTACAAAACCGCACGTCCGCGCAAGCTTATCACCATGCTGGCCTGCGTTTTTGGCGGCGCCATCCTGGCGATCGGCACCGCTCTTGCTCTGGAGGGGAGGAACGACCGGTTTACAACAGCGGAGCAGGTGGCATTCTTGCTGGACGTTCCAGTCCTCGCCAGCTTCGAACGCTATCAGCAGCCCACGACGCGGGGCCTGCTAACCTACGGAGGACCCCAATGAGAAACCAGAGTTTCGCGGTTGGCGAGATTGCCGACCAAAGCTCCATTTCACCGGGACGTCCGGTTCGGGAAGTTGAGTTTACCCCGTCGAATGACCTTCCGACCGCCGACCTTGTGGAGATGTACGTTAATATCGAAGCCACGCTTGGCCACCGCCGCCGCTTGGCGATCCTCTTCGCCAGTATGACACATAGCGACGGCAGCGAGCAGATTGCCCGCGATTTGGCCTGGGTCGGCGCCAGCGTTTTGGGGAGGCGTATCCTCCTGCTGACTTCCTTCATGCCATCGTACGCCGTTTCGGACGCCAACGAAGGTCGATCGGGCAAAAACGGAAACTTCAACTTCACGGACTGGAACCAGGAGTTCGTGAAAATAGAAGGACATGAAGCCTATCTGGGAAATCTGCATAGCTGGCGCAACCAAGCCGGAACGGTGATATCCGCCGCCGAGATCGACCGGCATCTAAACGAATTGTCCCTGTATTTCGACATGATCATGATCGCGCCGCCAGCGTTCGATTGCGACCCTCTTGGAACGGTGCTGGCGCGGCATGTCGATGGGCATATTATCGTAATCGAGGCCGAGCAAACGCGCCGATTCTCGGCGATCCGTTTGCGCGAGATCCTGTCTCGGTCAGGCCAGCCCATCATCGGCGCAGTACTGGGCGGCCGCCGCAATTACCTGCCGCGCTGGCTAGCGCGCCTCCTTTAGCCAGCGGACGAATACTCCATGCATATCCTTGTCGCGAACAATATCTATCCCCCGATTGCCGTGGGAGGCGCCGAACTTATCGTTTCTTACCTATGCGAGGAGTTGGTCAGGCGCGGTCATCGCGTCACGGTCGTATCGACATGCGGACCGGATATGGAGCCCTATCCGACCGAGATGCGAAATGGCGTCGAAGTGATCCGGTTCTTTCCACCCAACCTGTACTGGTCATTCGATCGAGACCGCGAGCCGGGCATCAAGAAATGGTTGTGGCATGCACGCGATGCCTGGAATCGCAAAGCTGGCAGCCGGCTGAAAGCGATCCTCAACACTGCCCGCCCCGACGTAATGCATACCCATGTGATTGACGGCATATCGGCATCCATCTGGCGTCGAGCCAGATGCCAGGGCATTCCGGTGATCCACACAGCCCATGACTACCATCTGTTATGCCCCCGCGCCTTCATGCTGACGGGAGATTGGAAATTGTGCGTCCGACCGTCGGCAAAATGCCGCATTTATCGAAATTGGCATTTGGCGACGACACGCTATGTCGACCTATTCACCAGCCCGTCGCAATTCTTACTGAGCAAACATATCGATGCCGGCCTGCTCGCAGCGCGCTCGGCGGTCGTTGCCAACGGAATTCCACAACCCGACGATATCGAACGCATCCGCAGGATGCGGCACCCCGACAGCCGCCACAGATTTCTTATGCTGAGCCGCCTGACAGTCGAGAAGGGGGTTGATGTTGTCATCCAGGCAGTAGCACATTTGCCAGACGATTCGCCGATCCGGGTGACTATCGCCGGAAAGGGACCGCTGGAGGAACGGGTCCGGTCAGCGTCCTCGAACGATCAGCGTATAACCTATCTGGGATACATATCCGGCGATGAAAAGCTCCGCGCACTGGCCGATTCCGGTTGGCTTCTGCTGCCGTCGCTCTGGTACGAGAATGCGCCCGTCGCGATCGTCGAAGCCGCTGCCTACGGACTGGGCGTGGTCGGTAGCGATATCGGCGCGATCCCGGAATTCATCGAATCCAGCCGAACCGGCGCGCTTTTTCCGCCCGGCGACTCGGAGGCGTTGGCGCTGATGATGACCCGCCTTGCGCAACCGAAACACGGGCTTCCCGAGATGGAGGCGCACACAAAAGCGCTATCCGAGCGCTACACGGTAAAGCGGATGGCCGACCAATATGAAATGCACTATCGCGATCTTACGATGCCGCAACCCATCCTTGCGATAGCGGTGTGACGCTTCGACCATGCGCCTCGCTTGTTGCGTCATCGCGCTGTCGGTCCTGGTTGCCCCGGCCAGCAGAGCCGGAGGCCTTCCAGCCGATGCAGGCCAGATCGACGTTCGAGATTATGGCGCTCGAGGTGATGGCCAGCATGATGATACTGAAGCACTTCTAAAGGCTATCGCCGCCAGCGGAGGCGATACCGGCAAAGTTTTTTGGCAAGATCGTCCAGTTTATCTGCCCGATGGAAACTATATTGTGTCGGGCACGTTGCTGAAGCGATACGCGGACGGACGGTTCGGCTCCGGCCTCTATCTGGTCGGACAGTCACAGGCTCATACCATCATTCGTCTGTCGGACCATGCACCCGGTTTCGGCGACCCACACCAGCCTCGGGCTGTAGTCTTCACAACCTCCAAACAGATCGACGGCACGCCGACCAGCGGCGGCAAGGATTATCCCCGCCTAGGCGAAGGCAACGACGCTTATATGAATTTTGTCCAGGACCTGACCATCGATGTCGGCCACGGCAATCCCGGCGCGATCGGCATCGATTATCTCGCCAACAATATCGGCGCAATCCGCAATGTGACATTGCGCGCTCCATCGGATAGCGGTGCGGTCGGCCTGTCCATGTCGCGAAAATGGCCCGGCCCAGCTCTCATCCAGAATCTGACAGTTCTTGGGTTCGACCTTGGCATCGCCACTGCACAAACCGAATATGGCCTGACACTCACTCACATCCGTTTATCGGATCAGCGTACTGCCTCCATCCGCAACGACCAGAACGTCTTGTCGGTCCGCGACCTCAACATTCAAGGATCAGCCCCAGCCATCATTAACGCCGGACGCGAAGGGCTCGTCGCCATCGATGGTGGCGAATTCCATTTGCCGAAAGACCGAACCGACGTCGCGGCGGCCTTCGATAACGCCGGGCTGATCGTCGTTCGCAACCTTCAGTCGGACGAACACGCCACGAAAGGCGCGGGATCCGACGCCCCCAACGGAATTTTCCAAGCGGGGAAACCGAGAAAACCCTTTGCGCTACCATCTTGGCTTCCGAAGCCGGCGGAAAGCCCTGCCTCTGCGGCAACGCCTCTGGAGCATTGGGTCAATGCCGCGCATTACGGCGCCGGCCCGGATACCACGCAAGCCGTCACCGAGGGGCTTCGCCATGCCTTCGCATCCGGAGCGGCAACAATCTATCTGCCGCATGGAACCTATGCGATCGATGACGCGATCGACATTCCTGCGAGCGTGCACCGGATTGTCGGCATGAGCTCGACAATCCGGGTGGCGGCAAATCGCCTGCCTGGCTTTTCGCGCACCGGCGGAATGCTGAGAATTGCCTCGGGCGGCGAACCGGTTTCCATCGAAGGACTCGCCTTCGACAATACCGATCAGGGAGCCCAATTGGCCGTCCAGGTCTCGGGCAGTCGGGATGTCGTACTTCGCGACATCGTTTCGGCCGGCGTCACGCTGCTCGACCGGAAGGAGGGCGGCGGGCGTGTCTTTCTAGAAGATGTCTGCTGCGGACGAATGCAGATTGCCGGCCCGCACCTGGTTTCCGCCGAGCAATTCGATACCGAGGGCGGAGGTATCAGGATACTGAATAAGGGGAGTCCCCTGTCGATTCTAGGGCTCAAGACAGAGGGTGTATCGACGATCGTCGATAATTTGGATGGAGGCCGGACCGATATCTTCGGCGGACTGGTTTACATGGTACGCGACCCGAAGGGAGAAGCCGGCCCGGCGTTCCACAATGCCGGCAGCTTTCTATCCGCAACCTTCGCCGAGGAAGTGCTACAGACCGGCAACCAATATCGCGTTTACCTTGAGCATGATGCCGCTGAAGCGCCGGTTTCGCTTCAAGCGTCCGGCTTTCCCGAGCGAGGATTGGGCCATTTCGTGCCCCAGCTCATAGCCGAACCGAAAGCGCCGCCAACTCAATAGGGCCGCTTGACCTCGTAAGGATCGGTCGCCTTGGGCGGCGCGGCTGGAGTGGCCGCGATGCAGGCGCCGGCCTTTTGACGACCATCGCGCGAACAGCTGCCCCGGTCGGCATAGGCACAGGTGGCGACATTGCCGGATTCGACTACGCAGAATTGAGAGCCGCCCGCGGGCGTCGTGAATTCAGCAGGGTTGGCGGAGCAAATCCCGCCGAGTCGGTCGGCTTCATGCTGACACATGGCCGGATCGGCATAGAGGCATTGCAAGGGAATGCCCGTCAATTCAACGCAAAACGGTGAAGCCAGGGCCTGTCCGGCCACCATGGCCATGAGCAAGCTCGGGAGAACGAAGCGCCCGTAATTCATGCGGTTACCTCCTGCAGTTTCTCGATCGATTTCGCCATAAGAGCCAGGAGAACCAGGCAACTAACCGCCTGGACGGCGCTGTAGCAGAAAATCGTCATTGGTGCATCGATGTCGAAACGCGACGCCAAGGTGAAGGTCGTCACAACACATAACAGCCGTCCCACCTGCCAGGTTGCAGCCAGGGTCTGCTTTTCAAGAATTTGAAGCGTGTGAAACACCGGCAGCACGATCGCCTGGGCGAGATAGCCGATGCTCATGGCCTGCAGATAAGTAACGGCATCGCTCCACTGCGGGCCGAACACCTTCGGAAAGACCAGCGCCGCGATAACATTGCTGACAAGGATCCAGCCTAGCGCGAGACAAAACTGCCTGCTGACCACCTGATAGAACCGCGTCCTTAGCCTTTTCGGATCGGCGGCGACAGTCTTCCCGGCCTCCCCCATGAAGACCTGTAGGATCGAGGTTCCGACCAGGGATAGTGGCCGCGCAACTACCCGCTCAGCCAGGAAAATGAAGCCGGCGATCTTGGCAGAATAGGCGACGGAAACGAGCAGATAGAGAAGTTGACTCCCCCCCACCGAATCGATTAACGCGGCCCAACTCGCGATCAGCGGAAAGCGGCGAAAACGCTTGGCCAGAACGATCATTTTTTGCCAAGAGACCCTTCCTCTCAAAGCTCCGGGAGACCGCAATAGCCGATGGAACAAACCGAATGTACCGGCCGATTGGCCGAGGATCGACCCGATCAGTAAGCCGGGTGACCCTGCACCAAGCAATGCGAGACCGATCTGCGAAGTCGGTCCGACGACACCCTGATAAAAACGTGTTCGGGCAATCGCACTAAAAGCCGATTGGCGCGTTCCGAGGTAAAGCGCGATGTAGTATCCGCCGAGGCAGAGGAAACCAAGTATGAATAGTCCGCGATATGAGGTGACATAGGTGGAATTGATCGGTGTGGGCCAAAGCGCCTCAAGCGTCTCTTCTGGAAATGAATAGGCGGCGACCCCGATCAATATCGTCGTTCCGAAAAGGACGCAGGCGCACAGTGCGACCAGATTGACAGCGTCCTCTTCGGTTGTGGCCATCGGAATCGTAAGCTCGTAACGCAGCGAAGCGATGACAACCAGAATCGTCAGAAGCGCCGTATAGACGCTGAGAACACCGAATTGCTGCGGTGAATAGAGCCGTGTCAGCACGGGAGACAACAAAAGGCTTACCATCTGGCCGGCGACCGCGCCGCTCAGCATGATCGAAACGTTCTGCAGGAAGGGCCGCCCAGCCAGCCGCGCACGGAACTTCGAGAACGGGCCTAAACCGATCATTTGCGCAGGCGAAGCGGTCGCGTCCGCCCTTAAAACGGAAGCTTGGGAATGCGGTGCCGTTGGCTTCAAGCGGAGTCTCTCGATCAGCGGCTGGAATGCCTATCCATACAGCTAGCCGCGCGCCCTAAGCCCTTGCAACGGCAGATATCGCGCGGGACCACACGTCACAGCAATATCACACCGGCAGAAACAAAAACCGCCCTAAATAGTGTCATGCACGAAGCTTTGCCGACAGCCGGGAAAGCCGCGCACCAGAATTCATCCAGTCAAACGGTGCCTAAAAATGCGAGGCGCTCACGCTATCGATTTTCTCTACTTTCAAGAAAATTCTTTGATTCAGCCCACGGTCTTCATGCGGTTTCTGAATGGACAAGCCGAGAGCTCGGTAAGATTTCGCAAAGACGACCTTCGCAAATGACAACCGGCATCACAATCCTGCCATCCGTCGCGCCAGCACCGCGGCTATCCAGCCACGCCGTTCCGATATTGGTGCTCCTCGGGGCGCTCGCCATCTATGCCGGATTGCGCACCGCTCTGCTGGCTATTGCCACCAGTTCGCCGGAAAACTGTCTGGCGCTGGATGTCGTCGCCATCGTCGGCGCCTGGACTCTCTCCGACCTGAGATACAGCGACATTCCGTCTTTGCTACGGCCTCTGATGCGAGGCATAGCTGGTGTGGTCCTGGTCCAGGTCGCCTTTGACGGATCGACGCTGCTTTACGCCCCGACACCGATGGTGGCCGGCGCGAACGGTGCTTTCTTCTGCGCAGGAACCGTCATCGCGATCGCCGCCGGCCTTGTGGCCATGGGGCGGCCGAGTTTTACCCTCCCGCTTCTCTTCCACTATGTCGCATTTCGGCATCAGCTGAACCGGGTCAGCGGCGTCCCCATCTCCGAGACCGACTATCTCAGCATGCTGGACATCGGCGAATTCGTCGCGATCGGCGCGTTGTTCACGGTCATTCTGACGGGCCGTCGCGCGCGTCATCTCCTACCTTCATGGGTTGATCTCGAGGACCTGAAGAAAACCACGGCAACGCTCATCTGGATCTGGGCGGTCGGCGCCCACTTTGGCAATTACTTCATTTCCGGCTGGACTAAGATCCAGGCCGGCGGGTCGGAGCCACTCTTCTGGCTCCTGCACAACCCGACTCAGACATCCATTCTGATTGGCCTCGAACGGGGCAACAACCCGCTGGCTGCCTGGCCTTCGCTGGTTCAGTTCAGTTGGGACGCCATCACCACGGCAGGTATCGCTCTGAACCTGTTCGTACTTGGCGTCCAGATCTGCGCGCCCCTCGCCCTGCTGCATCGGCGCGTGTTGATGGTCTTCACATTGATATTCGACCTATTCCACGTGGCGGTCGTGGGCACGCTCGGGGCGTTCTTCTTTTTCTGGATTGCCGTCAATGTGCTGATCTACATCTCCGCGAGAGCGATCGACGACAAGGCGATGACCCCGCTTGTCAAGGCGACCGGTCTCATCGCGTTACTAGGCGCCCATTTCCTCTTCTACACCAGCCATCTTGGATGGCTGGACGGCGCTAAGCTTGCAAGCCCGAGTTTTTATGCGGAAACGGGTGACGGACGGATCGTCCCGATTCCGCCAGTCTATTTCGGGATCATGTCCTATTCGATCGGCCAGACAGCGATGTTTATACCCGACGATCACTTCCCGATGCGGCTGGGCGGGAATACCTATAACCGCAAGGATTGGCAGGACGCTCAGTCGTGCGGACCGGACACTCTGCACAAGCAGGAAACCGGCGTGTCACTCGACACGGTCGAAAGCATGGTCCGCGAAGGCGATGCCGCGATGCGGCGCACACCGCTCGTGAAGGACGCGAATCTTTTCTACTTCTACCCGCATCACATGGTTGCGAACCCGCTGATGTTCGGCGCGTTCAATCGCCTCTCGATGAACGACATCGTTGGTTACCGTTATAGCGTCGAATCCGTTTGCCTCAGTCTGCGGGCTGGTCGGCTGGTCCGCGATGTCCGCAAACGAACCGATTATGAAATCGATGTCAGCCACTGAGCCCGATACCAAGGGTGATATCGGGACGGGGGACGATATCTGGGTCGTGTATGACGGAGAATGCCCGTTCTGCAGTTCCTATGTTCTGCTTTATCGCATTCGCGAGCTGGCCGCGCAGGTCCATTTGATCGATGCCAGATCGGCACATCCGATCCTGAATGAGGTTCGCCGCGAGGGGCTCGATCTGGATGAAGGCATGGCCGTCAAATTCAATGGACGCTTCTACTACGGCGCCGCCGCGATGAATATCCTCGCCATCCTCGGAAGTAGCGGGACCCTGTTCAACCGCCTGAACAGGGCCCTGTTCCGCCACCCCCATCTTGCCCGCTTTCTCTACCCAATACTTGTCCGCGGCCGCTGGATCGTGTTGCGCCTGCTCGGCAGGCGCCTGATCGGCAGCGGCCGATAAGTCGGCACGTCGCGATGGAGGTTCTATGAGCAGCATGACGATACATAAACTGGAAGAACAGCCGGAATTCTGGCTAACGCCTTATGCGATGCCCAATGTGCCGATCCAGGTGACGATCGTGGTTCCGACTTTTTCCGCAGAAGCCACGTTGGAACGGGCCCTGCGCAGCGTCCTCGGCCAAACGATGCGGGAAATCGAGATCATCGTCGTCGATGACGCATCGACCGACGGATCATGGACTTTGATTCAGACGCTTGCGCTGGAAGATCCCCGTCTTCGCGGCGTGCGCAACAAGGAAAATTGCGGCAAACCAGTTGGAATGAATCGTGCGATCGCCCTCGCACGCGGGCGCTGGCTCGCGATCCTGGATGCGGATGACTGGTACCATCCGGAGAGATTATCGGCCCTGATCGCCATCGGCGAGCGTTGGCAAGCCGACATGGTCGCCGATAATCAATATTTCTTTGATGCTGTGGCGAACCGGATCGTCGGCACGGCCTGGAAACCGACAAAGGCCGAATGGGTGTTGACCTTCGATGGCTTCCTGGAAGGGTCGACTGCCTATGCCACCTTCAATCTCGGCATGCTGAAACCGATCATCAGGACAGATTTCATTCACAGCGCCTCGCTTGGTTATGACGAACAGGCGCGTCACGGGCAGGATTTCTTCCACCTGCTGCAATTTTATCTCGCCGGCGGCAAGGCCGTTATCACCGACAAACCGTACTATCATTATACACAGCCGTTCGGTGCGATATCGCGCACCTGGTCGCATACAGCGCGCAAGCGCTACGATTTTCAAACGGCCTATCTGAACAACCAGCGTCACATAGCTGAAGCTCAGAACAAGTTGACACTAAGTCAAGCCACACGTCTGACAGAGCGCAATAATCAGCTAAAATCGCTCGAATATTACTATCAAGCGAAGCACTGTATCGCGAACCGCGACATCTTCGGTGCCCTCCGGCGCTTCGCCCGGGAACCCACCATGTTGACCTATGCCGCATGGCGTCTCCGTCGCATCTTTTTCAAACGTAGCGACGCCCGTTCCATCGAACGGGTAGCGGCGCGTTCCCGACAGGCAACCCGGCCTGCAATAACGAGTATGGTGGTATAGACATGAAGGTCGCGAACCATACCGATAATAATTTCACGCCATTCCGCCTTCTTCTGGCGTTGCTGGTCGTGCTGGGCCACTTCAAGGCCTTCGTCGGTACAACATCACCGGACTGGCCATTCAATTATGCCGCCACCGCCGTCGACTGCTTTTTCGTCGTGAGCGGTTACCTTGTCTCGACAAGCTTCGACCGCGATCCCAATCTCTACCGATTCTACGTCCGGCGGTTCTTTCGCATCTACCCGCTTTATCTCGCGGTCATCGTTGCACAAGCGCTCATCTTGGCGAGCATCGAGCGGGCCGGCTTTGTTGCCAATGTGCCATCCATGCTGAGCTATCTTTTCTTCAACGCAGTTTTTGCGAACTTCGTTCAGCACGATATCGGCGGCGGAGTGATGACGGCACTCGTCGATCCTAGTCTCAACGCCAGCCTTTGGACGCTAAAAATTGAGTTCGGATTTTATCTGATCCTGCCATTTCTATGGCGGCTGGTGGAGCGTTTCGGCGTCACGCTACTGGTCGGTATCTTTATACTGTCGGCCGTCTATTACAATGCTCTCTGGTATACTGGAAAATACGATTTCGCCAAACAACTGCCGGGACAGTTGCAATATTTTGTCTTGGGGGTGGCCGCATATAAGTATCGCGATCGGATAAAGCTTAACCGCACCAGTGGCCTTATCCTGACCATCGCCCTCGCCGCGGCAGTAACCGCCCTGCAAAGCGAACACCCGCCGGTTATTTTTCCGCTCGCAGTTGCCGCTTTGGTCATAGTTGCGACGCTGCACGCGCCACGCCTGCGAATGGAAACTGATATTTCGTATGGTGTCTACCTGCTTCATGCGCCCACCATTCAGCTGGCGCTGCTATTTGGCCTCTATCGCCCAGGCTGGATCGGCGCTCTTGCGATTATGGCGATCGTTGTTGTGTTGTCCCTGATTGTCGAGCGCTTGGTCGAACGGCCGGGCATCGCACTGGGCCGCCACTTGTCAAGGCGGGGAAAACCACAGGGGTATATGCCTGTGACGTCTCCCCAGCCGACGGCGGGTCCGCCCGATATCGAGCTGGCTAACCTGACCATCGTGATCCTGAACGACTTCTGCTACGTTCAGGGCGGAGCCAGTAAGGTGGCCATCGATGAGGCGATCAGCCTCTCCAAGGCCGGCGCAAACGTGATCTTCATCGGTGCCGTTGGACCTGCCTGCGCCGACCTCCTGCAAGCGCCCCTGACCGTCGAATGCCTGAATCAGCATGAACTGCTGAGCGTCGCCCGTCACCCGGCGGTCGCCCTTCAGGGAATATGGAATCTGAAAGCGGCCCGAGCCGCACGGACGATCCTCGAACCCTTGCCGCGTGACCGGACCATCGTACATCTGCACGGATACACGAAAGCACTGACGACCAGCCCTGTCAGGATCGCCCGGCGCCTCGGCTTCAAAGTCGTTTGCACGCTCCACGATTTCTTCGCTGCCTGCCCCAATGGCGCTTTTTTTGATTATACCAGCGGAAAGCCCTGCGAGCGCCGCGCTTTGTCGGCGTCCTGCCTCGTTCGGCAATGTGACAAGCGCAATTATGGACATAAGCTGTTCCGCGTCGTGCGTGGCACGGTACAGCGATATCGAGGGCAGTTCCCCACTGCCGTTAACGACTATATTTCACTATCCCAACGCTCGGCGAAGGTGCTCGCACCATATCTCCCCCGCGAAGCACGGCTGTATCCTTTGCAGAATGTCGTCGATGTCGTTTCCGATCCGCCGGTCGAAGCGGGACGGAATCAGAACATCTTGTGCATCGGGCGACTTGACCAGGAAAAGGGCGTTTTGCTGATCGCGGAGCAAGCCCGCCAGCTTCGCCTTCCGATCATCTTCGTGGGAGACGGCCCGCTGCGCACCGAGATCGAAAAGATTCCAGGCGCGATAGTGACCGGCTGGATTTCCAGCGATCGCGTGCAGCTTTACCTGAGTGCGGCACGCTGCCTTGTTTTTCCCAGCCTTTGGTATGAAACCTATGGCCTCGTTGTCAGTGAAGCGGCTGCGCGGGGCATTCCAGCGATCGTCAGCGACATCTCAGCCGCCGCCGAGCGGATCGAGGACGGTGTCACAGGTTGGCAGTTCCGCAACGGCGACGGGGCCGATCTGGCGCGTTGCCTGCGACTGATCGAAGATGACGTTCTAGTGGGTGACGCCGGCAAAGCCGCCTACAGAGCGTTTTGGGCGAACGCCGAAACCCGAGATACTCATGCCGGCAATCTGGTGACGATCTATCGGCGAGCGATGCGCGGTTCGGCCGCCTGAACCCCGAACTGCTCCCGCCAGCGCGCGATCGCGCCCCAGGGCATGACAATGCGAGTCGGCCTTGGATTGTCGATCCAGCGCTCTATCGCAGCCGGATCCTCTCTCGATATCACGGGCAAAGCTGTCGATTTGCCGATCTCGGTCGCGCGATTATCCACGGGAATAACCAGCGCGCGCCGCCCGTTCTGGAGCGCCCGGATGCCGCCATGCAGCCGTGCTCCAATAAAATCCACATCTTGTTCCACCAATATGCGGTCGTACTCCGCTACGTCCGGTGCAATCGGCGTGTAACCTTCTACGCCAATCTCGCGCAGATAGGGAATATCGCCATCCTGCTGTGGCCAGAAATAAACCCGCTCGTAGCGACGTTTCAGAATTTCAAAAACCTGCCGATCTTCGGCAGGCGCCGGCCGGTAGTAAGTCACGGCGAAAACGGCGTCCCGAGCTTTGCGACGCGGCAGAGATTGGCATTTTTGTTCATCGAACTCCCACATTGTGGGGCAGCCGGTGTAGATGACCCCGGGAATATGCCCGCGAAGCCTTTCATAAGTGTGCATGTCGCGTACGGAATGAAGTTGGGTATGCGAAAGCACGGTGCGGAAAAACAACCGGGTCACGGCATCGGATTCACCGCCATATTGCTGCCAGCCGACGCCCAGCAGAATGACGTTGCGCCAGGACAAATAGTCGAGCGGCGTAATCCGCCAATTGCCGCGGATCAGCATATGCGATTTCAGAATATTGGTGCCGCCGACGATCGACATCGGCGCCCGTCTGCCTGCACGAATTTCAGACAGGGTTGCACGCCGATGGGTGGGCGTTCGTATGAACTCACTGTCCTGGAACAGCGGCTTTAGCACTTTCCAGACCGAGTCCATAATGATGTGATCGCCCAGATTGTCGCTGTTGATCGCGGTGTCGAAGACGTTAAGCAGCAGAGACAAAGCATTAAACTCCCGCGTAGGGCGATGGACCGGCTTCTTTTGCAAATCCTGACCGGATGACGACGTTGGGAAGTGCGTGCGCGATCAACCTGCGGCCCTCGTTCGAGCCGAACCAATGCACGTCATCACAGACGCCAATCAGCGGCAGATCGTCCTCGTGATCCGTAAACAATATGCGACGCCGGTGCTGCCACCCGCGACTGGCCAGAAAACGCAAGACCGCCTGACATTTTCGTTCGCCGACATTGCTGGGTTCGTTCGCCGCTCGCGCCGACGACGTGGCAAGAACATGGGCGAAACCGACTGATAGCCCCAGCCGGTCCGCATAGTCGGCAGGCGCGGCCGTGGCTATGAGTGCATCGATACGACCCTCGGCAACCGCTGCCAGAACCGGCGACAACTCAGGACGCACATAGCCGACCATACGGTCAGCGAACGCCTGTGCACCAGCGCCGCCATCACCGGCGGTCGCTACCTGCCATAGTTTTTGCAGTCGCCATTTGAAGCGCTCATGCTCCGTCAGCCGGAGCTTGCGTTGAAGCAGCATCGTCAGCGCCAAGCCGGAAATCCAAAGCCGGTGCGCTATACCGATCCTTGGAAAGGGCGCGCGCGCCAGATACAGGACCCAATGGGGGAAGCTATTGATCGAGAGGATCGTTCCATCCAAATCGAGGATGTAGACCGCTTGGCTGTCAGCGTGCATCCATCGACCATGGGAAGCGGCAAAGCTGCCTGTTGAACAAGGTGAAATCCGGCCGGATGAGTGGCCAATCAGTCGTCACGGTGATTACGGCGGACCGAACCCGCGAGCCGGACGGCGCATGGCGTCGAACGGCATCCATCACTTGTGACAACGTAGCGCCACTGTCTACCGCGTCGTCGACTATGAGCAGCGATGGGGGCGTGGCCGTGGTCGCCATCCACTGGACGAGGGTATTGAGTTCCTCGACGGCAAATCGGTAGGGAGCAGCCGGCGGCGCGGCAGAACGTCGTGTCAGCAAGGCGTGCTCGGCGAGGCGGAGCCGATCGACGATCGGTCGGGGCAACCCGCCAACTATCTTGCGAACGACCGATCCTCTGGATTTGAGCTTTGACGATGGACGGCGGCAGGTTAGCGGCAATACCGGCATATCGCCACCGGTGGCCTTGGCCATGGATTGGCCAACGACCAACCCACCCGTCGGTATGGCGATCAACGCATCCGGGCGGTGATCGGCGCTCGCCAGATCCATGAGTTCTGCGCAAGCCTCATCGAAGGCCGTCCTGTTCAGATCCAGGACGGCGTGCCGTTCGGAAACCGCAAGGTTCGACATGGCTTGCTCCTTCTAAGACCTTCACGACTAATGCCAGGACATGCCGGATGCTCGGCGTCCACCCAATTCGGAGAACAGTGAGACCTTCCGCTGTGCCGGAGTGGCGCTTTGTCGGACCGAACGGGTTTCCTGCCACAGGACTCGGAGCGCCGCTCCGACAAACAAAGGAGCGGATTCGCCCGGCCAAATCCCGGCGGGCATATTGCCCAAGCGGGACGAACCGTAGGCACCGCGATCGGCACGTTCTGCATCGGCTTTGAACATACCAGATGACAAACACGCGGGATGCTGCGCCGCAACCCAAGTGATGGTGACAAATGCGTGACTGGCTGAAGGAATCGGTAAGTCTGCGCGAAGCGTTCTCCGCATATGCAACTTCAAATAGCGGTTCGCCGTGACTGAAGCGCTGGAGCAGCGACGAACTTAACCTTCTGTGGCGCCTGGGGGTTCTGTCCAGATTGTTGCTGGAGCCCCGACTACCGAAACCGACGCTCGCGCCCGGGAGAGCCGGCTCGCAAAAGCCAGCAGCGTCCACTCGTTACGTCCACCACCAGATCGATGGACGCTCAGCCTTTTCGATGGACGCGCCCGGCGTAACTACTCCTTGGTGTAGTTCTCTGGAATTTTTGGTTCCGGGCCAGCCTTGCCCCAAAGAATGATTTCGTTGCCCCAAGGGTCCTGGAATGCATGATTGAAGCCGTTGAATTCCTTCCAATAATGGTCCCGCCATAGGATCTCGGCGCCTCGCTCAACAGCGCGGCCGAGAATGTCCTCATATGACTGGCCATCGCCGACCATAATCCAGACGCGGGCCTTGCGGCCGTTGTGGCTCAAATTGCGCGGTGTGACACCTTCGGGGTTGGGATGCGGCCGCGTGTTGGCGGCATTGAAGATGCCGATATGCAGATTGCCGATCTGGCTGTCGCTGCCGTCGGGATTGGGAAAGTTCCCGCCTGGAACCATGCGGTGATAGACCCCGCTTGGGCGGTGGTCGTTCCGCCAGCCGAACACCTCTTCATAGAATGTCGCGCAAGCGGCCGGATCGTCGGAGGCCAGATCGACGAAGATCAAAGTATTGGGCTGTGTCATGGCATTTCCTCGTTCTAAGGTTGCAGGATCGTTGGCCGAGACCGGCTCAGGTAGCGTATTCGGCTCGCCTGGGGGTAAAAATATCGAGATTCAGCACCGGCTCGTCACCAACCACGACGCCCCAATGTTGTGCGTTCGGCGGTATGACGAGCAGACCACCGGCGCTCAACGTGACCACCGTGTCTTCAATGTGGAAGGCGATCCGGCCGCTGAGCACATAGGCGATCTGCTCGTGAGGGTGATTATGCGGACGGGGCTCGTGGCCCGGCATCAGGCGGTTGAGAGAAACGGTGGCCCCTTCGCCCGAGAAGGCCTTGCGCTCGACCCCCTCGCGTACCCGCTCCCAGGGAATGTCGTTCCAATCGATGCTGTGGATATCCATCCCGGCTCTTCCTTTGCCTCAGGCCGCGCCGTAGCCGCCGCCGCCGGGGGTTTCCAGCCGAACCACATCGTTCGGCTGCATCGTGATCTTGCGTGCCTCCGAGACCGGCGTGCCATTGACGAGGAAGTGCCCACTGGCACCCGGATCGCCACCATCCAGTCCGTCGGGACCGCGATCGAGCCGGCTCGGCACTGCGTTCAGCAGCCAGGGCTGATCGGTATTCATATGGAATTCGATCACCTGTCCGTCGCCGCCGGGCGAGCGCCCCTTACCTCCAGAGCCGCGCCTGAGTGCGCGCTTGTCGAATACGATCGGCATCGCCGCCTCCAATATCTCGACCGGAACCGCCGCCACACCGGTTGGGTAGCAGGTGGCGCTGGGGCCCGGCTTGGTCAGGCGGGCGCCCATGCCGCCGGAATAGTTGAACATCGAGGAGGTGAACGCGTCGCCGGTCGCCCGCTTGCCCTGGATCTGCACCGTCCAGACCGCACCCGAGCCCTCCGCCAGCACGCGGTCCGGAATAACCTGATGCAGCGCCTTCAAAATTGGCATCGGCACGAACATGCCTACGACATGGCGGGCATTGAGCGGTGAAGGGTAAGCGGCATTGACGATCGAACCTTGCGGCGCCGTGACCTTGATCGGCGCCAGCGAGCCATGATTGTTCGGGAGCTCAGGATTGAGGCAGCTCCTAATAGCGAAAGTCGAGTAGGCGTGGGTGTAGTTCATCACCACATTGATGCCGATGGGGCTAGCCCCGGAACTGCCGGTGAAATCGATTGTGATATCGCCAGCTACATTGTCGATCGTGACCGCAGCCTTAAGCGCGATAATCGTACCGCCCGGAACGTCGAAGCGACTTTCCCCATGCCATGTGCCGGCTGGCAGCGCCCGGATCGCTTGACGGGTCGCATGTTCCGAACGCGCAATGATTTCCTCGGACAGCGTCTCGATATCCTGAAGGCCCTCGCGCGCACAAAGCGCGATCAGGCGTTCGCCGCCGGCGCGCCCGCTCGACACCTGAGCGGCCAGGTCGCCGAATACATGGTCCGGCGTGCGGACGTTGTGCCGGATAAAATCGTGCAGCAAAGCGTTGGGCTCTCCGGCCTCATAGAGCTTCGAAGGCGGTATCCAGAGACCTTCCTCATGAATATCGCGCGCGCCGGCACCGATGCCGTAACCGCCGATGTCGGTATGATGGATCGTTGAGCCGACATAGCCGATCAATGTCGCGTCCCGGAAGATCGGGCAGAATACGGTGATGTCAAAGAAGTGACCGGCGGACATCCAGGGGTCATTGGTGATGACAATGTCGCCGGGAACCAGCCTGCCCTCAAAAAGCTTGGCCAAGGCCAGGCCCGCGGAGGCCAGCGAATTGATATGTCCGGGCGTGCCGGTATTAGCCTGCGCGACCATGCGGCCCCGCGCGTCGAACAATCCACTTGCCAGGTCGCCAGCTTCGCGCACGATCGGGCTGAAGGCAATCCGCTGCAAAGCCTTGGCCTGCTCGCTGACGATACTGATCAGGTTGGACCAGAGAATTTCGAGTGTGATGCCGTCCATCTTATGCCCTCCGCTTGGCGATGACGCAGCCGAGAGGGTCGATAGTGGCATCCCATCCCGGCGGCACGACGATCGTCGTTTCCCGCTCCTCGATAATCGCGGGCCCCGCCATGGTCTGTCCGGCCGCCAAGCTGCCTCGGTCATAGACCGCAGTCGGGCCCAATTCGCGCCATAACAGAATTGTACGCATCGCCTTTGGCTGTCCCCATCCGCCAGTCGGAGTCGTGGGGCTGTTGACCGCGATATCCGGACCACGAACGGTCAACCGCCAACTGACGATCTCGATCGGCACGTGGGAAGGGTTAACGCCATATTGCGCCAGATACGCCGCCTCGAAGATGCGCCGGATCATCTCCACGTCATTCCCCGCCCGCGGGTCGTGCTCGAAAGTGATGGGGACTTCGTTTTGTTGACCCAAATAGCGCAGGTCCGCTCCGAATATGAGGCTGACCGTGTCCGGCGGGCAGCCGGCGTCGGCCAAGGCCGCCAGTCCCTCCCCGGCCATTTCGCTCAACAGGCGGTCGACATCGTCCCAGTCCAAGACATCGAGCTTGCCCGGTGCGCTCCGTACCAGATCGAAACGCACCGACGTCACCAATGTCCCGAATGCCGAAAGGACACTCGCGTTTGGCGGGAAGATGACCGACGTACTCTCCAGCAAGGCCCCGACGGCGCAGGCATGCACCGGTCCAGCGCCGCCGAAGGCAAGAAGCGGCAGGCCTCGATAATCGACACCGCGGTCGGTTGCGTGGGTGCGGGCGGCAGCGGCCATGGTTTCGGCCACCACCCGGTATATTCCCGACGCGGTCTGCGCAATATCGGTCCCAAGCCTTTCACCTAGACGCCAAAGCGCCGTCTCCGCCGCTTGCTGGTCGAGCCGCATATCGCCGCCCAGGAAATTGTCACCATCAAGCAACCCCAACGCCAAGTCGGCGTCGGTAACCGTCGGCTCCTTTCCGCCTTGCCCATAACAAGCCGGTCCGGGCGCGGAGCCGGCGCTGCGCGGACCGACTTTCAACAAGCCCAGGGCATCGACGCTGGCGATGCTGCCGCCACCGGCACCGATCTCGATCATGTCGATCGAAGGGATCGTGAGCGGCATCCCGCTCCCTTCGCGGAAACGATAGATCCGATCGACCTCGAAGCTGCTGGCGATCAGCGGTTTGCGATTCTCGATCAGGCATGCCTTGGCGGTGGTCCCCCCCATGTCGAATGACAATAGGCGGTCGAGACCTAGCTGCTCGGCATAATAGGAAGCGGCCAACGCTCCGGCGGCCGGGCCGCTTTCGATCATGCGGACCGGATTGCGCCCGGCGATCTCGGCCCCGATGATGCCTCCCGAACTCAGCATGATCAGCGGCTTGTTGGGAACGAGCCGCTCGGCAAGCCGGAGCGTCAGGCCGTGCAGATAGGGTTCCGTGATCGGCGCCGTGTAGGCGTTGATCGCCGTGGTGGATGTACGCGGATATTCACGAATTTGCGGCGCGACGCTGGAGGACAATGACAGGTAGAGGTCCGGAGCCACGCGCCTCAAGATCGCCGCTACGGCCTGCTCGTTGACTGGGTTGCGAAATCCGTTGATCAGGCAAATTGCGACCGACACGACGCCTTTCGCCTGCATCGCTTTGGCCAAGGCTTCGACTTCCGTCGTATCGACGCCGCGCAGAACCGCACCGTCCGCCAATATCCGCTCGTCGAGTTCGAAGGTCAGATCGTGCGAAATCAGCGGATCCGCGAATTCGATCTGCGGATCGTACATCTCGTAGCGATGCTCGTGTCGGATTGAGAGGACATCGCCGAAGCCCTTGGTGGCGATCAGCGCGGTAGGTGATCCCTTGCGCTCGATGAGTGCGTTCGTCACAATCGTCGTCGCATGGACGACGACGCCGTCGACGTCCATGGACGAGATTCCAGCTTTGCTCAATACCTGGTCGACACCGCGGAAGAAGCCCTCCAGCAGGTCGTGATGGGTCGTCAGGGTTTTATCCGTCGTCAGAGCGCCGTCGCCGCCGCGCAAGACCACATCCGTGAAAGTGCCGCCGATATCGACGGCCAGTGAATATGTCATTGTGGGTTCACTTTCCATCCCAGCCGGCGGGATGCTTCCGACGCAGCCTCTACCACCAACGCAAGCTGCCGCGCCGAAGGTTTCGCCTCGATGAATTGGGTCGATCCGACAATGGCGATCGAGCCGCGCCATTCGTTGCGATAGTCGAAGACCGGCGATGCCAGCGCATTAACGCCGATTAACAATTGATCAGCCGCCGTAGCCCAGCGCCGGCCACGGACCTTCTCAACTTCCACTTTCAGTTTCGCCGGATCGACCAGCGTCGCCGGTGTCCACGCTTTCAGAGGGCATTCGAGCACCTGTTCGAGCAGATACGACGGTCCATAGGCGAGGGCGATTAGGCCGTGCGCGGAGGCGTGGAAGTCGAGGGTTGCGCCCGGCCGGATACCGAACTCGACCAGCGTCTTACCCTGCAGCAGGTCGAGCACGACGATCGCATTCTCAACTAGCGCCGACACCGTGACAGTCTGGCCGGTCTCATCGCGCAGCCGCCCCATTTCCGGCCGTGTCGCCGTCAGGACGTCGAAGCGATCGCGCACCGCCTCGCCGAGGACCAAAAGCTTGATGCCGATCTCGTAGCGCTCGGTTTCGGGATCCTGAAGGACATATCCGTGCTGCACCAGCGCCCTAAGGTGCCGGTGGACGCGCGTCTTTGAGATGCCCATGTCTCGCGCAATTTCGGACATCGCCCGTGGTCGCCCGGATCGCGCTAGCGACTCGATCAAGTTCAGCACGAGATCGACAGAAGCCAGGCCAGCATCGTCAGCTGCGGGAAGTTTTTCAACGAGTGTCAGAGGCCGCTCCGAGCGTTCCGCCTAGCGGAACAGTGTTTCGCTATCGAAAAAACCTGTCACGCGGAGTTTGGGCTGTCAAGCAGCAAAACTTGTCGGTGGCCAATGCCGCCAACGTTGACAGTTCCCTGACCTGGCTCCTACGCTCCTGCCTCTCATGCGAAGGAACGACGCGTTCATGCGAAGATTTCGAGACTGCGTCCGGGGTGGCTCGGTGCTGCTCGGCACGTTCATCAAGACCGCCTCACACCAAATTCCGGAAATCATCGGAGCGGCCGGGCTCGATTTTGCAATTATCGATGCCGAGCATGCCCCCTTCGATCTGCCAACGTTGGATCGGATGGTAATGGCCGGGCGAGGTGCCTCCCTCCCGTGCCTTGTTCGCGTTCCTGAACTGACTCCGGCCTCGATCGGCCAAGTGCTCGATCTCGGCGCGGCCGGTGTCGTCGTTCCGCATATTGCCAGCACCGAGGCCGCAACGCGGGCGCTCGGCGCCACGAAATATGCGGGTGGCCGGCGCGGCTTTTCTCCATCAACCCGCGCTGGCGGTTATGGAACCATCGATCCGGTCACCTATCGCCAGACAGCGGATCACGAGAGTTCTGTCTGGTGCCAGATCGAAGACGAGGCGGCCCTCTCTCACCTTAACGCAATCGCCGCAATCGATCAGCTGGACTGTATGTTCCTGGGTCGCGCCGACCTTGCCTTGTCTCTCGGAGTCGACAGTCAGCGCGACCCGAAAGTCGTCGCAGCCGTTGCCGCAACAGCCGAAGCCGGGCGCCGCCATGGCCGAACGGTAGGTATCTTCATCGGCGACACCGGGGAGATCCCCGATCTTTTGGGGCTCGGTATCACCGTTTTCGTCTGCGGCTCGGATCAGAGCTTCATGCTCGCTGAGAGCCGCCGTATTCGGAAAGATCTGTCGGCTGCTCTTGACGATGCCAAGTCGAACGCCGGGAGCGTCTGAATCCACAAACATCCATGCGGCGAAGATCAAGACGCCTGCTTCGGCCTGGATCATAAACGGGCTTTCGTGGCGGTGGCGCCGAGACCATATACCGCTCTTGCAATACGAAATCGGTAAGCTGTGATGATGCAACCTTCGATCTACCTTCCGCACGGAGGCGGCCCCTGCTTCTTCATGGATCCGCCGGCCGACGAGCCGGCGCGCTGGGTGGCGATGGGCGACTATCTGCGTAATCTGCCCTCGATGCTCCCGGCCCGTCCGGATGCCCTGCTGGTCATTTCCGGTCATTGGGAGATGAAGAAGCCCACGGTTCTGGCGGCGGCGAGGCCCGGACTGCTGTTCGATTATTATAATTTCCCACCCCACACCTATCAGCTGACCTATCCCGCGCCGGGGGCGCCCGATCTCGCCCGTAAGGTTCGCGGCCTCCTGGCCGAAGCCGGAATCGAGAGCGATGAAGAGTTGAAACGCGGTTACGACCACGGCATCTTCATCCCGTTGAAAGTCGCCTTTCCCCAGGCCGACATCCCGATCCTGCAGCTTTCGTTGCAGGCCGGTCTTGACCCCGCACAGCATATCGCCATCGGCAAGGCGCTGGCGCCGCTGCGCACGCAAAATATCCTGATCATCGGCAGCGGACTTAGCTTTCATAATTTGCCGGCGCTGGGCGATCCGCGTGCCTGCGTGCCGGCCGAAGCATTTGATCGTTGGCTGACGGATACGCTGTGCGATGGCCCGATCGCGGAGCGCGAGGCCGGACTCGCGCAATGGAGCGCGGCGCCCGGCGCACGCGTCTGCCATCCGCGCGAGGAGCATCTTCTGCCGCTAATGGTCGCCGCCGGTGCCGGGACGGGAGAGGCCGGACATCACGCTTTCAGCGGAACCATCTGGGGTAAGCCTGTCTCTGCCTTTCATTTCGGCTAGTCGGCCCCGCCTTCAACCTGCACGCGCAACGACTTCTCAGGGTGGCGTTGCTCGGGTTCGGTTCATCATGTCCTGAATGTGCTCGCCGAAGCTGCAGGGTGGCGGCGCTTCCACTCCGGGCCGCAGACAAGTTGGCACGCATGCAAACACATAGTCGTAAGGCGGATTGAAGAAGGTTGCGACGGAGTAACGATCGGTGCCGCCAATATTGTTGAGTACGCGGTGATAGTTGGAATGATACAGCCCATTTGTCATGCGCGGGACCATGTCGCCCAAATTGATGACGAAGGCGCCGGGAAGCGGGTCGGTGCGAAGCCAAACGCCGTCGGTGCTGCGAACCTCCAGCCCACCCCGGCCATCCTGTAGCAGGATTGTCAGGAGACCCCAGTCCGTGTGGGCACCGGCGCCCAGCTGGTTAAGGGCGGCATCCGAGGGGTGCGGAGGATAGCGCAGCAGCCGAACGGCACAGTTGGGCTCGGCCAAGCCTTCTTCCAGATAATCCTCGGGCAGGTCGAGCGACAAGGCGAGCATCGCACCCAGGCGCCGGCCAAGGCGGATCATCTCAGCGGCATAGGCTTCCATCTGCGGCCGAAACCTAGCGATACCGGTAGGCCATTGATTCGCTCCTTCGAACGGAATTCCACGCTGGACAAGCGGATGGTCCGGCCCGAGGTCGCGCCCCAGCACCAGGCTTTCCTTGAGATCGGGTGGCGAATCTACATCCAGTGCCTGGCCGCCGATCGGATCGTAGCCGCGCATGTGCGGGGAATTGGCCATGCGGATTTCGAGCTTCTTTTCGAGGGGCTGTTCGAAGAAAAGCCGCGAAAAAATGAGTTGCCGCGCCATGATCTCCGCCGGCACTCCGTGGCCCTTCAGGTAAAAGAATCCGGTCTCGCAACCGGCCCTGTGGATTTCCCGCGCCACCGCGTGGCGTATCGCGGGATCGGAAGAGAAGGCGCCAGAGAAATCTACAATCGGGATATGTTCGGCTGCCTGACTCGGTTCATATACACTCACGACGCAGCCACTGATTGAAAGGCGTTGATCCGGAGCACTTGGCCTTCGGGATCGCGCAGGACCGATTGGCGCGAGCCGTAGAACGTTCCGTAAGGCGCCTTGATGATCGTGGCGCCTAAGGTTTTGCCCTGGACGGTCAGTCGTGCGACAGCGTCATGATCCGCCGCCTCGAAGGTCAATAAGGATCTGACGCCGGCCGGTGGTGGAAATTCATCGATATTCAGCAACCGATAAGTCTCCGCGGCGTTGAAGCCGATCGCTACGCCGCCGCCATCGAGAGCGCGATAGATCGGCCCGCGCTGCTCCAAGTTTTCGCCGAACCCGAACAGGTCGACATAGAAGGGCGATCAAGCGGTCAAGCTCACGGGCGAAGATATTGATGCTGGAAACGACAATCACGATGACCTCATGAAGAAGGGGCTTGTGGCCTTTTGCGGCGCCGCAAGCCCCTTCTCGGGAAAGTTCAGGCCTGGGACGATCAGAATGAGTAGGAGACTGTCCCCATGACTTGGCGTGGCGGGATGAACTGCTGCGACGTTGTGAAGGTGCCGTAGGGATCTGTGTAGCGTGAATTGACGCCGGCTTCGTCAAAGAGGTTAGAGACGGAGAACTGGACTTTGACCGGGCTGTCGTCGGGGACGTATTCGAAATTCAGGTTGACCAGGCTGTAGCCAGGGACCTTGTCGATCCCGGGTTGGTTGAAGATGCGCTGCCAGAAGCTTCCCCGATAGACGTACTCGACCCGCGGCGTGAGCGTGCCGGCATAGACCGGGAAGTCGTAGGATAGGGCGAGGGAGGCGAGCACGCTGGGCATTTTCGCCGGCTGGTTGCCGCCGATATCGCGTGCCGCGGCGAGTTCGGCGTTCCAGCAGGCCGGATTATAGAACTGACCGCCGAATTGGCAGCCGGGGGCGGTGGCGATGATATTTGCCTGGATGGTCGAATTGATGGACTTGTAGGACCCCTGAACCTCGCCATCCTCGAGCGACAGCGTGCTGTCGACATGGAGCCGGTCCTGCGGACCGCCGGTATAGGACAGCTCGGCTTCTCCCCCCCAGATATGGGTGGATGGAATGTTCGTGATCGCCCCGCCGAAGGGGATCGGATCGGTATAGATGAACTGCATGTTCTTATAGACGTAATAGAATGCCGCGAAGTTGGCCCGCAGATGCTTGTCGAGGAACTGATTCTTCGATCCGACTTCGAAGGCGGTGTTGGTTTCCGGGCTGAATGTCGGAACGTGGAAAAAACTAAAGCCGGGCGTGTTGACGCCACCCGGCTTGTAGCCGCGCGACACGCTGCCATAGAGCATATTGTCGGGGGTCAGGTCGTAATCCAGTTCGCCGCGCCAAGTCGGCACCGTGTCGGTATAGTTGCTCGTCGACTGAACAGGGTTTACCGCGTTGCGACCCGAGAAATTCGCGGCGAGCGCTGAATAGGAGTCGTAGTTGACGCGGACGCCCGCCGTCAGGCGCAATGCGTCGGTGATGTGGTAGGTGCCTTGGGCGAACCAGGCATAGGACGCGTGATTGACCAGAAGGTTTTGGCCGAAGGTCAGGTTCGACGGCGCGTGGGTTTCAATGTCGGGGGTCACCAGGAAGCTGGCATTTGCGTTGCTGCCGCCGAACTCCGCGACAAACTGCCGGGTCTTCTGGCTGAGCACGAATACGCCGGTGACCCAGTCGAAGTTGGTGTCGCCGTTGGAGAGGATGTCGAACTCTTCGTTGTAGTTCTGCAGCTTGGTGTTCCAGGCAGCGACATTGTCATAGGCGCCGATCAGGCTGAAAGCGCTGCGCGAACCGTCTTCCTGTTGGTGGTGGTCGAGATATTGATAGGCGCTGACCGACTTGACCGTAAACCACGGCAGGTCCCACTCGAGATTGAGGTGGGTGATGTTGGTGTTGAGCGCGAAGCGGGCCGGATAGTCCTGGGTCACGACATAGGGGTCCGGATTAGGATCCCGCAGGTCCTTCTGCGCCGAACCATTGAAGTCGGAACTGTAGAACTGCGTCGTCAGCGTGGCGGAGAAATCGTCCGTCGGCTTCCACAGCAGCGCGATCTTGCCGCTCGTGTCGCCGGCATCGTCGAGATAATAGTTCTTGAAAAAATTGTCCTTGGTAAAGCCGTCATGGGCATATTCCTGCACCGAGGCGCGCAGCGCGAAGCTGTCGCCCAGCGGCACGTTGATCTCGGCGCGTTCACGGTGAAGAGCGTAGTCGCCGAAGGTGACGTCGGCGGTTCCGCTCAATTCCCCGAGCTTGGGTTGCTTGGTGACGATGCTGATCGCGCCGCCGGTCGAACTCTGCCCATACAACGCGCCCTGCGGGCCGCGCAAGATCTCGATATGATCGATGTCGAACAGCGTCTGATCGAGCGAAATGGTGTTGGCGACATAGACGCCGTCGATGAACAGCGAAATGCCGGGACTGGTGGTCAGGGCGTTTTCCGGTGTCTCAAGGCCGACGCCGCGAATGGTGACGACCGTCTCGTAGCCTGAGCTCTTGGTGATCTCCAGGCTCGGAACCCGGCCGTTGATATCGACCAGCTGGGTGACGTTCGACTTTACCAGCGCGTCGGCGGAGATCGCGGTGAGCGCCAGCGCCGTCTTCTGGATGTTGGTGGTCCGCCGTTCCGCCGTGACCACGATTTCTTCCAGGCCCTGGCCGGGCGCACCGCCAGAGGCCGCCGGCGCGTCAGCCGTTTGAGCGTGAGCCGGCGCAACCGTCCATGCCAAACTCATGAACACACAAGGGGTAATAAAAGTGGTGCGCTTAAAAAACCTCGAGAACTCAGACATGGTCGGTCCCTTGCATAAGGTTAAAGTTAGATTGTTTATTGATCTCACTATGCCGATATGAATTTCGACAATCTTGTGCCGCAGCGCACAATAAATTGTGTA
>JAQGIF010000263.1 GCA_028291345.1 Rhodospirillales bacterium | reverse complement strand
CTGGAAAAGGACGGCATTTCCTCTTCCGACATCGAGATCGTCGCCAAGGGCAAGCGCGACCTGCTGGTCCCGACTGCAGATGGCGTACGGGAACCGCAGAACCGGCGTGTCCAGATCGTCTATGAGGGAGCCCCCACGTCGTAAGACGCTGCGCGACCGACCGGCTCTGACCTTTCGGCCCCTGCCGTTTTAGCGGCAGGGGCCGCTTTATGTCCGCCTCGGAACAAGCAAACCGCACCCCGCGTTGGTCAACCAACGAATGGAGGTTGAAATGCGCGGTATGCTTCTCTGGTTTCTTGGAATTCCGATTCCTGTAATTATCCTGCTGTATTTGTTCCATGTAATCTGAAACGGGCACGGTACAGCGCAAATATAGACTGAATGACAGGCGTGCCGTATTAGGAGCGGCGGTCCGCTGCCGCTACGCCGAACCGAGAAAAGGGTTCCGGCTTCCAGTGCGGTGCGGCGTGCCGGCCGCAGCCCATGGCGCGCCCGAAATCCACCGCGGCAGTCAAGCCATCTTCGCCAGGCAGCTTCAGGTCCAGCAGGATCAAGTCTATCCGCGCTTCGGCCGATATCCGGCGCATGGCGCGTCCTTCGCCTCCGCCGGTTACCCAAAACCCGTTCTTCTCCAGAAACCCGTCAGCAGCAGGCGGGTTTCGGGGCCGTCGTCGACGATCAATATATATATTGATCGGGGTGGCGGGTTCCATGACCGTCTCACATCACGCCGCCCCGCACAGCGATGCAGCGCGATACTATAACGATCGGTGGCAGGCGACAACTCGCCATTCGACCGGAATTCTCAGTCGATCGGGGCGGTCACCACAAAACAGGTGCCACCGCCGCCCGGCCGGACATCGAGCTTTCCGGAAAGCTGTGCGAGCAAACTTCCGATTAGTAGCATTCCGAGATTGCTTCCGCCGGCAATGGTGAAATCCTCCGGCAGGCCAACGCCATCGTCCTGTACCGTGATCGCGATCTCGCCGGCATCAAGCAGATCGACGCTGACGGCCACCCGGCCCCCCGCGACTTCACCATTCAGGGCCGGATACGCGTATTTGAACGCGTTGGTCACCAATTCGTTGACCACGAGCGCCAGCGGAATGGCCCGGTCGGTCGTCACCCGGAAATCGGGCGCGCGGACATCGAGCGAGCATTGCGGGGCCGAGCCTTGCAGGTCGGCGCACAGTTCCGATAGGAATGCCCCGAAATTGATCCGCTGAATATCCTGATCGCGATACAGCCGCTGATGGATATGCGCGATCGTCGAGATGCGTGTGGTGGCATCTTCAAGCTGCCGTCGGGCCGCCAAATCGGGAATCCGCCGCGCCTGCAGGCGCAGTAGGCTGGAGACGAGCTGAAGGCTATTCTTGACGCGATGATTCACCTCGTGAAGCAGCATCTGCTGCTGTTCCAGGGCGGCCTTCGCCTCGGTGACGTCGCGTATCGTGCCGATGAACAAGGTGGGCTTGCGCGTCTCGCCCTCGAAAAAGACGCGGCCGCTGGCGGACATCCATCTGATGTTGTCGCCCTGGCCGACTCCGTTTGGCGGGGCGATGATGCGAAACTCGAGCTCGCACTTGCCTTCCACCGATGTCAGCGCCGCGGCCAGCTCTCGCCGCGTCCGCTCCTTATCTTCGGGATGCAGCAGGGCGAGGAATGTGGCGTAATCGACCGCCTGTTCAACGGGAATGCCGAGCATCTGCTTCAGGGCGGCGCTCAACTCGACGCCGCGCGTCTGCGGATTTACCCTCCAGACGCCGATCCCCGCCGACTCGACCGCCAGCTTCAAAAGCTCGGTTGTCAGGAAAGCGTCGTTTTTCAGAAACTCGTCGGTCGACATACGCGTTCTATAGCCAAATAGGCCGGGGGCGTCGATGGCGCCAGGGCTCGGAGGGAGGCCAAGGGCTTTATGATCAATGTTACAGTTATCGGCCGGGGAACGGTCGGCCCGACTTGGCGTTTGGGAGGGGGTTTGGTATGGGACTGCCCCAGCCTCGCGGAACAGGATAGGCCATGCCGTCACCGCTCTTCTCGCGCTTCATCGTCGCCGCCCTCATAATGCCCCTGGCACAGACCGTCACTGCGCCTGCGGTCCAGGCGCATGCGGTCATCATCGGATCGACTCCGGCGGTCGACGATACCGTCGCGCCTGGCGACAGCGATGTGACGCTTCACTTCAATAGTCGTATCGATCATCAGCGGTCGCGGCTGACTTTGGTGGCGCCCGACGGTACAATCAGTTCGCTTGCGATCGTGCCGGACAGTGCTCCGGATGTGGTCGCCGCCAAAATGTCCGGTCTGGGTACCGGTCAATATCGCCTACGCTGGCAGGTATTGGCGATTGACGGGCATCTCACCCGAGGGGACATCCGGTTCAGTGTCAAAACGCCCTAACCCGACGGCACCCGAATTGACCGGACCCAATTTGAAGGGAGACGATGTCGCGCGCCCGATGAGCGAGTTTACGGCTGCGGTCGTCGGCTGGTGCAGCCGCAACGCCTGGCTCGTGATCGCCTTGGCTATTCTGGCTGGGTCGGGCTTTGGCTGGGTATCGGTCAATCGCCTCAGCATCGACACCGATACTGACCGGCTGCTGTCGGAGAAACTGCCCTGGCGGCAGCGCGAGATCGCGTTCGACAAGGAGTTTCCCCAGAACTCCGACTTGATAGCCGTCGTCGTCAACGGCTCGACTCCCGAGCAGGCCGAAAGCGCGACCGCAGCGCTGACTGGCAAGCTGAAGGAATCGCCGTTGTTCACCAGCGTGGTCCGGCCCGATGGCGGGCCGTTCTTCGATCGCAATGGACTGCTGCTCCTGCCTGTCGCCGAGGTGCAGAATCTCGCGGATTCGATGATCAAGGCGCAGGGCTTGATAGGCAATATCGCCGCGGACCCGAGTCTGCGCGGCCTGGCGAACACGTTGTCGTTGTTTCTAGAGGGCGTGAAGCGTGGCGACGCCCGGCGATCGGACATTGCCCCTGCGCTGACGGCGATCAGCGGCGCCATCGAGGACAATCTCGATCCGGCCAAACCGCTGCGCCCGCTCTCCTGGCAGTCGATGCTGACCGGGCGCAAGCCGTCCCCGACGGATCTCCAGCGCTTCATTCAGGCTAAGCCGGTGCTCGATTTCAGCTCGCTTACACCGGGCAAGGCTGCGACCGATTTCATTCGCAAGACCGCGGCCGATCTTGGGCTGGCGCCAGCCAATGGCGTGACGATCAAGCTGACCGGCGATGTGCCGCTGAACGACGAGCAGTTCGCCACGGTCAGCCAGGGGCTGGGCGTGTCGATGGTCGTCGCGATGACGTTGGTCGCTCTCTTGCTGTATGGCGCTTTGCGTTCGGTCAGGATGGCGCTGGCGATTCTGGCGACGCTCGTCATCGGGCTGCTGGCCACCGCCGCCTTCGCCGCGCTTGCAGTCGGTACGCTAAACCTGATCTCAGTCGCCTTTGCCATACTGTTCGTCGGGATCGCAGTGGATTTCGGCATTCAGTTTTCGGTCCGCTATCGCACTCAGCGCCACCGCATCGACGATTTTCGCAAGGCGCTCGACGCGACCGCGCATCTGGTCGGGCCCGCTTTGATTCTGGCCGCATTGGCCGCCAGCTCGGGGTTCTTTTCGTTCCTGCCGACCGCTTACCGCGGCGTCTCGGAACTGGGCATCATCGCCGGCGTAGGCATGATGATCGCGGTTTTCTTCAACCTGACCGTGTTGCCGGCACTCATGACCGTCATGCGTCTAGGCCCTGAACCCCGCCCGGTCGGATTCAGCGTCCTGGCCGGGTTGGATGATTTCCTGCTCCGCCGCCGCCGGCTGGTGCTCGGCATAACCGCGGTATTGGGGGTTGGCACCATCGTGCTACTTCCTCGGCTCAATTTCGACTTCAATCCATTGAACCTCATGGATCCGCACACCGAAGCTGTGTCGGTCATGTTGGAGCTGATGAAAAACCCCGATACCACGCCCAACACGATCGACATTCTGGCGCCGACATTGGACGAGGCGGGCAAGCTCGCCGACCGGCTGGCCAAACTGCCAGAGGTGTCGCGGGCGGTGAGCTTGCTCAGCTATATCCCCGAGGATCAGCCGGAAAAGCTCGAGATTCTTCACGATACCGCCTCGCTGATCGGTCCGACTTTGGATCCACCGGATATCCAGCCGCCGCCCGATGCGGCGGCGATGCGATCGACCATTCTCAAAAGCGCCACGGCGCTGCGGGCCGTGGTTCCGGCGGGCGAGAAGGATGCGCCGGAACAGCGGCTCGCGTCTCTGTTTGAGAAGGTGGCGGCTTCGTCGGACGCCATGCTCGACCGGATACAGAATGTCCTTTTAAGCGGCCTGACCAACCAACTGCGGCAGCTGCGCCTAGTCTTGTCGGCGACGCCGGTGACGATGGCCGATCTGCCGCCCGATCTCGTCCGCTCCTGGGTCGCGCCCGATGGGAAGGCGCGCGTCGTGGTGTTCCCGGCCGGAGATGCCAATAATAACGACGTGCTGCGCCGCTTCGTGGCCGCCGTGCGTACGATCGCGCCGGATGCTACGGGCACCCCGGTTTCGATTCAGGAGTCCAGCCACACCATCGTGAATGCCTTCCTGACCGCGGGCATATTGGCGACCTTGGGCATCACCATTCTGCTCACCTTGACCTTGCGGCGGTTCTACGACGTGCTGGTGGCGCTGGTGCCGCTGCTGCTTGCCGCCTTGTTCACCCTGGCGACGACGGTGATCATCGGGATGCCGCTTAACTTCGCCAATATCATCGCTCTGCCGTTGCTGCTAGGTATCGGTGTCGCGTTCGACATCTACTTCGTCATGAACTGGCGCGCCGGTCGGCCGAATCCGCTGCAATCGGGAACCGCGCGGGCGATCGTGTTCAGCACTCTGACCACCGCATCGGCCTTTGGCAGCCTGATCCTGTCATCCCACCCGGGAACCTCCGAAATGGGTCGGCTGCTGTCGATCGAGATGTTCTATACGCTGGTCTGCGTCCTGTTGGTCATGCCGTCGCTGCTGGGCACGCCGAAGCGCCGGCTCCTGCATCGGGTGCCGGAGGCTTAGGACCGATTCGGCCGCAAACCCGGCATCTTCGTGAATCAATCAGCACCGAGATGTTATCGATGAAGTGTGAGCAAATCGCCGCGCGTTCGTCTTGCTGGTGGACGATCTTCACGGCGCTCTGCCTCCTTCTGCTGGCACCCCTTTTTGCTGGCCTGTTTGCCGCCGATCGTCGATTATCCCAATCACCTCGCGCGGCTGGTGATTCTGGCCCATGCCGGCCGAGACCCGGTGCTGGATAGAATTTGGCAACCGAGTTGGGCGGTCGTTCCCGATCTTGCGATCGATATACTGATCCCTCCGCTGATGCATTTCATGACGCCGTTCGCGGCCGGCAAGATCATGCTGGCTCTGGCGCTGCTGATGCCGCTTGTGGGCGCCGTCGCTTATAGCCGGTGCGCGTTCGGCCGCCGGCTCTATTGGCCGATACTGCGGGGCTGATGGCCTGCAACATCATTGTTGTGTTTGGTTTCATCAATTATCTGATCGCGCTCGGTGTCGCGCTGATGGCGGCGGCGCTATGGCTCCATCTGCGTGGCCGGCCGATATTCGTCCGGGCCCTTGCCGGCGCGGCCTGCGCTTGCGCGCTTTTTTTCACGCACCTGATGGGGCTTGCGTTCTTTGGCGTGCTAGTAGGAGCGGCGGAGGCAGCGGAGCTGATCGCCTGCCGCGACCGGCCGCACAGATTGGCCGCCGGCGCTCGGAGCGCGGACTTGCTTGGTGCTAGCTTTGTCGCGCCGGGCTCTTGTGGTGCCTGATCCCGCCACACAACGCCGTGGCCTGGATCGCTGGATGGTCGGCGATCTCGAAGGTCTTCTATCTGGCCGCAACATTCGCCGCCTACCGGCCGTTGCCCGGATTTCTGGTCGCAGCCGGGTTTTTCTCCGCCGCATTCGTCTCGTTGGCGACGCGACAGGCCACACCGGCCCGGGCATTGCGCTCGCTGCGCGTGCGCTTCTTGCGGCCTATATCTGTCTTCCGTTCAGCGCCGGCGGCGCGACATATCTCGACAGCCGTGTATCGCTGATGCTGGCTCTCGTTGTGGCTGCCGGGCTTCAGCCGCCCGCCATGTCGATGTGGCAGCTCGGGAGTATCGCGGCGCCGTTGGCGGCGGCCTTGATCGCCGAGGTGATTTCTATCGGTACCGTCTGGCACGATCATGAGGCGGTTGTCGCCGACTTACGGGCGAGCGTTGCCGCGGTACCGCCCGGAAGCAAGGTGCTGACGGTTTCGGCACCATTCGATCCGGCCGCTCCTTACTGGCAGGCAGCACCGCCCGGACTGACGGCGTTCGGAATTTTCCGAATCGACTCTCATCTCCCGGCCTTGCTCGCGATCGATCGGCGCGCCTTCTGGCCGTTCCTATTCAGTGACCCGTCACAACATCCGATCGCCGTTCGGCCTCCCTATGACGTGATCTCGGGCGACGGGGAACCGCCGACGGTACAATCTCTTGTCGCTGGTCGCTCGCTCGACCCGCATTGGTCCGCCGCTTATCTGAGGGACTGGCCGGAGAACTTCGATTTCGTGCTGGTGCTGGATGCGGATGGGGCCGGCGAGCTTTCGCACCTTCTTCCGGACCGGCTGCGGTTGCTCAATCGCTCGCATTTCACTGCGCTATTCGCCGTTCGAAAACCCGGCGATTTCGGTCCGCCGTGAGGGACGCCGGTCAGCCCTTGTTCAACGACCCCGAAAACCGCGCCAAGGTCACGTTATTGGCGATCAGCGCTTGCCGCACTCTCGGACTCATCAGGGCTGCCAATTCCTCGCGGTACTTATAGCCACGGACACCGCGCCTCATATCTTTGGCATCCGCAGTCGCCGGGTGGCTGTAGATCTCGTTCAGCCCCTCCGGTAGATGCGTAATCAGCGCCAGCAGCCGGTCCTCGGTCATCGCGCCGGTCCAGGCCAATCCGAAGACGTTATCGTTCTGCAGCAGACGGGCTCGGGTCATGCGCCGGCGCAGCAGCCACAGCAGCGGCTTAAGGCGTGATTTGGGAACGTCGACCCCAGGTTCCGCCTTCATCAATATGTCCCGTGGCTCGTCGGGCACACGTACAGCCAACATGCCATAGCGCCTACCGATGCTGATGATCATCGCTGCGACGGTCGGGTGGAAATGCAGATGCTTGTGGACATTGACATGGTCCATCACCAGCCCGGTCGCGATGAAGGCCCGGAATTGCGCGTCGATTTCGCGCGCCAGCTGATGCCGGACGATCGGGTTGAAAAACCAACTGACGCCGGAGGACACCAGGGTGTTCTTGAATCGCCCCTCATGGTCGATCAGGCTTCGCACATTCCGGCGCTGCGACACTGGCCGGCCGTCGGCCAGCGTGATGTGCAGACCAACGCCAAGGCCCTTCATCCGCCGTGTCCGGTCGACCGCGTCCACCACCGCGCGGCCGCCCACCATGAGGCTGGCGCACGTCAGGATGCCCTCGTTATAGGCGAGTTCGACCGCCTCGTTGACGGCAACATCGACGCCGAAATCGTCGGCGGTAACGATCAATCGCTTCCCAGGCGGCGCGCTGATAGGGGGTGACCCTTTGGGTGGCATTCCCCGTCGACCGTTTCAGCCGTTCAGTGTTGCGCGACGCCGCCCTTGCGTTCCCGCAAGAACTGGAAGAACTCGACGCCTTCGCGCAGCCGCCGTTTCATCATGTCCGGGCTGCGCACCATCTCGCCGACGATCGAGGCGATCTTGGGCGCGCGGAAATAGAATCGGCGATAGAAGGTCTCGACAGAATTGAAGATTTCGGTGTGCGACAGATGCGGGTAATGCAGCGGCGCCATCTGGACACCGTGATCGTCGATCAGCTCGGCATGCGCCGCGTCCAGCCAGTTATTCTCGACCGCCTGATTATACAGGAACGTGCCCGGATAGGGCGCTGCCAGCGAAACTTGCAGGGTGTGCGGGTTGATCTCGGTGGCGAACTTGATCGTTTCCTCGATCGTCTGCTGGGTTTCACCCGGCAGGCCCATGATGAAGGTGCCGTGGATCTGGATGCCCAATTCGTGGCAATCCTTGGTGAACTTCTTCGCTACCTCGATCCGCATGCCCTTCTTGATGTTGTAAAGGATCTGCTGGTTCCCGGATTCGTAGCCGACCAGTAGCAGGCGTAGGCCGTTGTCGCGCAGCACCTTGAGGGTCTCGCGCGGTACGTTGGCCTTAGCGTTGCATGACCACATAATGCCCATCTTGCCCAATTCCTTGGCGATGGCTTCGGCGCGCGGCAGATCGTCGGTGAAGGTGTCGTCGTCGAAGAAGAATTCCTTCACCTGCGGGAAATAGCTTTTGGCCAGCCGGATTTCCTCCGCGACATGGCCGACGCTGCGCGTGCGGTAGCGATGGCCGCCGACCGTCTGCGGCCACAGGCAGAAGGTGCAGCGCGACTTGCAGCCGCGCCCCGTATAGATCGACACGTACGGATGCTTCAGATAGCCGATGAAATAATCTTCAATCTTCAGGTCGCGCTTATAGATTTCGGTTACAAACGGCAAATCGTCCATGTTTTCGATCATGGCGCGGTCCTTGTTATGGACGATCACGCCGGATTCATTGCGGAAGCTGATGCCGTCGATACCGCTGAAATCCTTGCCCTCGGCGACGTCCAGCAGAGTGAAGTCGAACTCGTTGCGGGCGACGAAATCGATCGGTGCGCCGTTCTTCAGGCTACCCTCGGCATCGACCGCGACCTTGGCGCCTACGAAGCCGATCTTCAGGTTCGGGTTGGTGTCCTTCATCGCCTGCGCGACCTTGACGTCCGAGGCGAAGGACGGGGTCGAGGTGTGGATGACGACCATCTCGTAATCCTTGGCCATCGGCAGCACCGTGTCCATGCCCAGCTTGGCGGGCGGTGCGTCGATCAGCTTCGACCCAGGAACTAAGGCAGCGGGCTGGGCCAGCCAGGTCGGGAACCAGAAGGATTTGATTTCGCGGCGCGCCTGGTAACGGGAACCGGCGCCGCCGTCGAACCCGTCGAACGAGGGCGGCTGGAGGAACAGGGTCTTCATCATGCGCTAGATTCCATCTGTCTCTTCGGACAGCGCGCCGACGCTGTCCACACGGAAGGCGCTGTTGCGCCAAGATACCGATCGTCCAAAATACGCGAGGACGAGAATCGCCAATGATAGCACGTCTCGCGGCAATAAAAGCCACCAGCGTGGTTTTGGCGCCGCGACTGCGCCGAATACGCTGGCAACCAGCGCAAAGCGACAAAGACCGGCTAGCACCAATGGCAATAATAGCATTTGCCAAGGCACACGGGCAACCGATCCCAGAATCGCACCCAGCAGCGCCAATGGCAGCGGATGGGTTATGGCCGAGCCTGCAAAGCCGGCGGGCGCGGTATTGCGAATTGTCCGCGCCCAACGCAGTTCGTGGCGGAAAAGCGCCCGAAAACTCGGCTCGTCCACGATCGTGGACGGAAAATAGGGCACGACGACGACATCTTCGCCCCCGCGCTCGACAAGGGCGCCCAGCGCGTAGTCGTCGGCGAGCTGGTTCTTGAGCGCGGCAAAACCACCCACGCGCTCCAAGGTCGAACGGCGGATCGCGATGGTCGCGCCGTAGCAGCCGTTCTTCCCCCCCAGCAGCTTCGAAACGGTGGCTGAAGGCAGGAACCAGAAATTGATTCCTGCCGCGCCGATGGCCGACCACAGGCCGGTGATCGGCCTGCCGATATAGAGACAGGTCGCCAGCCCCGCACCCTGGCGCTGTAATGTGCCGACAACCGCGTCGAGATAGGCGGACTCGACCAGCATATCGCTGTCCGACATCACCAGCACGTCATGCTTGGCGACCGTCATCATATTGATCAGATTGCTGACCTTGTAATTGGTTCCATACAGGGCCGGATTCGAGATAAGCACGAGATCGACATGCGGCATGTCGGCCTGCAGCTTGCGAACCACGCCGATCGCCGGATCATCCGGTTGGCGCACGCCGCAGACAATCTGCAGGTCCGGATAGTCCAATTCGCAGAACGATCGGAGATTCTGGTATAGTCCCGACTCGTCGCCGCATAGAGGCTTCAGCAGCGTAACCGGCGGCCTCGCCTCGGGCTTCGGCACAGGCTGCGCGGCAAAACGCCGGACGGCATAGGCAGCCAGTAGCTGATACAATGATCCAAGAACGGCGGATGCGATGAAAAGCCATGACAAAATTGTGCAAATTCTAAGAAATAGTATCATTTTTACCGCAATGGGGCATTAAATCCGGGCAAACAGAACAAACGTACCATCTTAGACGTTGGGTGCTGGGGCGACAGGGGTTTCACCGACCGCCACCGCATATTGTTGAGGAGCATTTAGTAGTGAATGAATTTATAAGTTCCACCGCAATGCGCGCGACCGTCGTGCTTGCCGCGTCCTTGCCCATGTTGCTCGCCGGCTGCGCCACGCCGCCGACCGATCCTGCCCAGCGCGCTGCGTTCGACCAGACGAACGATCCGCTCGAGCCGATGAACAGGGCGATCTTCGATTTCAACGACAAGGCCTATACCTACGTCCTGTTCCCGATCGCGAAGGGTTACAACGATCTGCCGGCCCCGGCGCGCACCGGCATTCATAATGTCATCGACAATCTGAACGAACCCATCGTCTTCATGAACAAGGGCCTGCAGGGCGATCTCTCGTCGGCCGGCACCACGGCGGCGCGGTTTGTGGTCAACACGATCTTCGGCTTCGGAGGTCTCATCGACGTAGCGTCCCATAATAACATCCAGGAACCAAAGGCTGGGGATTTCGGTGCAACGCTGTATACATACGGCGTGGGCGAAGGGCCATATCTGGTCCTACCGCTGTTCGGGCCCAGCAATCCGCGCGACACCGTCGGAACGGCGGTGGACGGCGTGGCCGATCCCTGGGGTTGGGTTCTCTACACGACCTATCCGGAGCAGTTCGGTGTCGCTTTCGGCAAGGGTATCGATCTGCTGTCGACCAAGGTGGCCGATTACGAGCAGGCCAAGAAAACCTCACTCGATTTCTATGCGTTCCTGCGCAGCTCCTACCGCCAGAATCGTCGGTTCGATCTGGGGCAGGCTCCCGGCTCGGACGAGAGCCTGTATGACGTTCCCGCCAACACGGACGCCCATCCTTAACGAAAAAATCGGCCGAAAGGCAAAAAGAGCCTGACGGAAAAAATAGCCGTAAGGTGAAATGAGGATCGGTCTCGCGCAGGCCGATCCTTTTTCGCTCAGTCGAACAGACTCGAGACCGAGCGTTCCTCGGTGATCCGCAGGATCGCTTCGGCGATCAGAGGGGCGACAGTCAATTGACGGATGGAACCGGCTTTCGCCACGGCTTCGGTCGCCTGGATGCTGTCGGTCGTCACTAGTTCGACCATCGGAGCGGCGGCGATGCGGGCCACGGCTCCGCCCGACAAGACACCATGGGTGGTATAGGCGCGAACCGAGCTTGCCCCCGCTTCGGCGAGCGCGACCGCCGCGTTGCACAGCGTACCGGCCGAATCGACGATATCGTCGACCAGGATGCAGGCGCGCCCATCGACGTCCCCGATGATATTCATGACTTCCGACACCCCCGCCCGCTCGCGGCGCTTGTCGATGATGGCGAGGTCCGCATCCAGGCGCTTGGCTAGCGCGCGGGCGCGCACGACGCCGCCGACATCCGGAGACACGATGATCGGCGTGGCATAGCCCGCCGCATGCCTCTTGATGTCCGCGACGAACACCGGCGCGGCCACCAAATTGTCGGTCGGAATATCGAAAAATCCCTGGATCTGGCCGGCATGCAGATCCATCGTCAGAACCCGGTCGGCCCCGGCGACGGTGATCAGATTGGCGACCAGCTTGGCCGAGATCGGCGTGCGTGGTCCGGTCTTCCGGTCCTGCCTGGCATAGCCGAAATAGGGCAGAACCGCGGTGATGCGCCTCGCTGACCCGCGCTTCAGCGCGTCGATCGTGACCAGCAGCTCCATCAGATTGTCGTTGGCGGGAAACGAGGTCGACTGGATCAGGAAGACGTCTTCGCCGCGGACATTCTCCAGAATTTCGACGAAGACCTCCAGGTCGGCGAAGCGCTGGATATTGGCCTTCGTCAGCGGCACGCCCAGCTCGGCGGCAATCGCTTCGGCGAGCGGTTTATTGGAATTTCCGGAGAGTAGCTTCATGGATTATCGGGCCGAGCGGCGGGACTGAGCCGGCGACCATAAAGCCGGATGCGCCGCCACGCCAGTGTCCATTTTGTGAATCCCGGTCAGGCCAGGGCAATCGCTGATAATTGCCGGCCGTAATCGCCTTCGCCGGCATGGCACGACCGGCGGTAGCTGAAGAATCGTTCTGCATCGGCGTAGGTATCGGCGGCTATCACGTCTATGGCGGCGAGGTTCAACATTCCAAGGCGCCCAGCCACGAACCCGGGCAGGTCGAAATGCGGCCTCCCGTCCGAGCCCGTGCTAAAAAAACGGTCGGCCGCCGGATCGTCATCAAGGAAAGCCCGCCGGAATTCCGGGCCGACCTCATAAGAAGCGGCGCCGATCGTCGGGCCTATCGCGGCCACGATATTCGTCGCGCTCGCGCCGTGTCGGATCATCGCCGCGACGACGGCATCGATCACGCCGGCCTTAGCGCCCTTCCAGCCGGCATGCGCCGCCGCGATGACGCCGGCCTCACGATCGGCCAGCAGCACAGGTGTACAATCCGCGGTTAGAATGCCAATGGCGATGCCGCGACGGGATGTCACAAGGGCGTCCGCTTTGGGCCGCGCGGTTTCGCTCCAGGGCACGGCCACGTCAGTCACTGTCGTGCCGTGCACTTGAAAGGCGGTGACCAGCGCCCCCGCTCCGACACCCAGCGTTTCCGCGCAACGCGCCCGGTTTTCCGCCACATTGCCGGCATCGTCGGCCGACCCGAGTCCACAATTGAGCGAGGTATAGAGACCCGTGCTGACGCCCCCTTGGCGGGTGTAGAACCCGTGGCGAAGACCGTCGGCGGAACCGATCACCCCAGATTTTATCATAGCGTGAAATCCACTTCAGTCGCGCGCGTAATTAACAACAGCCACCTGCACAACCGCGGTCAGGAGGGCCAGGGAACTGCCCGAAATCTGGGCGGTTTATCTATAGCGAGATTGATCGCGCTAACCGACATGCAAACGCCGAGGATCAGCATGCCAAATACATCATCATCACCCGGACATAGGGGTGCCGTTCGCAACCCGCAATCCGATGGACGCCTGAAACACAACCGCGAGAACGGGACGTCGAAAAATTCTGGCGCCCGCTCGAATATACAGCACGGCGGCCAGGGACGGGTTAAGAACCCGGACACGGATAAGCGGCTGAAGAATAACCGCTAGGCCGTCTGCGCTAAGATGAGGGCGGCCCAAATGCGGTGGGCACGAATCCCGCGGGAACGATTGCGGGGCATGTGATCGCCAGCGCCTTGAATAGCCGCCCCATGGCCGCCGGCATGGTCAGCCGCTGGACCGCCAGATCGAGCGCAGCCGCGGTATCGTCTGATTCGCCGGTAGGCAGGTCGCGTTTTAGCCGTTCGAGGCGCACGCCGATCCCGAGCGCGTTGAGAAATTCGCCCTGTGTCACAGGTCCGGCGGGCCGCGCCCCGGCGTCATCCGCAAGCCGGCGCAGCACGCTGAAATCCACATGGGCGGACACGTCGGCGTTGCCGGGATCGTCCAGGAGCGCGACCATTCTGTGCGCCTTCACCGCCTGCAGTGATTCGCCGAGCCCGCTTTCCGTTTTTCCGTAATCGATCAGCAGCGCGGCACCCCCTTGGGCGGCGATCCGCTGTGCGATTTCGGTGCCGACGGCGATGACGGTCGGCGACAGCTCGTAGAGGCTGCCCTGTTCGGCGAAAAGGCCGGCTGGGACCAGAAATGCCAGCGAACTCGGCTTTGGCGAGATCGCGAAAAAAAACCCGGCCTCCGCCGTCCAGTCCACCAGCCGTTCGCGCCACGTCCCGTCCCAAAAGACGAGTTGCCGGATCGGCAGCGCATCGAAGAACTCGTTTGCCACCAGCATGACCGGCCCATCCTGCGGCAGGGTGCCAAGACTGTCGTGCCACTGCGGCCCATAGGGCGACAGCGCCTCGAGCTGGAGTTTGCGAAGCGCGGGATTGATCTCGACCAGGTGAAGTTCGATGGCGTTCAGCCAATCGGGCATCTGCCGGCCGATGCGCAAGGCGTCGGCCATCAGCGTGCCGCGCCCGGGACCCAGCTCCACGAGATTCACCTTGGCCGGCCGGCCGCTTTGCGTCCAGCAATCGATCAGCCATGCGCCGATCAACTCTCCGAAAAGCTGGCTGATCTCGGGCGCAGTCGTGAAGTCCCCACCGGACCCGAGCGGATCGGCCCGCTGGTAAAAGCCGTGATCGGGATCGGTCAGCGCCGCCGCCATATAGTCGGCGACGGTGATCGGTCCGCCACGGACGATGCGTCTGGCAAGGCGCGCGGCGAGCGGATTCAAGGTTGGACGGCTGCCCGCACCGGCCTGCGGGTCGCATAGATCACTAGGCCCAGGCCGACGAGCAGCATGGGAAAAGACAGAATCTGCCCCATGCTGATGCCGCCGACGATAAAGCCCAGATAGGAATCGGGTTCGCGGAACAACTCGCAGGTGGAACGGGCGATGGAATAGCCGACCAGGAAAAGTCCGGTCAGCAGTCCGTGGCGGCGCCGAATGGCCGGCTGCTGCGCCAAGATCGCCAGTACCAAGAACAGGATCACGCCCTCGGACGCCGCCTCGTAAAGCTGGCTGGGATGGCGCGGTTCGGGGCCGCCGGTCGGGAACACCATGCCCAGTGGCGAATCGGTGACCCGCCCCCACAGCTCGCCATTCACGAAATTCGCCAGACGGCCGAAGAACAGACCGATCGGCGCGGCGCAGGCGACCAGGTCCGATATCTTGAGCAGTTCGATGTGCCGGCGCCGGGCAAACAGAATCAACGCGACGACGACGCCCAGCATACCGCCATGGAAAGACATGCCGCCTTCCCAGATTTTCAGAATACTCACGGGATCGGCGAAATATTCATGGGGCTTATAGAACAGGACAATCCCCAGCCGCCCGCCGATCAGGACGCCGGCCATCGCCCAAAACAGGAAATCGTCCAGGTCGGTGGCGGTGGGCCGGCTATCCGGGCCGTTGAACCGCTTCTGCCGGGCCAGCCAGACGGTATAGCGCCAGCCGAGCACCAGCCCGGTAATATAGGCCAGCCCGTACCAGCGGATCGCCAGCGGTCCCAGTCTGATCGCGACGGGGTCGATTTCAGGATAAGTTAAGGCCATCAGCGGTTTCGTCCGTGGCTTGGGGGTTTCGCGACCGGTTGGAACGGCCAGTGTATAGCCGGGGGGCGGCGGCAGCGAAAGTTACTGAGCGCGCCGGCGGATCATTCAGCGTTGCTGACGGCCACACTCGTTGCGCCTCGGGTCACACCGCCCGGGTTGTCCCGGAACCGCAAGAATATCCGCTTGTTCGCCGGGTCCGGTGTAAAGGAGGCGTTTGCGGTGACGAAGACCGCGAATGTCAGCGTGGCATTCGTCGTGATTGTCACGGGGAGCGAAGTCACGATCGGCGAGATGCATTGACCGGACACTGGATCCGTCTGGCACAGCATCATCGACACCGGCACTGTCGATGAACCCGTATCGGCGGAAACGATCAGATCGCCGGTTGCCCCTAGATTGACCGTCGCCACGGCAAACGCGCCCGTGCCGGTGATGACGCCGACATAGCCATCGCTACGCTTGGTCGCGGCAAGCGCGACGATGTCAGGCACCGGTGTCGTCGAAGCCGACAGCAACAGCGTGTTGAGTCCCGTCGTGCTTGAGGCGACCGATGTGTTGGTACATTGCATCGTGAACGCGACATCGATCGCGCTCAGGGGCGCCGTCGGCGTCACGCTGATTATAAAGCTCTGCGACCCGTTTCCCGCTATGTTGACCGGTGTGTTCGGCGCCCCGATCGGCTGGTTGGTCGCCGCGCTGGTCGTTTGATAGCTGAATGTCGCGCCGATCGGGGTCGCCAGGGCGATCGCACAGCTCGTCGCGGGCTGCGATCCGGTATTGATGATCGTCGCGAAGGCAGTGGCCGTGGCGTTCACGCGGACCGATCGGCTGGAGGGCAGGATGGCCGACACGATAGGGTACACACTCGAGAAGGCGCGCTGGCCGTAAAGAGACACGGCCCCGGCGATATCATCTGACTGCAACTGATAGAGGTTGCTGACATTGGGGGCCATGATCGCCGGTATATTGGGATCGGTTTCGTGGTCCAGCCCCAGCACGTGGCCGAGTTCGTGGAGCGCGACCCGCTTAAAATCCACATTCGCCCGCAATGGGCCGTCATAGCTGCCGAACGGGGTGCTGGAGTTAAAGACTATCCCCGCATGGATGAAAAAACCGCGCCCGGTGGTCGTATAGGTCGTCACTGCCAAGGTGGTCGCGCCGAAAGCGCTCCCGCAATCGGTGGAACCGAAAGTCGCGCCGTTCGGCCCGCTATTGTTGCAAGGGTCCGCCGAATTGCCGGTATCGACGAACTTGAATCCTGAGACATTGTTCCAGCTCGCAATTGAGAGCGAGACGTCGGTCGAGTAGATCAGGCTCATGTTCGGCATGAACGAGTTGAAGGTCGTCGTTCCGCTCTGCCAGACCGGCCCTTCGGTTGAATAGGCTGCGGCGGGCCGCGCCATTGCGGCGGCAAGCACGCAGGCCGCAACCAGAAGCCGTGTTTTGATCATGGGACCATCATCGCGCCGACTTTAACCAGGCTTTGAAATCCTCTTTTGCCATGGCTCCGGTCATATCGGGCCGATCACTTGACGTCACGCCGGCGGCTGTCTCCTCGCCGGATAAGATTGCCATATTGGCTGTCGGCAGCCGTGCCTCAGCAGCCATACCCGTTACGGGGTGACGCCGCGCGGTCAGCACCTTGCTGGCGCCGCTGACTGGATCCTTCTCCACCAGGAACCGGCCCTGGTCCCATCCGATGAGAGGATTGACCATCGCTTGATGGGTGGACTCCGCCAGATAAATCCCATGCTCCCCAACCACCGGATAATGCATGTCCGTGACGACAGTTCGTACGCCATCGACCTCTCCGCCCAGAAAGCAGAGCTGGACGCTTCTGCCGGGGCTTTGGCCGGCAATGACGTCGGTGACATCGAAAGTGACGCAAGTATGCGGCGGCCCGTTGCCAACCCCCGGAACAACCGCGCTTGACGTCACCGTCCCTTCAAAGACCAGTTCGGCACCCTTCACCAGATCCGACAGGCTTTGGCGCTGGATGGTCGAGGCGGCGGCCGGCGGGTGTGATATGGCAAGACAGGCGGTGACCAAGGCCGCGGCGCGGCCGAGGCTAATTACGATGAAGCCTGAACGCTCAGCGGACGCAGGATGCAAACGCGGGAGAGTTAAAGACATAGGGCCAGAGACATCATGACGCGTACTTTTCCCCCGATCATGTTCACTTCACAACCGGAATTCTCGAAATGAGTTCCGACCCGGCCAGATTTGCTGGAGTTTTGCGCGGTACTTCGCGCGGTACAATGTCGCTGTAGGATAATGCCGAGACTCGTTTGGGTACCCCGGTTTTACCACTCTCGCTTGCGACATGCAGGCAGGGCGTGCTACCCAAAATTACCGCCGAGTCGATACGGGCTCGCCGGTTGGCGTCCAAGAGGTCGCTTGAATGCTGGGTGATAGACGATTGTTTGATGACATGGCGCGCGTCGCGAACGGCGCGGCTGGGGCTTTGGGCGGGATACGTTCCCGCATGGAGGGCGAGTTGCGCGACCACGTCGAGCGGCTTCTGCTCCGGATGAAACTGGTCACCCGAGAAGAATTCGAAGTGGTTGCGGCATTGGCGCAAAAAGCCCGGGCGGAGCAGGAAATCCTGACCGAACGGCTGGCCGCGCTTGAGGCGCAACTTGTTGCCCATAATCCGGAACCTGCCGTATCGTCATCCTCATCTGTCGCCAAGCCGAAAACGGTGCGGCGGCGGCGCGAGGCTTGATGATGCCGCCCTTTTCTCGGCTGGCGCTTGATCGCGATCTCATCGACATCATTTTCACGTCTTCACCTGGCGGGACGACAGGCCTGCCACTTTTGCTGCTCTTCCCGGCCCCATGGAGACGAGGATGACCTTACCCTCCCTTGAAACCTCGACTACGCAGATCAACCCGCTCGACCTGATCGAGGAGCTGGTGATCGCGAACGACTGGCCGTTCCAGCGGGCGGCAGACGACGAAATCCTGGTGGAAATCGGCGGCCGCTGGACCGATTACCGCCTGTTCTTCGTCTGGCAGGAAGAGGCTAGCGCGCTGCAATTCTGCTGCCGCCTCGACGCCAAAGTTCCGACGAAGGTCCGCGGCTCGATCAACGATCTGCTCTCGCGGATCAATGAGCGGCTGTGGGTCGGGCATTTCGACGTGTCGGCCGAAGAAGAATCGATCATGTTCCGCCATGCCTTGCTGCTGCGCGGCGTCTCCGGCGTCAGTGCCGAGCAGGTCGAGGATCTGGTCGAGTTGGCCCTGGTCGAGTGCGAGCGCTTCTATCCGGCCTTCCAGCTGGTGATCTGGGGCGGTAAAACCGCTGACGAAGCTATGACCGCCGCCATTCTGGACCCGGTCGGCGAAGCCTGATCTTTCATACTCCCTCGTCCCTTCTGGGAGAGGGCCGGGGTGAAGGGGCCTCATATCTCTTTCAGGACCAAACAATGACCCAGGTCCTTCTGATCGGCTGCGGTCGCATGGGCGGCAGCTTGCTGAAAGGCTGGCGCGAATCCGGCGTTGTCGACCGAGCGATCGTCGTCGATCCGGCGATGCCGTTTCTGCCGGGCACGACCATCGTCGCCTCATTGTCCGATGTCGCCGGGCCACTGCCCAAAACCATCCTGCTGGCGGTCAAGCCGCAGATGCTCGACCAGGTGCTCCCGGGCCTGAAGGAGCGCCTACCCGATGGTGCGCTGGTCATCTCGATCGCCGCCGGGAAAACCCTGGCCTATTTCGCCGACCGCCTCGGCCCCTCGGCCGCCGTCGTGCGCACCATGCCAAACACGCCCGCCGCCATCGGCCGCGGCATCACCGTCTGCTGCGCCAACGGAACAGTCGGCGCGCAGCAGCGCGAGACGACCGACCGGCTGTTGGCTGCGGTGGGGCAGGTCGCCTGGACCGAAGACGAATCGCTGATGCACGCCGTAACTGCCGTCTCCGGCTCCGGTCCTGCCTATGTCTTCCTGCTGATCGAGGCGCTGCAAGCAGCCGGTGAAGCGTCCGGCCTGCCGCCGGACCTCGCCGCGCAACTGGCCCGCCAGACCGTCGCCGGCTCAGGCGAACTCGCCCGCCGATCGCCCGACGACCCCGCCAAGCTCCGCGCCGACGTCACCAGCCCCGCAGGCACCACCGCCGCCGCGCTGACTGTGCTGATGGCCGAAGACGGTTTGCTGGCGTTGATGAAACGCGCGGTTGCGGCGGCGACGGCACGCTCGGAGGAATTGGCGAAAGGCTAAGGCGCTGAAATCAGATCACCTGCAAACTCATATAAAGCTCCATCGGTTCGAAATCGCGGTCGGCATGCCGTAGTGTGTGGCCGTGTTCGATGCAGAAGGTGCGGATCAGCAGGTCGATCGTCCTCCGGATCGTCACGCCCTTCCGCGCAGGAACCGATAGTTCGCTGGTGCGCGCGCAGCCAAGTTGGGGTTGTTCAGCGGAACGACATCGAAGAGGCGTAACATTTGATCCAATATCGCGGCTTCCTTCGGAATCTCGCACAGACCAAATCACCGACCAACAGAGGTTCGCGGCCGACAAGATTTCGCAAGGTACGAACCTGATCTGTCATATTGTCGTTCAGGTGATCCACTCAAACAGACCTATCGATCAAAATCACCGCGTATTGGCTCCGGTGCGGTTTTCATCAAGGTCGGCCGACCAGCGGACCTTTCCGGCTAGGCCGAGTATTGCCTTCTGCTCATCAGCCGAATCCGCGTCCGCAGCCCCTCTTCAACCGCAGCGCGTATGGTTTTTAGGCCGGTGGCGACGAGCGCTTTGCCATCGGCGCATCGTCGATTTCGATGTTGGGGCGCATATCCAACTCCCGATGTGCATTTTTTGATAGAATTATACACATCGAGGACAACTTTCGAGCGGAGTGACGTTGTGGAGTCCCCGTAATACGCCTCTAGGACTTGACTTTTCCGCGCGCGACGGCTTTTTCCGACCCCATATCTCAAAGCCGCAAAAAAGGTTCCCCAGATCCATGATCACGCATTCCGTACGGGTCCATCCCGAGAGCGACCGTCTGGCCAAAACCGATCAGCTCGCGTGGAAGATCGCCAGCGTCGCCGCCGATAAGGTCGCGGTGCAGCCGGAAGTGGTCGACATGATCATCAACCGCATCATCGACAATGCGTCGGTCGCCATCGCTGCAATCAACCGCCACCCGGTCGCCAGCGCCCGGGCGATGGCCTTGGCCCATCCGCGCACGAACGGCGCGACGGTAATGGGGCTGGGCCCCGATGTCCGAGTCCATGCCGAATGGGCGGCCTGGGCCAACGGCACCGCGGTGCGTGAACTGGATTATCACGACACCTTCCTGGCGGCCGAATATTCCCACCCGGGTGACAATATTCCGCCGATCCTCGCGGTCGCGCAGCAGCTGGGCAAGAACGGCGCGGACCTGATTCGCGGCCTCGCCACCGGTTACGAAATCCAGGTCGATCTGGTGAAGGGCATCTCGCTCCATGCCCACAAGATCGACCATGTCGCTCATCTGGGTCCGTCGGCCGCCGCGGGCATCGGTACCATGCTGGGCCTCGACACCGACACGATCTATCAGTCGGTGCAGCAGGCGCTGCATGTGACGACCGCCACGCGCCAGTCGCGTAAGGGCGAAATCTCCAGCTGGAAGGCTTATGCCCCGTCCCACGCCGGCAAGCTGGCGGTAGAGGCGGTGGATCGCGCGATGCGCGGCGAAGGCGCCCCGTCGCCGATCTATGAAGGCGAGGACTCGGTCATCGCCTGGATGCTCGACGGGCCGAAGGCCGAATATCACGTGCCGCTGCCCGCCCCCGGCGAGGCCAAGCGCGCCATCCTCGACACCTATACCAAGGAACATTCGGCAGAATATCAGAGCCAGGCCCTGATCGACCTCGCCTTCGACATGGGCAAGGCGGTGAAGGCTTCAGGTCATGGCTGGGATGATGTCGCCAGCATCCTGATCTCGACCAGCCATCACACGCATTACGTGATCGGCACCGGCTCCAACGACCCGCAGAAGTTCGACCCGACCGCCTCACGTGAAACACTCGACCATTCCATCATGTATATCGTCGCGGTCGCGCTGCAGGACGGCGAGTGGCACCATGTCCGCTCCTACGCGCCCGAGCGGGCGCAGCGTCCCGACACGGTCGCGCTGTGGAACAAGATCAGCACGGTTGAGGACAAGGCCTGGACCGCGCGCTATCACTCGATCGACCCGAACGTGAAGGCGTTCGGCGGCAAGGTTGAGATCACCTTCACCGACGGCACCAAGATCGCCGACGAACGTGCCGTCGCCAACGCTCACCCGCTGGGCGCCACGCCCTGGACGCGGCCGAACTATGTCCGCAAGTTCAAGATCCTCGCCGACGGCATCGTCGATCCGGCCGAGCAGGAGCGTTTCCTGTCGTTGGTACAGCGCCTGCCTGATCTGACGGCGGAAGAGCTGACCGGTCTCACCGTCAAACTGCCGGAGGGCAAGCTCGTATCGGCGACGGCGGATCAAAAAGGAATCTTCTGATGCTGTTCGAGAAGACGCAGGCAACCGACAAGCGCGCGAAGTTCCGGGCCGACCTGAAGTCGGGGCGGCTGCTGCGCTTCCCCGGCGCGTTTTTCCCGCTACTGGCGATGCATTTCGAGAAGGCGGGGTTCGAGGGCGTCTATGTGTCGGGCGGGGCCCTGTCGGCCGCGCTGGGCCTGCCCGACATCGGCCTCACCACCCTGACCGAAGTCGCAACGACCGGTAATCAGGTCGCCCGCGTCACGTCATTGCCGGTGTTGATCGATGCCGATACCGGCTTCGGCGAGGCGATGAGCGCGGCCCGCACCATTCAGCTGCTGGAAGATGCCGGCGTTTCCGGCTGCCATATCGAAGACCAGGTGATGCCGAAGCGCTGCGGCCATCTCGACAACAAGTCGGTGGTTTCGACCGCCGAGATGGTCCAGCGCATCCGCGCGGCGGTCGCCGGCCGGCGCGATCCGAACTTCGTCATCATGGCCCGCACCGATGCGCGGGCCAGCGAAGGGTTGAACGAATCGATCGACCGGATGAAGGCCTATGTCGATGCCGGCGCCGACGCGATTTTCCCGGAAGCGATGAAGGACGAGAGCGAGTTCGAGGCGGTCCGCAAGGCATTGCCGAACACCCCGCTGCTCGCCAACATCACCGAATTCGGCAAGTCCCGCCTGCTGACCACCACGGAACTCGAAAATCTCGGCTTCAACCTGGTGATCTGGCCGGTCTCGACGCTCCGCCTGGCGATGAAGGCCGCGATCGACGCGTTCGACGCGCTGAAGGTCGAAGGCAATCTCGATAGCTCGCTCGGCAAGATGCAGACCCGCAAGGATCTGTACGAGCTGCTGCAGTACGAGCGTTACAACGACTTCGACCAGAACCTGTTCAACTTCAAGGTCTGAACAGCAAAGCTCCTCTCCCGCACAGCGAGGATGGATATTTTTGAACTGTCGCCGCTCTGACGCGTTAGTCCCGGGAAGGGGACCTCATGCATCAGGCCGCACCCGGTATCGTCGAAACTAACATTCCGCAGCGGCTGGACCGGCTGCCGTGGTCCCGCTTCCACTCGCTGGTCGTCGTGGCTCTCGGTATCACCTGGATTCTCGACGGGCTCGAGGTCACCTTGACCGGAGCGGTGTCGGGCGCGCTGCAGAATCGTGACGGGCTGAACCTCAGCGACGTTCAGATCGGCGAGGCTGCGAGTTCCTATCTTTCCGGCGCGGTCCTGGGCGCGCTCGGTTTCGGCTATCTGACAGACCGACTCGGCCGGAAAAAACTGTTCTTTATCACGCTCGGCCTTTATCTCGCCGCCACCGCCGCGACGGCCCTGTCGTTCGACGCCGCCAGTTTCATGGTCTTCCGCTTCCTGACCGGGGCCGGTATCGGCGGCGAATATGCCGCAATCAATTCGGCGATCCAGGAGCTGATCCCCGCACGTTATCGCGGCCGTACCGATCTCGCGATTAATGGCAGCTATTGGTTCGGGGCCGCCGCCGGAGCAGGTGTCACCGTTTTCCTGCTCGATCCGCGTCTCCTTCCGCCCGATATCGGCTGGCGCGTGGCCTTCGGCACCGGCGCCGTCCTTGGGCTTGGCATATTGGGGCTGCGCCGCTTCCTGCCGGAAAGCCCGCGCTGGCTGATCGTGCATGGCCAGGTTCCGGCTGCTGAGGACATCGTGGGGGAGATCGAGCGCCGGATAGAAACCCGCCCAGGCGGCCTTCCGCCGGTTCCCGCCGGCCATCTGTATTTTCGCGCCCGGGGTCATGTCGCGCTGGGTGCGGTGGCCGTCGCGCTGTTCCGCACCTATCCTCGCCGCGCACTGCTGGGCCTCGTGCTGATGACCGCGCAGGCCTTTCTCTATAATGCGATTTTCTTCACCTATGCGCTGGTCTTGAACCGGTTCTTCCAAGTCCCCGCCGGCAAGATCGGCCTCTATCTGCTCCCCTTTTCGATTACCAACGCCCTCGGCCCACTCGTTCTCGGCCCTCTGTTCGATACGGTAGGGCGCAAGCCGATGATCACCGCCACCTATGCGATATCCGGGCTGCTGCTGGCCGGTGGCGGGTGGATGTTCGCGCAGGGCGGCCTCACCGCGGCAAGCCTGACCTTGATCTTCGCCGCCGTCTTCTTCTTCGCTTCGCCCGCCGCCAGCGCGGCCTATCTCACCGTAAGCGAGAGCTTCCCGGTGGAAACACGGGCGCTCGCCATCGCCCTGTTCTACGCGCTTGGGACCGCGCTTGGCGGCATCGCCGGGCCGCTGGTTTTCGGCCATCTGATCGGCCTGGGCGGCCGAGACCAGCTGTTCCACGGCTATCTGTTCGCCGCCGCCCTGATGATCGGCGCGGCCTTGGTGGAACTGGCGATCGGCATCAAGTCCGAGCGTCAGTCGCTGGAGAGTGTCGCGCCGCCGCTGGCTACGGTAGATAATGAGGGGCCGGACCCGCGGCTGTTGGAGCGGCACGACGGTCACGCGGGTGGCGGCGGGAAAGGTGACGCTTTTGATCCAATCTCCACTGGATGAACTCAAGGTCAGCGCGGGGCATGTCATCGCGTTGCGCCTGTTCGACCTGGCGAACGAGATCGATCTGGGCCGGGCCGAGCAGCTTTGGGCACGCCGCGCTCAAAGGGCAACCGCTCGCAGCCGTCTGGTCGGAACCCCAGACAAGGCCGTGTCGTTCGGGGTTCCACCGCTCGCATTAGCGCTCGATCCCGTCCAGTTCGATGCCGGCGATGTAACAATGATCGCCGCTGCCAGCGTCCGTCTCTACGATTTCGGCATCGCGGTTCTGACCCTGCGTCTGCCGGCGCACGACCTCGGCTGGTCCGACTTCACCCGCCTAGTCAACGATACCAATGACGCGATCGGACCGGCCTCCGCAACCCCTGTCTGGGGCGAGTTGCTAGCGCAGCTGCGCGAATTGCTGGGCGAGGCGCTGGACGGCCCGACGACGGCACCATTGCAGGAGGATTATCTAATCGCTCAGGTCGATGCTTTCGACAAGCCGATGACCGCCGAGGCGCTGCAACTGCGCGCTGACCTCGTCCCGCTGCTTTCGGGAGAGGCGAGGCCGCTGTCCGGGGGCGCTCAGCACGACCTGCTGCGGCACCGCTTCTCCTATCATCCGGACGATCTGGTGGTGATCACCTGGGATCGCGCCTTCATCTATGAGCCGCAGCAGGAGACCGACGTCGCTGACGTGCTGGAAATGGCCAACGCCCAGCTCCTGGAGATGCGCGTCTATGATGAGATGCTGGATGACGAGCTGCCGCGCATGCACGATCTGGTCGAGGCGGCGCGGCGGCGCACGACCGTCATTGCCTCCCGGCGCTATGCAAAGCTGGCGCGGCGGCTGCACGCGCTGGTAGCCGAAGTTACTGTTCTGGCCGAACGGGTCGACAATGCCCTCCAGGTGACTGAGGACGTGTACCTCGCCCGGGTTTACGCGGCAGCTATGGAGCTGTTCCGCGTCCCCAACGTTACCACGGCCGTGGACCGCAAGCTGGCGATCATCCGTGAAATCTATACCGCTCTGCAAAGCGACGCCGCCGGAGCGCGGGCCGAACTGCTCGAAATAGCGATCCTTGTGCTGATCGCCATCGAGATCGTCCTGTCGCTTATGCATTGACGCACATGCGGCGCCCGCGGCCCCGTCTGGTGTCTGTCGGTCCCGCACATTAGGTTGACGGCTCCATAAACGGAGTCCGCCATGCTCACTCGCCGCGACGTTCTCACAAGCAGCACAGCCTTTGGATTTTCGGCCGCTCTGCCGGCGTTTGGCGATCCCGCTTCCGATCTGGCCAGGAAGGCGACCGAGCTCGGGTCGTTCGTGACGTCCCAGATGACGCAGCTGTCCAGGGACAAGCTGACCGCCGCGTCGGAAGAGCTGCTGTCGGAATATCCCGACGACGCCACCTTCCTGGGTTTGGACACAGGCACGCGCACTGCCTTGCGCAGCCGACTTCCGGATAGGTCGATGGAGGCGGACGCCACCCGCGCCGCCTCTTGCGCCAAGCGGCTGGGTGATCTGAAATCCATCAACCCGGCACAGCTGACCGGCATCGACCAAGTCAATCTGGAAGTCGTGACCTATGCCCATGCACTGGCGGATGAAGGTTATCGCCGTTTCCACTACGGCGACAACGCCGTGCTCAATGTCTGGCAGGCCGAAAGCAACACGCCCTATGCGGTCAGCCAGGCTTCGGGCTTCTTCGCCACCGTCCCGGATTTCCTGAACAGCCAACATCCGATCCAAGGGAAGGCCGACGCCGATGCCTATCTTGCTCGCGTGGATGTCTTTGCGGGCGGGCTCGACGCCGAGAATGCGCGGCTGACGCGCGATGCCGCGCTTGGCTCGATCGCGCCCGATTTCCTGCTCGACCTGACATTGAAGCAAATGACCGATTTCCAGGCGCGGTCCATCGCGGACTGGGGCCTCGTGACCTCACTGGCGACGCGGGCCAATGCGAAGGGGATCGCGGGCGATTGGGAAGGCCAGGCCAAATATGTCTGCGAAAAGAAGGTCGCGCCCGCGCTCGCCCGCCAGATCGCGATCCTCAAGGACCTGCGCGCCAAGGCCAAGCCGGACGCTGGCGTCTGGAAGTTGCCCGACGGCGAGGCCTATTACGACTGGCTGCTCAAGGTCGGCACCACCACCCCTATGTCTCCCGATGAGGTGCACAAGCTCGGCCTGGAACAGGTCCAGTCGATCAGCGCGCAGATGGATGTGCTGCTGCAAAAGCAGGGGCTAACCAATGGTACGGTGGGACAGCGCATGGATGCCCTCAGTAAAGACCCGCGCTATCTATTCCCCAACACCGACGCCGGGCGGGCCGACCTTATCGCCTATCTGAACGCCAATGTCGCCAAAATGCGGGAGCGCCTGCCCAAGGCCTTCGCCACGATGCAAAAGGCCGATCTGTTCATCAAGCGCGTCCCGCCCGAGATTGAGGCCGGCGCCCCAGACGGTTACGAGCAGGACGGTACGATCGACGGCAGCCGCCCGGCCTCCTACTACATCAACCTGCGCGATACCGGCAATTGGCCGAAATTCAGCCTGCCGACTCTGACCTTCCATGAAGGCATCCCCGGCCATGTCTGGCAGGGCTCGTTCGTCCATGCCCTACCGACCATCAGGTCGCAACTGATGTTCAACGCCTATGTCGAGGGCTGGGCGCTCTATTCCGAACAGCTGGGCGACGAGCTCGAAATTTATGCGGACGACCCGGTCGGAAAGCTTGGCTATCTCCAATCGATCCAGTTCCGCGCCTGTCGTCTAGCGGTCGATACCGGGCTGCACGCTAAACGCTGGACCCGCGACAGGGCGATCCAGTGGATGGTCGAGCAGAACGGTAACCCGGTCGATTCCGCCCGCGGCGAAATCGACCGCTACTGCGCCTGGCCCGGCCAGGCCTGCGGGTACCAGATCGGCCATCTCCATATCGATGCGTTGCGCACCAAGGCCAAGGCGGCGTTGGGCGCACGCTTCGACTTGCGCACCTTCAACGACGCCCTGCTGACCTCAGGCAGCCTGCCGCTGACGGTGCTGGACGGCGTGATCGAGCGTTTCATCAAGGAGGTGTGAGGCTGAGACTGTGGATGACGTAAAGCGAAGCGATACCCATCATCTTAGGGTGCGATAGCCGTTGGTTTCGCTGTGTTCCACCCACGCCAGGAGATCAGACAAACCTCAAGCCGCCGCGGCCTTCGCCGGCTGGCGCACCAGCGCCTCATAATCATCCCGCAGTTGCCGGGTGATCGGGCCGACCGTGTAGTGATAGTCGGCGATCTGGCCGATCGCGGTCACTTCGGCGGCCGAGCCTGTGATGAAGATCTCGTCGGCGGTCGCCAGCTCCTCCGGGAACATCGAACGCTCGACGACCCTGATGCCACGCGCGGCGGCGAGCGCCATCACCGTCTGCCGGGTAATGCCGTTCAGGAAGCAGTCGGGCGTCGGGGTGTGAATGACGCCATCCTTGATCAGGAACAGGTTGGCGCCGGTCGCTTCGGCCAGTTGGCCGCGATAATCCATCATTAGCGCGTCGTGCCAGCCCTCAGCCTCGGCCGCGTGCTTCGACAGGGTGCAGATCATATAGAGACCGGCGGCCTTCGATGCGGTCGGCGCGGTGTCGGGGGCCGGGCGGCGCCAATTCGAGATGGTCAGCTTGATCCCCTTCTCACGCAGCTCCGGCGAGAAATAGCTCGGCCATTCCCAGCTGGCGATGGCGACGTGAATTTTGCTCAGCTGCGCCGCGACGCCCATCTGCTCTGAACCGCGCCACGCTACCGGGCGGACATAGGCATCCATGACACCGTTGGCAGCGACCACATCGTTGCAGGCCTTGTCGAGTTCCGCGGTGGTAAAAGGCAGGGAAAAGCCCAGCAGGCTGGCGGAATTGGCCAGGCGCTCGCTATGACGGGTCAGTTCGAAGATGTTACCGCCATAGGCGCGCATGCCCTCGAAAACTGCGCTGGCATAATGCAGCCCGTGGGTGAGCACATGAATCTTCGCATCGCGCCACGGCACCATCTTGCCGTCGAACCACATAAAGCCGTCGCGATCGTCCATCGGAATCATTTCGAAAATCTCCCACGCAATCCCATTAATCGGGCCTCTTGCCTGAAAAATGAGACAAGACGGGACCGGCGCCTCACCTTTCAGGCTGGCGCAACCCGTCGTTCCATGTCAAACTTGGGTCATGATGGCTGACCTAAAGACCGCGGTCAATCCGATATTCCTGTCCGAAGAAGATCTGCGCCAGGGCATCGAGTTGCTCTTTTTCGCCTATCGTGACTTCACCGGTGAGCCTGACCGGCAGTTGGCCGAGCTCGGGCTGGGCCGCGCGCATCATCGGGCGATCTACTTTATCGGCCGCAATCCGTCGCTGTCGGTCAGCCAGCTATTATCCATCTTGAAGATCACGAAGCAAAGCCTTTCGCGCGTGCTGCAGGAGCTGGTCGCCAAAGACTATGTGCTGCAGACCCAGGGCACGACCGACCGTCGGGAGCGCCGGCTGAAGCTGACCGCGCGGGGCGAATCGCTCGAGCGGCTTTTGACCGAAGGGCAGCGCAGGCGGCTCGGCCGCGCCTATGCCCAGGCCGGAGCGGACGGGGTCAAGATCTTCCACAAGGTCTTGCTCGGCGTGATCGATGATGCGGACCGCCCGCGCCTGCCCAAGACGGCAGCACCCAAGACGCCCGCGCACAAGGCAGTCGCGGCCAAGACTGCGGCGGCCAAGACGGTAGGACGCTCCCGCGGCGCGAACGGCCTGCGCGTCACCGGCTGAGCATGGCCGTGCTCACATGAATGCCACGCCTGCCTTGGCCGATCTGCCCCATCTTCTGGTCGTCGATGACGATACCCGTCTGCGCGCCCTGCTCGCCCGCTATCTGGGGGGGCAGGGCCATGTCGTCACGACTGCGGCGTCGGCGGCGCAAGCGCGCGCGTGCATGCGGTCCCTGGCCTTCGATCTTCTGGTGCTCGACGTGATGATGCCCGGCCAGAGCGGGATCGATTTCGCGAAGGCTCTACGCGCGGAAGGTTGCACCATGCCGATCCTGATGCTGACGGCGCGCAGCGAGGCGGAGGAGCGGATTGCCGGGCTCGAGGCTGGCGCTGACGACTATCTACCCAAGCCGTTCGAACCGCGCGAATTGCTGCTGCGCATCGCCGCCATCATGCGCCGCGCGCCGCGCCCGCCAGAGGGGCCGCCGCCGGTCCGGCTGGGGCGCTGGATTTTCGATCCCGACCGCTCGGTGCTGTCGGCCGGGGCCGAGATCGTCAGGCTGACCGATGTGGAGACTAGCCTGCTGCGCGTTCTGGCGCAGACGCCGGGCGGCATCGTCAGCCGCGACGAGCTAGTCGATCGCAGCCGCGTGGCGGTCAATGCGCGCAGCATCGATGTCCAGGTGAACCGCCTGCGCCGCAAGATCGAGGCCGATCCCAGGACTCCGCGCTATCTCCAGACCGTTCGCGGGTCGGGCTATGTCCTCAGACCGGATTGACGCTCCCCCAGCCGCTGCGCTTGTCGCTATGCCTGCCGCGGCGCCAGGGCGCGAGGGCATCGGCGCACGGATCAAGCGGCTCCTGCCGCGCACCTTGGAAGGGCGCACGATCCTGATCCTCGTCGTGCCGGTTGTCATCGCACAGATGATCACCGTCTATGTATTTTTCGAGCGGCATTTCAGTGCGCTGTCGGTCGAACTGTCGCGCGCCGTCGCTGGCGATATCGCGATGCTCGCCGACGAGGTGGAGCGAGATGGGGATAACCGGGTGCGTGTTTTCGCGGAGGCGAGCGAGAGGCTCGATCTGTCGGTCGATTTCGAGCCGGCTACTAAGCTCGAACCCGAAGCGGCCGCGCATTGGAATCCGCTGATCGAACCGATCTTGGCTACGGCGTTGGAAGAGCGGGTCGGCCGGCCTTTCACCATCGGCGCCTATGGCGATGATAACTGGGTCGAAATCAAGGTACAGCTGCCCGACGGCGTACTCGTTGTGCGCTCGCCCCAGCGCCGGCTGTTCAGCTATACGGCTTTTGTCTTCATCCTATGGGTCATCGGCGCCTCGCTGCTGCTCACCTGGATCGCGGTGATATTCATGCGCAACCAGGTGCGGCCCATTCGCCGTCTCGCCTTGGCCGCGGAAAACTTCGGCAAGGGGCGCGACACGATGCGGCTCAAGCCCGCCGGCGCGCTCGAGGTCCGGCAGGCGGCGGCGGCCTTCGTCGTCATGCGCGATCGCATCCGGCGGCAGATCGTCCAACGTACCGAGATGCTGGCCGGCGTCTCACACGACCTTCGCACGCCGCTGACGCGGATGAAGCTACAGCTGGCACTGCAGCCCGATGGCGACGATACCGACGAACTGCGGGCCGACGTGACCGAGATGGAGACGATGATTGATGCCTATCTGGCCTTCGCCCGAGGCGAGGGCGGAGAGGCGCCGCAACGGATGGATCTTGTGCGGATACTGCGCGATGTTGTCGACGGGCTTCCGGGGAATAGTGCCGTAACGCTCGATGTCGGCGAGCCGATCGATCTGGAAATGCGGCCAATGGCAATGAAGCGGTGCCTCGGCAATCTCATCGGCAATGCACTGCGCTATGCCACGACTGTGTATGTCAGCGCGTCCTGGCACCAGCGCGTGGCGACGATCGTCATCGACGACGACGGTCCCGGGATCCCGCCGGAAAGCCGAGAGGAGGTATTCCGGCCGTTCTTCCGCCTGGATCCGTCACGCAATGCCGCGACCGGCGGAGTGGGGCTGGGCCTGTCGATCTCCCGCGACATCGCCCATGGTCATGGCGGCGAGATCGACCTCCAAGACAGCCCGACGGGAGGCCTCAGGGTCGTTCTCACTTTGCCAGGTTAGTGCAGGACCTATTTTGTGCGCTGCAGCGAGCCTTTGAGCTCGGTCAGGCTTTCGCCGATCCGCTTGGTCAGGACGTCGGCTGCTTCGGTGTTGGATTTCGCGACCATCTCGGTCAGTTCGCGCAGGTTGGAAAGCGCCTTTTCGAACGCCGTCTTCACTAGCTCGGTCTGCTGGGCGATCTTCTGCTCGGGTGCGCCCTGCGCCATCAGATCGCGCAGAACGGTTGAGCTTTCCTCGACCATGGATTTCATGATCTCGGTCTGGCGGCGGAATACGGCCTGAATGCCTTCGACCGCCAATTGGTTGGCCGTGTTCACCGCCTCGATGTTACGGCGCTGAGTGGCAACTAGAGATTGCATGTCGAAGCCGGGGATCTTGAACTCAGAGAACACCTTGGTGAAGTCGTTCTCGAAAAACGGAAAACTTGCGTTTGCCATGATACGTTTCCTCCATTCATGTTGCAGTGCAGCATAGATGGAATGATATAGGTCTTGTGGTGGGCAAAAGTCAACGCCCATGCGCGTCATTTTGCTGTGGCCGGTTTCTTCCGCGTTCGCGTTGCCCTCGGGGCGCGCGCGTTTTTTGGCTGATCACTGGGCGCGCGTCTGGACGAAACCGGCTCGGGCTCCACGACATCGGGCGGACCGTCCGAATGAACCGGTTCAGACGGCTTGCTCCGCCCGAACGTGCCGCAGATCAGCGACATCGACCGGTCGAGCTGCCTGTCCAACGCCGCCATCGTCTTGCCGAGGTCCTGGCTCTCGTCGGAGAGCCACACGCGGAAGGTCGCGAGATAGACACCGCTCAGCACCGCCAGCTTCAGCGGCATAGCCGGGCCGACGATGGAGATGCGTGCGCCGGCGAACATCCGCGCCACCGACCGGGGTAATGATGCTGCCAGCACCATGGCGCTCGCCGGGTCGAACGGCAGCTCCCGCGTGATCCGGCGCACGCCGTCGCGATAGGGCAGCAGCGCGTCGAGGCGTTCCATGATGATATCGAAGAGCCGGTCGCGCGGCTTGTCGTCGATGTCGCCCGCCGCCGCGCCGGCCAGCATGCGGCGGTCGATCATGCGTTCGAAGCCGTCGAGGATTTCCGGTCGGCAGAGATAATAGCGCATCAGCGTTCCCGGCTCGATGCCGGCTTCGACCGCGATATCCGCCATCGGCAGGTTGCGCCAGCCGCGTTCGCCAGCAAGTCGGATGGCAGCAGCGGCGATGATATCGGCGTCGTTGACGCTGCTTTCTTTCGTTTCGGCCATGTCTTCCTCCCTTATGAGTCCCGCCGAACCAATGCCCCGGCGGCGAGGATCAACCATCCAAGAATGAAAGCCGTTCCACCGATCGGCGCAACCGCGCCCAACAGGCGCGGCCCGTGAAATACAAGTCCATAAAGCGCGGCGGGAAACAGCACGCTGCCCACCAAGAACAGCCACTGCGCCGCCACCGCGCATCTGGCGTTCAGCCAGCCCATGCCCGCCAGCGCCGCGACCCCCAGCATGGCGAGTGCATGCAGCGCCTCATATTGGCTTCCGGTATGCAGCCAGCCGATCTCCGCACCCTGCGTTTCGGCATTCAGCCCGTGGGCCGCAAAGGCCCCGGCGATCACCGATATCGCGCCGCTCACCGCCGCGAATGCGATGAAGCCGCTGGCGCTGCCGGATGGATGCAAGCCGGGTTGATGCAAGATAGGCGCTCCGTTGTTTTTGCTATGCGTCATCGGGTATGGAGCCTAAGACTGCGTTCGCCTAAAGTGCGCGACCCTGATGCCCGTCATATACGTAAAACCCTTTATACGCCGAACGCCCCCAGATTGACCGACGTTCCTTCCCATCCGCCTGCCATCGACGATGCCGGCGCTATAGTGCTTACCGTCATCGTGCCGGTTAAGAACGAGGCTGACAATGTTTTGCCGCTCATCGGCGAAATTCGCGCGGCGCTCGGCAACGGGCCGGCTTATGAAATAATCTATATCGATGACGGCAGCACCGACGCGACGCGCGAGCGGCTGGACGAAGCCGCCGCGATCGTCCCCGAATTGCGCGTCCTCTATCATGCCGCCAGTTGCGGCCAGAGCGCGGCGCTGCGCACCGGTGTACTGGGTGCGCGGGGCCGACTGATTGCCACGCTGGACGGCGATGGCCAGAACGATCCGGCCGACGTGCCGCGCCTGATCGCGTCATTCCTCAACCCGGCTTCCGCGGTCGAGCTCGGCATGATCGCCGGCCAGCGGGTCAGGCGGCGCGACAGCACGGTCAAGCGCTGGTCCTCGCGCATCGCGAATAAGGTGCGCGCCGGTATGCTGGGTGACGACACGCCCGATACCGGCTGCGGCCTCAAGGTATTCGCCCGCGACGCCTTCCTGCGCCTGCCCTATTTCGATCATATGCACCGTTTCCTGCCCGCGCTGATGCGGCGCGAAGGCTTCGCCGTCGGACTCGAGGCGGTTAATCACCGGCCGCGAACCCACGGCACCTCGAAATACGGCATCAATAATCGCCTATGGGTCGGGATCGTCGATCTGTTCGGCGTGTTCTGGCTGCAGCGCCGCATGCGCCGCCCCACCCTAGTTTCACGTAGTGATATCGGAGCTGCGAATTGAATAAGCCTGCCCTCATCGACGTGCTCGGCGTCGGCAATGCGATTGTCGACGTGCTCGCGGAAACCGACGACGCGTTCCTGACCAAAGAGGGCATCGCCAAAGGCGGCATGACCCTGATCGACACCGACCGCGCCGGGTCGCTCTATTCGCGTATGCCCGCCGGCATCGAGATGTCAGGCGGGTCGGCAGCCAACACCATGGCGGGCATCGCGTCGCTGGGCGGCGCCTGCGCCTATATCGGCAAGGTGGCGCAGGATCAGCTGGGCGAGGTGTTCGCCCATGACATACGCGCCATCGGCGTCGGCTTCGACACCGCGCCGCTGATCGGCGGCCAGCCGACGGCACGCTGCCTGATCCTGATCACGCCGGACGCCCAGCGTTCGATGAACACCTTCCTCGGCGCCAGCTCGTTCCTGAGCTCCAGCGACCTCGATGCCGATCTGATCCGCTCGGCGAGGGTGACCTATCTTGAAGGCTATCTGTTCGACCGGCCCGAGGCGAAGGCGGCCTTCTTCGCGGCTGCGAAGATCGCTCATGATGCCGGCCGCAAGGTATCGCTGACCCTGTCCGACACGTTCTGCGTCGCGCGCCACCATGCCGAGTTCACCGACCTGGTCAAACAGGTCGACATCCTGTTCGCTAACGAAGGCGAGGCGCTCGCGCTCACTGGTGAGGCGACATTCGATTCCGCCGTCGGCGCCCTGGCGGCAAAATGCCCCACCGTCTGCGTCACTCACGGGCCCAAGGGCTCCGTCATCGCCGCCGACGGCAAGATATACAAGGTCGAAGCCGCGCCGCTCGAGCGGCTGGTCGACACGACAGGGGCCGGCGATCTTTATGCCGCCGGCATGCTGTACGGCATTACTGCCGGGCTGAGCCTCCCCACCGCCGGCCGCATTGGCTCCATGGCCGCGGCCGAGGCGATCAGCCATGTCGGCCCCCGGCCGCAGCGGTCGTTGAGAGAGCTTGTTGCTTCAATTTCGGCGTAGATCTCCCGTAGGGCGGAAAAGCGAAGCGCTTTCCGCCATTCACGGGCCCAGTCGCCGGCAGTGGCGAGGCGTCGTGACCGGCTTGGCGGAAGGCGCTTCGCTTTTCCGCCCTATGGCGCGCGGGCTCGTCGCGATCCTGCTTTTCGCCCTATGTCCGGATCTGGGGCTCGCCGCCCAGGATCCCCAACCCCGCTACGCCCTGTCGATGCAGGGCGAACCGCGCTATCAGCGCGATTTCGCCTATGTTGATTATGTCGACCCTGACGCGCCTAAGGGCGGCAGCCTGATCGAGGCGCGGATCGGCAGTTTCGATTCGGTCAATCGCTGGATACTGCTCGGCACGGCGAACGAGCGGATCGGGCTCACCTATGACCGGCTGATGCAGCGGGCGGAGAACGAGCCCTATACGCTCTATGCCCTGGTGGCCCAGACGGTGACCGTGCCGGAAGACCGCTCCTGGGTCGAATATGCCATCGACCCGCGCGCGAAATTCAGCGACGACACGGCGATCACCACTGACGACCTGATTTTCTCCTACGAGACGCTACGCAAGGTCGGCCGGCCCTATTACCGCAACTCCTACAGCCATGTCGCGGAGGTCAAGCGGATAGACGACCGGCATGTGCGCTTCAACCTGCTGTCGGGTACCCAGCGGGAGGTGGTGATGTCGCTGTCCCAGATGCCGGTGCTGTGCAAGCATTACTGGGCGGGAAAGGATTTCGGGCACCCCACGCTGGAGGTACCGGTCACCAGCGGTCCCTACCGCATCACCGCGATCGATCCCGGCCGCTCGATGATCTATCAGCGGCGCGACGATTATTGGGCCAAGGACCTGCCGATCAATGTCGGTCAGTATAATTTCGACATCGTGCGAGAGGATTATTACCGCGACGACAATGTCGCGCTCGAGGCGTTCAAGGCGGGGGCCTTCAATTTCCGGCAGGAATTCGACGCCACCAAATGGATGACCGGCTATAATTTCCCGGCGGTGAAGGACGGCCGTGCCGTGGCCGAAGACATCCCGGAGGCGCGGGTCGATTGGATGCGGGCACTGATGTTCAATTTGCGCAAGCCGATATTCGCCGATCGTCGGGTGCGCGAGGCGCTGAACCTCGCCTTCGATTTCGATTGGATGAACCGGGTCCTGTTCCGCAATTCATTCCGCCGAATCCAGAGCTATTTCCCGAATTCCGACCTTGCGGCTAGTGGCTTCCCCACTGATGGCGAACTTACGCTGCTGGAGCCGTTCAAGGATCAGCTTCCGTCCGACGTTTTCGGCCCGCCCTTCCACAGCCGGCCCACCGACGGCAGCGGCGACGAGGGGCTGCGGCCCAATCTGCGGCGCGCGATGGGGCTGCTCGACGCCGCCGGCTGGGTCATCCGCGACGGGCGGCTGGTCGACGGCAAGAGCGGCGCACCCTTCGCCTTCGAGATATTGTTGCACGACCCGCATGACGAGCGGATGGCGCTGCCCTTCGCAAGGGCGCTGAAACGAATCGGCATCATAGCGACGGTGCGCACGATCGACGAGCCGCAATATATCCAGCGCCGCAGCCAGTTCGCGTTCGACATGATCATGGATTATTGGGACCAGACCCCCTCGCCGGTCACCGAACCCAGGATCTATTGGAGCAGCAAGGAGGCGGACGTCAAAGGCAGCCGCAACTATCCGGGTATCAAATCGCCCGCGGTCGACGCGTTGACCGATGCGATCGCCGACGCCAAGGACCGACAGCAGCTGCTCGACCGCACCCATGCGCTGGACCGGGTGATGTCCTGGGGTTACTACGTCATTCCGCTCTACTATCTGGGGGTCGACCATGTCGCCTATTGGCGGCCGCTCTGCCATCCGGAGGCCGTCCCCAGTTGGGGCCTGGTGTTCGAAACCTGGTATTCCAAGGCGGACGGCTGTCCCACAGGACTCAAAACGGCACAGTGATGATTGATACTGAGAGCAAAAGACCGCACCTGTCCCGCATCCTGCTCGTCAATGACGACGGCATCCATGCCGAGGGGCTGAAGATATCCGAAGCCATCGCGTCCGAATTCGCCGACGAGGTCTGGGTGGTGGCGCCCGCCGCCGACCAGAGCGGCATGTCCCACGCTTTGTCGCTGCAATCCCCAATCCGCGTCGTTCAGCACGGGCCTCGCCGCTTCGCCGTCATCGGCACACCCAGCGACTGCATCGTCATGGCGGTGCGCCTGATCATGAAGGATGCGCCGCCCGACCTGGTGATCTCCGGCGTCAATCGCGGCGCCAATCTGGCCGACGACATCGCCTATTCCGGCACCGTCAGCGGCGCAATGACCTCGGTCTTGTGCGGCATTCCAGCGATCGCGTTCAGCCAGGCCTTTCGCAGGAATGCCGACACGCCTTGGGAAACTGCGCGGCAGCACGGCACCCGTCTGCTCGACCGCCTGCTGGCGGCCCCGCTGCCCGCCGATCTCTGCCTCAACGTCAATTTCCCGGCGATAGCCGCCGAAGACGTCACCGGAATCCGCCCGACCCGCCAGGGCAGCCGCTCGATCCGCGCCATAGACATCGATCCGCGCGACGACCTGCGCGGGAAGCCCTATTATTGGCTTAATTTCGACCGCGCCGGCGGCCACCAGGCACCCGACAGCGACATCCAGGCGCTGCGCGACAGCGCCGTCTCGGTCACGCCCCTGCGCGCCGACCGCACCAACGACGCGGTGATTCCGCTGGTCGCGGAGCTGCTGGCGTGATTTCTAGTGGAAGTTGAAAAACCAAGACACCGAGGCGCTAAAGTTAAGAAATTATCCGCAGATTACGCAGATTTTCGCAGATGAATTCCAGTTTCCCAGCCTTCGGCGCTGTAAGCGGCGCCGTGAAAAATTATAATCAGCGTAATCTGCAGGACAAACAGGAGTGGACAAACAGGATTTACTGAGCGCCTTGGTGTCTTGGCGTTTCAACTTTCATAAAGCGGCGCGGATGAAGCAGGACAGCCCGATATGAAAATGCCCGAACCCGACCGAACGGTGATGGATCGGCGCGCGGCGATCGTCGCCGGGCTGTCGGCCATCGTGCCGGGCGAGGGGGTCGTTTCGGCGCCCGACGCCCTGCGCGTCTATGAAAGCGACGCGCTGACCGCCTATCGCCAGCGCCCGCTGGCCGTTGTCCTGCCGCGCAACACGGCGGAGGTCGCGGCGGTGCTGCGGTTTTGCGCGCGCTATCAGGTGAAGGTCGTGCCGCGCGGCTCGGGCACTTCGCTCTCCGGTGGGGCGCTGCCGTTGGCGGACTCTGTTGTGGTCGGGATGGGTCGCTTCAACCGCATCCTCGATATTGATTACGCCAACCGTTGTGTCACGGCCCAGCCGGGCGTCACCAATTTGGGGCTGACCCATGCCGTCGCTGATGCCGGCTTTTATTACGCGCCCGACCCGTCCAGCCAGATCGCCTGCTCGATCGGCGGCAATGTGGCGGAGAATTCGGGCGGCGTGCATTGCTTGAAATACGGTCTCACCACCAACAATGTGCTGGGCGTCGAAATGGTGCTGATGTCGGGCGAGGTGGTCCGCCTCGGCGGCAAGCATCTCGATCCCGAAGGCTACGACCTGCTGGGCGTTGTTATCGGCTCGGAAGGGATGCTCGGCATCGTCACCGAGGTCACGGTCCGCATCCTGCCCAAGCCGCCGGGCGCCCGCGCCGCCCTGATCGGCTTTGGGTCGGACGAGGCCGCGGGCAACTGCGTTGCCGCGATCATCGCCGCCGGCATTATCCCGGCGGCGATGGAGATGATGGATCGGGCCTCGATCAAGGCGACCGAGGAATTCGTCCATGCCGGCTATCCGCTGGATGTCGAGGCCCTGCTGATCGTCGAACTCGACGGGCCGCATGCCGAGATCGACCATCTGCTGAAGCTGGTCGAGCCGATCGCCGCCACATGCGGTGCGCAAAGCATCCGCGTCAGCAACTCCGAGGCCGAGCGCCTGCTGTTCTGGGCCGGCCGCAAGGCCGCCTTCCCCGCCACTGCCCGGCTCGCGCCCGATTATTACTGCATGGATGGTACCATCCCGCGGCATCAACTCTCGCATGTGCTGGGCGAAATCCGCCGCCTATCGGGGCGGCACGGGCTCGGCGTGGTCAATGTCTTCCATGCCGGCGACGGCAACCTACACCCGCTGATCCTCTACGACGCCAACCGCGATGGCGAAACCGAACGCGCCGAGGCTTTCGGCGCCGACATACTCCGCCTCTGCGTTGATGTCGGCGGCGTGCTGACCGGCGAACACGGCGTCGGCGTGGAAAAGCGCGACCTGATGGAATACCAGTTCGACGAACCCGACCTGACGCGCCAACAGCAACTGAAATGCGCCTTCGACCCCGAAGGCCTGCTCAACCCTGGTAAGGTATTCCCGAAACTGCACCGCTGCGCCGAGATGGGCCGCATGCATGTGCATGGCGGAAAGATGGCCTTCCCCGAACTGCCGCGGTTTTGAGAGTTTCGTAGGATTGGTAGAGCGCCAGCGAACCCATCGCTCCGACGACCGGACCCAAAAACGAAAGCGGATAGATATGCGAGACCGGTGGATATGCTTCGCTCATCCATCCAATGTTCGAGGGTAAAAGTTCATTGACATAGTCCCGTGTTGTTCCGTTTCCCCCGTACATTCTTTATGCGCCTCAGCCATCCCGCCTAACGCCTGCCCATACTGCGGCACGCCGGAGGATGTCGTGGCGCTCACGGCGCAGCGGCTGGCCGAGCTGGATCGGCTGCGGGACATTGGGCTCGAACAGGCTGAGCGCCTGACGGCGGTGTCCGGGCTTCTGTCGCCCGAGCAGGAATTCAGGCGCATGACCGGCGGGCGGGACGATCCGGGCCTATGGGCGCAGGCCATTCGCCGGATTCTGGGCGCGGAAGCGCCGCCGCAATTAGCGCCAAGCGGCCTCTGTCACTCGACGATCTGACGTCTTGCTTAAACTTTCAACCCAACTATTACGGCTAGCGCCCACCTCACGGACGCAGGGCGCTGACGCATGTGCGGTGGGCGAACTGGCTCAGCTTTCCTGTTTGATGACCGCCTGGGTTTTGGCGATGTCGCGCAGCAGGTCGTCGATCCCGGCGGTCAGGAACGTCATCGAGGCCTCGTCGGTAAACTTTCCGTCTTTCATCTTCTGGAACACGCTGCCGATCACCGATTGCGGCCGCAGCACGACCAGAGCCGCGATGGCGGTCAGCGTCTCGTTCAACTGGCCCTGGGCGCGCACGCCGCCGGTGCTGGCGGCCGACACCGTAATGGTCAGCACCGGCTTGCCGGTGAGGTTGGACTTGCCATAGGGCCGCGACGCCCAATCAAGCGCATTCTTCAGCACCCCCGACATGCCGTAATTATATTCCGGCGAAGAGATGACGACACCATCGGCCGCCCCGACCGCGGCGCGAAACGCGGTCACCGCCGCTGGCAGCGGATCGACGTCGATATCCTGGTTATAGAGCGGCAGGTTATTGAGCGGGAAAATCTCCAAACTCGCTGTGTCCACCACCGCCTCCGCCAGGGCGGTCAATACCGCGGTGTTCGTCGATGCCTTGCGCAGGCTGCCCGAGATGCCGAGCAGCCGCGGCTTCGTAGAAGTCGTCATGAAGTGAAGTTCCTTAGGAAATGTTCAGTGCCGGCTTAGGAAGCCGTGCGAAGGACTTTGCCGTGAGGCTATGTGGTTTGGCAAATGGCTTCTGAAACGCCGCAGCGCGACATAAATGCCTTGGATTGTCAGCAGAAAACCGCTGGTCAACAGTTCGACCTGGACGGGCGTAAAGCCCGCCAATGTCAGCAACGCCGGCGCCACGGTTCGACCGTGTTCCGGCAGATGCAACACGGTAGAGACCGCCGAAGCAGCGTGTCCAATATGGTTCAATCCCAGCGGTATCATGACCTAGTCCTTTCAGTCGGCCTCACACCGACCGACAGAAGGTAATCACGCAACGACCCGGGCATTAGGGGGTAATTTCGAGACGTACCGTTTCGAAATTGAAAACAATGGCGGGTCAGCCCTGTCTGTTTCGGATCGTCGCTTTGATCCGCTTAGCGATCGACCAGCGGTGCACTTCGGACGGGCCGTCATAAATCCGGAAGGCGCGGATATCGCAGAATATCTGCTGTACCGGTGAGTCGTCGGTGACGCCAGCGCCGCCCATGACTTGGACCGAGCGATCGGCAACCCTGAACAAGGCCTCCGACACCGCCACCTTGGCGCGGCCCGATACGGCGGTATCCTCCTTGAGCGGACCGTGCTGGTCCAGCACCCAGGCAGCGTGATCGATCGTCAGCAGCGATTGGTGCAGGTCGATCTCATTGTCCGCCAGCATGAACCCGACGCCCTCGTGGTCAATGAGCGCCTTGCCGAAACCCTGGCGGTGATAGGCATAGTCGATCGCGATAGCGTGCGCCCTGTTGGCGGCGCCCCACCAGCGCATGCAATGGGTCAGCCGCGCCGGAGCCAGGCGGATCTGCGCTGCGGTGAACCCGCCTTCGATCTCGCCCAATATCTGGTCCGTGGTAACCCGCACATCGTCGAAACGGACAACGGCGTGACCGCCCGGCATCGTCCGGTCGATGGTGTTGAGAACCCGCTCGATCACCACACCCGGATGCGGCAGCTCGATCAGGAACAACGTCGCCGCTGTTTCGGTCTTCGCCATGACGATGCCGATTCCAGCCCCTTCGGCGCCGGTGATCAGCCATTTGCGGCCGTTGACGACCCAGTGATTGCCGTCACGCCGCGCGGTGGTGGCGAGCAGTGACGGATCGGAGCCCGCGCCGCCGCCCGGCTCAGTCATGAAAAAGGCAGAGCGTTTATCGCCAGTGGCAAGCGGCCGAAGGAAATGTGCCTTTTGCTCGGGCGTGCCGACCTGATCCAGCAGGTACATATTGCCTTCGTCTGGCGCCATCAGATTCATCGCCACCGGCCCCAACAGCGAATAGCCGGCGGCGCGAAAGACCGTGGCCGTCTGACGATGGTTCAGGCCCTGGCCGCCATAGGCCTGGGGCAGATGGGGCACCAACAGACCTGCCGCGCGGGCCTTGGCCTGTAATTCGCGCCTAAGATCGTCGGATGGGCCATGAGGCAGGATGCGCGGATCATGTTCATAGGGAATGACCTGATCGCGAATGAAGTCCGTGATCTTGGCTTCCAATTCGAGTTCGAGCGCCGAGCGGCTATAATCGATCATGCTTGCCCTATCCCCCTATTGGACAATTGATCTATAGACCGACCTCATGACGGATGAAATCCACTGCGTTGTGATCGGCGCCGGTGTTATTGGCCTGGCGGTCGCCCGCACGCTGGCGCTGACGGGGCGCGAGGTATTGATCGTCGAGCGCGAACGCAAGTTCGGCTTGGGCATCAGCGCGCGCAACAGTGAGGTCATCCATGCCGGCATCTATTCCCAGCCGGGCTCGCTGAAAGCACGGCTGTGCGTCGCGGGACGGGACCTCCTTTATGAATATTGCCGCCAGCGCGGCATCGATAATCGGCGCTGCGGCAAACTGATTGTTGCTACCGACGATTCACATGCCGGCAAGGCCGAAGCGCTCCGCCTGAACGCGATCGCCAATGGGGTGGACGACCTTGCCTGGCTGAGCGCGGTCGAGGTCAAGCGGCTCGAACCCGAACTGTTTTCGGCCGGAGCGCTGCTCTCGCCATCGACGGGCCTTATCGATTCGCATGCGTTCATGCTGGCTCTTCTGGGCGAGGCGGAGGCGCACGGCGCGACTATCGCCTATGGAACGGAACTCTCCTGCCTGAACGCCGGCCGGGATGGCGTCGCGTTGACTTTCGGGGCCGACTCCGCCCCCACGCTGACCGCCCGGTTGGTGGTCAATTGCGCCGGGCTGAATAGCGTGGCGATTGCGCAGATGATCGCGGGATTCCCGAAGCAGTTCATTCCGCGGCTCTATTATTCTAAAGGCAGCTATTTCACCTTGAGCGGCCGGTCGCCCGCCAGCCGCCTGATCTATCCGATGCCCGAACCCGGCGGGCTGGGCATCCATCTGACTCTGGACCTCGCAGGCCAGGCGCGCTTCGGTCCCGATGTCGAATGGGTCGATGCGCCCGATTACGATGTCGTTCCGGGGCGAGTGGAAAAATTCGCGACCGCCATCCGTGCCTACTGGCCGGGGCTGGACGAAGGGCGGCTCAGCCCGGGCTATGCTGGCGTCAGGCCCAAGATTGTCGGACCCGGCGAACCCACGGCGGACTTCCGCATCGAGGGCCCGGCGACCCATGGCGTTCGCGGGATCGTCAATCTGTTCGGCATCGAATCGCCCGGTCTGACGGCATCGCTGGCCATCGCGGAGGAGGTTGTCCGGCTGGCGGAGACAGACGCCATCATTTGACTGCGCTTCGCCGAATATCGGCGCTATAAGCGTCGGCCATAGCCTTTGATATTCGGGAGGACGATTTGCCAGCAAGCACGGCGGGCTCGACACAGGCCATGCAAACATTCCGCGTGCTCCCCTTCGCGCCGCCGCCCGGTTCGGTGGCATTGCGGGAGGAGATTCGGGCCTTCATCGCTGAGAATATGCCGCACATGGATGCGCCGCAGCGGGTGAATAGCTGGGCCGTCGGCAATCGCGAGTTCAGCCGGGCGCTGGGCCGTGCCGGCTATATCGGGATGACCTGGCCAAAGCGCTATGGCGGCCGTGACCGCCATCCGCTGGAGCGCTATATCGTGCTCGAGGAATTGCTCGCCGCCGGTGCCCCGGTCGGCATGCACTGGATTGCCGACCGCCAAAGCGGCCCCCTGATTCTGCGGTTCGGCACTGAAGAACAGCGCATGCAGTTCCTGCCACGCATCGCCGCCGGCGAATTGTTCGGCTGCATTGGCATGAGTGAGCCGGGAACGGGATCGGACCTCGCCTCGGTGCGGATGCGCGCCGTCCGCGACGGCGACAGCTGGCGGGTTAACGGCCAGAAAGTCTGGACCACCAACGCCCATAATGCCGGGCTGATGATCGCCCTGCTGCGTACCGGCGAAGCCGGCGGGCGGCACGAAGGCCTGACCCAGTTCCTGGTCGACCTGACCGCGCCGGGAGTAACCGTGCGGCCGATCATCGACCTGGCAGGCGGGCACGATTTCAACGAAGTGTTCTTCGATGACGTCCTGATCCCCGACACGATGCGGGTCGGCGCCGAAGGCGACGGCTGGAAGCAGGTGACCGCGGAACTGTCGCTCGAACGGTCCGGCCCCGAGCGCTATATGTCGTGCTTCGGCCTGTTCCTGACGCTGATCCAGCGGGCTGGCGCGAATCCGGACGCCGCCATGACCGGCCTGATAGGCCGGCTCAGTGCCGAGCTGTGGACCTTGCGTCAGATGTCGATGTCGGCCGCGGCGCAGCTTGCCGCCGGCAACGACCCGATGCTGGAAGCGGCGATCGTCAAGGATCTCGGCAACAGCTTCGAGCAGGAACTGCCCCGGCTGGTCCAGGCCGCAGCTGACGCGGATATGGACCTGTCTGCAAACGAGGATTTTGCCCGACTGCTTGCTTTGCTGCTGCAAATTTCCCCCTCCTTCTCACTGCGCGGCGGCACGCGCGAAATATTGCGCGGGATCATCGCGCGGAATTTGGGCCTGCGATGAGCGTCCCGACGATGAGCGACAACACGATGAATGATAACCAGTCACTGCTGACCGACGCTGCCGGCCGGCTGTTCGCCGATCTTGCCGTCGGGCGCGATGCGGAGTTCACCGACCTATGGCCATCGGTCGATGAGGCGGGATTCCCCCTCCTACTCGTTCCGGAAGGCGATGGCGGCTTCGGTGGGAGTTGGAAGGACGCGTTCGCCGTTCTGCGCCTCGCGGGCTATCACGCGCTGCCGCTGCCGGTGGGTGAATCCGTGGTCGCGACTTGGCTGTTGAATCGAAGCGGGTTGGAACGACCGGCCGGATTAGCGACGATCGCGGCCCGGACCGAAGGCAAGCTGAAGAACGGCCATTTCACCGGGCAGGTCTCGGGCGTGCCCTGGGGACATGAGGCAGCCGGGATTGTTGCGGTGCTGGATGGGCATTTGATTCTGTTGTCAGTCGACGATGCCGTCAGTGTCGCACGGCAGGAAAATCCGGCGGACGAACCACGTGACACCCTTCATTTCGACAAAGCCGCCGTCGCGTACGCCCCCTGCACCACCGACCTGTTGGCGCTTGGCGCTCTCATCCGCACCGCACAGATCGCCGGCGCAATGGACGCGGCGCTGGCGCAATCGATCGCCTATGCCAATGAACGGGTGCAGTTCGGCAAGCCGATCGGTAAATTCCAGGCGTTGCAACAGAACCTCGCCGTATTCGCCGAAGAGGCAGCGGCGGTGAATTGCGCGGGGCAGGCGGCCTTCGCGGCGGCTGACAAATATGACGGTAACGCAGGGTTCGAGGTTGCGGCGGCCAAGCTGCGCGCCAATATGGCGATCGGGATCGGGACATCGACAGCGCATCAGCTGCACGGTGCGATCGGCTTTACCCGCGAATATGGCCTGCATCCGCTGACCCGCCGCCTATGGTCATGGCGATCGGAGTTCGGCAATGACAGACTCTGGTCGCAGAGATTGGGCAGATGGGTCATCGCGGCGGGGGCCGACGCGTTCTGGCCGAACCTGACCGATCGCTCGGACGCAAAGTCTGCTTGACCGGAACCCAGCCGTGCTGACCTAATCCGGCCCAAGGTTAGAGTGTGAGGGGAATATGAGCGTCGAGATCGAATCGCTGTTTTCAGCCGTAGCCGGCGACGGGCCGCCTTTATTCTTCCCCAACCCGGAAATCCCGGCGGTCTTCAATTTCGACCAAGGCCTCGCCGCCCCCGAAAGCTTTCCCAAGGAAGACCTGATTCGCCTGACCAAGCTGGTGCTGGAGCGCGACGGGCCGGACGTGCTGGATTATTTCGACCCCGCCACCGGCTATGAGGAGTTGGTGTTCGGCTATCGCAAGCTCCGCATCCGGCTGGCCGACCGTATCAAGGTGAGGCAAGCGCGGGACCTGGGGCCGATGGGGATCATCCTGACCTCAGGTTCGGTGCAGGGCATATCGTTGGCGGTCAACGGCTATGTCGATCCGGGCGATGTCGTGCTGGTCGAAGCCTCGTCCTTCCCCTATGCGCTGCGCTTCATGAACATGGCCGGCGCCGATGTGCGCAGCGTGCCGGTCGACCATAATGGCATGGAGGTAGAGACGATCCCAATGATGCTCGACGCAATCGCGGCGGAGGGCAAGCGGGTCAAGATGGTCTATGCAATCCCCACTTTCCAGACGCCGACCAACACCGAGATGTCGGTGTCACGCCGGCATCACCTGCTGGATCTGGCGAAAGAGCACAGCTTCGTAATCGTCGAAGATGAGGTCTATGGCGATCTGCGTTTCGCTGGAGAGGACTTGCCGACCTTGTTGAGCATGGACGATAGCGGCCTGGTGATCCAATGCGGCAGCTTCAGCAAGATCGTGGCGCCCGGCCTGCGCCTGGGTTGGATGGCGGGAGACCCGCGCGCCATTGGCGGGCTGGCGGCGGTACGGCAGGACCTGGGCGTCGGCCAGTGGCTGGCGCGGGTAATGGACGAATATCTGGCCGAAGGCCTGCTCGAGCCGCATCTGGTGAAGGCGTGCGCGATCTATAAATCCAAGGCGATGACCGCCGTCAAAGCGATGCGGGAGCATTGCGCCCCTTACGTCAAGTTCCGCGAGCCACGCGGATCGTTCTATCTATGGGTCGAGATCGACAACCGTGTGGACTGGGCCCGCGCCGCCCGGCTGGCGGAGCGCGAGGGCATATTCTTCCGCCCCGGCGAGCGCTTTGCGGGCGAGCCCAATGGACGCCAATTCCTACGGCTGGCCTATAGCCATGTCTCCGAACAGGTGATCACCGACGGCATCGCCAAGCTGGGCGGCATCCTTCGCGCCTGCGCCCGCAACTGATATGGAACTGACCGCAAAAACGGTGGCGACGGGCTTTGCCTTTCCTGAAGGGCCGCGCTGGCATGACGGGCAGCTTTGGTTTTCCGACCAGCATGACGGCAAAGTTCATATCCTGAGTCCCGACGGCACCACGGTCGAATCCTTCACCGTGCCGGGGCGGCCTTCGGGCATGGGTTGGCTGCCCGATGGCGATCTGCTGATCGTGTCGATGCTGGAGCGCCGGCTTTATCGACGGCATAACGGCACGCTGACGCCCTACGCCGAACTGGGCGCGCTGCATCCCGGCAACAGCAATGACATGGTGGTCGACCGGTCCGGCCGCGCCTATGCCGGCAATATCGGTTTCGATTTTGACGCAGGGGAGCCGTTCGCGCCGACGGTGATCGCGCTGATCGAACCCGGCGGCGCGGTTTCGATCGCGGCAGGCGATATCGCCTGTCCCAACGGAATGGTCATCACGCCGGACGGACGGACCTTGATCGTAGCGGAATCGATGGGGAAATGCCTGACGGAATTCGATATCGGCACGGATGGGGCCCTGTCCAACCGGCGCTTGTTCGCCGACCTGGACGACCGCGTGCCGGACGGCATCTGTCTCGACGCCGATGGCTGCGTCTGGGTCGCGGCGCCTTTTGCCGGAGCAGCGCTGCGCGTCCGCCGAGGCGGAGAGATTGCGAACAGCGTGCCGATCCAAGGCGCGGCGCCCTATGCCTGCATGCTGGGCGGGGCCGATGGGCGCGACCTCTTCATCTGCTGCGCAACCCACCACGAACCGCATCTGACAGTCCAAATCCGCAGCGGGCGGATCGATGTCGCCCGCGCGCTGGCCGCTGCGGCGGGCTGGCCGTGAGTACGACGCCATGAACGATGCAGAGCGTTTCGATCCGCCGGGCATGCGCTTCGCCGGCATGAGTCAGGCGGTGCGCTGCGGCGACTGGATCATGGTGTCCGGACAGGTCGCGCTCCACCAGGGAGAGGTTGTCGGCATCGGCGACGCCGTGACCCAGGCACGACAATGCTTCGCCAATATCGCGTCTGCCCTAGCGGAGGCCGGCGCGACCTTGGAGGATGTCGTCAGCCTGCGATGCTACCTGACCGACAAGGCCGCCTATTCCGCCTATGCGGAAATCAAAAATGTGCTGTTCGCAGACCGGCCGCCAGCCTCGACAAGTGTCGTGATTGGCGCTTTATTGCTGCCCGACCTGCTGATGGAAGTCGAGGCTGTCGCCTGGACCGGACAAGCGCAATAGCAGCCGGAGGTTCCAGGGGGACAGATGATCAACGACCTTAATCTAGCCGGTATGCCGACCCCCAAGGAACTCGTGACCCGCGCCCGCGCCATGATCCCGACTCTGATCGAACGCGCCCCGCGCCAACAGGCGGCCCGCCGGATCCTGGACGAGACAATGGCGGAGCTGAAGGCAGCCGGTTTCTTCAAGATTCTCCAGCCCAAGCGCTATGGCGGCTACGAACTGGCGCCACGGACTTTCTTCGACGTTCAGATCGCGCTGGCCGAGGGCGATGCATCGGTCGGCTGGGTCTTCGGCATATTGGGCGTGCATAGTTTCCACTTGGCCCTGTTCGACGACCGTGCCGCCGACGATGTGTGGGGTACGAACCGCGACTCGCTAATCGCCTCGCCCTATTCGCCGGGCAAGGCCGTTCCGGCTGAAGGCGGCTACAAGCTGACCGGACGCTGGAAGTTCTCGAGCGGCACAGAGCACTGCGACTGGATATTCCTGGGCGGTGTGGTCGATCGCGGCGAAAGCCACAACTCCTTCCTGGATGCCGATTTCCGGACCTTCCTGCTGCCACGCAAGGATTACGAGATCATCGACACCTGGAAGGTCATGGGGTTGAAAGGCACCGGTAGCCAGGACATCGTCGTCGATGGCGCCTTCGTGCCCGAACACCGGACCCACCTCATGAAGGACGCGACCGAGGGCACGAACCCTGGAAGCGCGCCGGCGACCAGTCCGCTCTATCGCTTCCCTTATTGGCAGATTTTCCTGCGCGCCGTTTCGACCGCGGCAATCGGCGGGCTGCAGGGCATGGTCAATGCCTTCATCGAATATGGCTCACGCCGGGTATCGGTCACCGGTGCCAAGACCGTGTTCGATCCCGAAGCCACCCTGGCGCTGGCTGAAGCGCGGGCCGGGATCGACGAGATGCGGGCGACCTTGCGCCGCAATTTTCAGCGCATGGCGATATTCGCTGAAATGGGCGAGAAGCCGTCGCTGGACGACAGAATGCTGTTCAAGTTCCAGTGCGTCTCGGTCGCCAAGCGCTGTGCGACCCTGGCACTGCCGCTCTTCGAAGCGGCCGGCGGTTCCGGCATTTTCGAGGCGCAGCCGTTCGGGCGCTATTACACCGACATATTGGCAATGGGCAACCACGTCGCCAATTCGTTCCGAACCGCCGGACGCAATTGGGGCGGCGTAATGATGGGGCTGGAAAGCCAGGACACGCTGCTTTAGCACGCAGCCCTAACCCGGTCAGATTTACGTCCCGGCGGCCAATGTACGCCAAGCCGGCAGCACGACGCGCGCGTAAAGCGCGCCGTTGCCCCGGCTGGTCATCGTCAGCGTCCCGCCGTGCAGATCGACCAGGGCACGCACGAGCGGCACCTCGGGAAGATCGACCGACGTAGCCGAGGACGGTTGGAATCGGTCGGCCAGCTGCTGATTGGCGAAAATCTCCAATTCCGCGCCGCGATCGGCTGCGAGCCTCACCGAGATCACGAATTCGCAGTCTAGGCCGGCCAGCATCGCCAGATGGTCCAACAGGTCGATGAAGATGCGCTCGATCATCCGCCGGTCGCCGCGGATCGGCGGGACGTTTGGTTCGATGCGACACAATATACGCGGCGCCGAACCCCGCCGATCGCGCACAACCTGCGCCGCCTCAAGCGCCACGCTGTGCAACTGTACAGGCTCGCCGCGCGGCTCGAGCGGGACATGCTCCTCGTCCGCCTGCGTCAGTATATGGGTAACCATCTCCAGCAGATGAGCGGCGCTGCTCTTGATATCGTGGGCATAGGATTGATAGCGCGGCGGCGTCACCGGTCCGAAGACTTCCTCGGAAATGACCTGCGAAAAACCCAATATGGCGTTGAGCGGCGTCCGCAATTCGTGGCTCATCTGCGCCAGGAAGGCGCGCTTCGCACGCTCCGACGCCTCCGCGCGCCACATCGCCGACAGCAGTTGCTCCTCGGCCAGCTTGCGCGATGTCATATCCAGTGAGACGGTGATAATGCCGGAAATCTTGTCGGCGGCGTCGCGCAGTGGAAGCTTGGTCGTGAACAGGACCTTGCGATCGCCCGCCGCGCCGCGAATCTCCTCTTCGACCTGATTGATCGTAACGCCGCTGCTCAGAACCGACTGGTCCGCCTGGCTTAGGGCATAGCTATGCTCCGCGGCGAACAGCTCCTCGGGCGTCCGCCCGATCGCGTGGCCGCGCGCCAGTCCGTAGGTGTCGCTCCATGCCTGATTCACATAGAGATACTGCCGCCGGCTGTTGCTGACGCTGATCAGAGCCGGAACGGCGTCGATAAGCTGAGTAAGGCGCCCCTCAAGCTCCTGGATATTGACCGTGAAATTATAATTGTCTTCGACAATCTTGCGTTCGAGCGAGAGCGCGTGATTGCGGACCGTGCGCTGATGTTCGCGCAGCTGAAGCAGATTGCGCAGCCGGATACGGAATTCCTGATGGTCGATCGGGCTGAGCAGAAAATCCGTAGCGCCGGCCTGCAGCGCCTTATAGCGGAAATCCTTGTCTTCATAGATCGTCACGATGACGATCGGAATCTCGCCGCATTCGGGCAATTCCCTCAGCGCCGCGACGAAGGCCGCGCCGTCCATGCCGGGCATGCTGTAATCGGAAACGACCAGATCGGGCGGATTCTCCCGCGCCGCCGCCAAGGCGAGCGCCGGATCCGGGAACGTATCGACGTCACCGCCATCGGTGAGCCCGAGCGCCAGCTGCTTCATGATCCGCAGATTGCTCGGCTGATCGTCCACGATCATGATGCGCATTTTGTACTGTGCGGTCAGTCGCGTACGGGCCAAGTTGGTCGCCAAGCTAGTGCTTCGTGCCGGTGACATATTAAAATCTTTCCTTTACAATCCCTTCACCGATAAGCCTGCTCGCGATTGCTTCTAGCCGGCAAAATCGAGGTTTAAATCCAGTATTAAAAATCTCTTTCAGACCGGCAATGTTACTATTAATGAATAGCAGCTTTCCGAGTATCCTTGAAGGGGTTTACGCCATCGCCCTGTCGGGACTCTTTTGGCAGGGAAATCCGCGGACCTCTCCCACTGCCAAGCCGTCCATGCGGTGGGGTTGTTCAAATGCGAGGGGGGATGTCCATGGTTGAGCCGCTGCGGATGGAAACGGCGGGCGAAACGCTAAGAAGCGCCCGTTTGCGGGCGCTGCTTCGTTACTGGAACGAAAAACGCCAGGATCGTCCGATGCCAGCCCGTGGCCAAATCGACCCAATCGAGATTCCGCGTCTGCTGCCGGTCGCGCTAATGGCCGAGATGACGACGGCCGGGCCGCGCATCCGGCTGCTCGGCAGTGAGACCACGAACGCCTATGGGCATGAAATGCGCGGCCAGTTGATCCACGAAATCGAATTCGGCGAATTCACCCCATTCTGGCGGGAGGCCTTCGCGCTTGTGGTGCAATCCGCGGCACCGACTTTGGCGGCGGGAACATTCCGCAAGGCGACCGAACTTTGCAGCGTCGAGATCGCGCTGATGCCGCTGGCCGACGAAGATCGATCGCTCAGCTATATTTTCGGCGGGGTGTCGATCCGACCGCTCGCCCGAGGCATAGCGCGCCCCAATGGAACATCAATTTTTACATCCCGGACCGCGGATGATCTGGATTTCCGGCGCGCCGGAATACGCAGCATCTAACCGCGACTGCTCCGAGGAGATGGTGATAAGACCGCGATAACAAAATAATGTTACAGTACAGCAATGTGCTTGCGTGATTTCACCCGCCGTTTATCGTTTCCGGCCCTAAACCGCGTCTTGCCATCGATACGCGGCAGGCCGGATAGCGAGCTTGAGATGAGCTTTAATCGGCTCGCGATCTGTCTCATCATCGTCCTCTATCTTGCCATCAACGGATCTGGCGCCATCACTGCGCAACTGCTGGTGATGTGCTTTTACCCGTGCGCAACGGTGTCCATCTTCCTTCACATATTGTTCCGCCCCCAGCGATCGGCGATACGCCGGCATATTGCGATGCTGGTTGATGTGGGCACGTTGTCCTTGCAACTGCATGTCGGTGGCGAAAACGCGACGGTCCTGTTCATGCTGTATTTATGGATCGTCTTCGGCAACGGTTTTCGGTTCGGCATCACTACTCTTTTCACCTCCATGGCGGTGGCCATAGCGGGATTCGGCGGCGTCGTTGCAACCACCTCATTCTGGAGCGACCATCTCGATCTATCAATCGGCTTGCTCATCGGCCTGCTGGTCCTTCCGCTTTATTCCGGCACGCTGATCCGCAAACTGTCCCATGCCAAGCATCAGGCCGAACAAGCGAACCAGGCGAAGAGCCTGTTCCTGGCCAGTGTCAGCCATGAGCTGAGAACTCCGCTGAACGCGATTATCGGCATGAGCTGGCTGCTGACCGACACCGAATTAGATGTCGAGCAGCAGGATATGGCCCGCACGGTCCAGGGCGCCGCCAAATCGCTGCTGTCGCTCATCGACGGCATATTGGACCTGTCGCGCATCGAAGCCGGCCATATGCCGACGCATGAGGTCGATTTCGACCTGGCGGCGATGTTGGCCGATGTGCGCGGAATGGTGACCGCCCAGGCCAGGGCGAAGAACCTGCGCCTCGGCCTCCACATTACGACTCGCACGCCGCTGAACCTGCGCGGCGACCAGCGCCATCTGCACGAAATTCTGATGAACCTGGCCGGCAATGCGGTGAAATTCACCGACTCCGGCAGCGTCACCCTCTCGGTCGACGCGACCCCACTGTCGAGTACGCGGCTGCGATTGCGCTTCGAGGTCTCGGACACCGGCGTCGGGATCGCCGAAGATGCTGTCGGGCGCATCTTCAACAGCTTCACACAGGCCGATGAAACCATCATCGATCGGTTCGGTGGAACCGGCCTCGGCCTTGCCATCTGCCGCCGGCTGGTGGAATTGCTGGGCGGCGAGATCGGCGTCAACAGCACGCTCGGTGTGGGCAGCAATTTCTGGTTTACGCTGGACCTGGACCGTCAGCTGCCTACTGAGCGCGAAATCAGTTTTGCGGACGCAAAGATCATCCTGTTGTCGTCCGACAAGGACATGGCCCGACGCATCACCGATCTGGCTGCGCCTTGGAAGGCCGGCATCCAGATTGCCGCGACCGCCGCGCAGGCAATCAACCTGCTGCGCGTCGTGCCCGACGGAACACCACGGACGCTTATCCTGCACAAGGAAGGCCTGATCGCCGATGCCGATGCGCTGGCCTCCGCATTGCTGGGACTCGATCCGACCGGCCGGCTGCCGATAATTCTCATCGACGACGTCCACGCCACCGGCCTGCCCGAGATAGCGGTCCGGCGGCATTTCACCTCCTTGCTGTCGCCGGCGATCGACGAGCGGGAATTGCAGGCGGCGCTGCTGATCGCCTGCGGCCAGCGCGGCAGTGCACTGGTCCCCACTGTCGCCCCCGTTGCCGATGCGCCAACGGCAAGGCCGGCGCGCAAGCTGAATATCCTGGTCGCCGACGACAACCGCACCAATCAGCGAGTCCTGGCCAAGATACTCGAACGCGCCGGCCATCAATCCGAGGTGGTCGGCAACGGCGAGGAAGCACTGGACGCCCTAGAACAGACGAATTTCGATCTGGTGTTAATGGACGTTAATATGCCGATCATGAACGGATTGGAGGCGACCAAACTGTACCGCTTCACCGCCCTGGGACTACCGCATCTGCCGATCGTCGCGCTCACCGCCGACATCACGCCTGAAGTGGCGCAGCGTTGCACCGACGCCGGGATGGACGCGTGCATCACGAAGCCGGTCGAACCGTCGCGTCTGATCGAAATCATCGAGGCAATGGTGCCGAACAAGGCGCTGGCTGAGTCTGTCGTCGAAACCAACAAGCAGCCGGTGACCGACATTACCGCCCATCCCAGGTTCCGCCCGGCGATCGCCCTGCCGGCAATCGACATGCGTGTCCTCAGCGAGTTGGAAGCGCTCGGCGGCAAAGCCTTCCTCGCCGATTTGATCAAGGAATTCATCAGCGATGCCGGCGTGCTGTTGCAACAGATTGCAGACGCTGCGGCAGCTGTGGATGTGCGGATGTTCCGCGATCAGGCGCATGCGCTGCGCAGCGGCGCTGCCAATATCGGCGCCAAAGGACTGTACGATCTATGCCTGCAGTGGCGACAGATCGGCGAGACCGAGCTTCAATTGGATGGGCGGCGGCATGCCGAACGCCTGACGGCGGAGTTGGAGCGCGTTTGTCACGCGCTGCTTCAGCACCAGGCGACCGTCGAGCAGTCAGAAGGTCTGAACTGAGTGCAGGCTGAATTGCATATCGGGAAAACTGATGATCGGCTGGACCGGAATCATTTAAGGTACAAAAGCGCGAAACATTGCGTCATCGCACCGGCTACTCGGGCGCTCGATTCCTTCTATATCGAACAGACATCCGGGACGAAGAACGGCAAGGGGTCCCGTATACCCCTTGCCGTTGCCCCCAATATCGATGGCCAGCCGTATCCGGCCTTCAATAACTTCCCAAAGGCGGCGTTATTCCGCCGACACGGACGCGACCATCGCCATGTTCCGCGATGTCTGGCGGCGATCCTGCGCCGCGGTCAGGCGCCCCATCCGGCGCAGATCCGACTCGGAGAGGCCCATCGCAGCCTCCACCCAGATGTCGGTGACGTCGCGCAGCTCGTTGAACGTGACGGGGTTCACGCGCTTGCGCGTCTGAAACACCGCCCGATAAGCATTATGCCGATAAGCATGCCGATCGATATATTCGCGCGTCGCGAGCTCGCCCTCGCCGTCTTCAGCCAAGACATCGACGATGCCTATCTCATGCAACTCCTCAGCTGTGTAAATCTTACCGCTCAGAATCATCTTTTCGGCCTGAGCGGCACCGAGGCGGCGCGACAGGAGGCTGTAGGCGCCCATGCCCGGGAAGAGGTTGAACAGGATTTCCGGGAATCCCATCCGTGCGCTTTTCTCGGCGACGATCAGGTCGAGCGCCAGCGCGCTTTCGAAGCCCCCGCCAAGCGCTTCGCCCTGCACGAGGGCGATCGTCACCACGGGAGAGTTGAAAGAGACATAACCATTATAAACCGCTTCGATGCAGCTATGTGCATAGCTGCGAAGCGCATCGCGCTCACCGAGGCGGATCTTCTCGGCGAACAGCCCGAGATCTCCGCCTCGGTTGAATATTCCTGGGCAACGCGACGCAAGGACGAAATAATCGAACGGAGGCTTTGCCTCATGGGTGCGTTCAGCAAACATACGTTCGATGGATTTTTGCATGCCGATGAGGTCTTGCAGCAGCCCGGGTGTAAAACTGCCCCGGCCCTGCGGAAGCATCGAGCACCAATAGGTGCGCGCCTCTGGATCAATTTCGACGTCCAGATTGTCATAATGCTGGGCGCCGACTTCGACATGCGCCGGAACAAGGCTTTGATTCGTGGCAAGATCGGCGCCGAACGCCTGATGGGCGGAAGCGTCGGAGACGAGAGCGGGCAGACCGAATTTCTTTTGCAGATAAGTCATTTACGGGACTCCTTGGGTTGGTATCGACGGGATTGAAAATTTCCGGCACGCGAAACATGCTGATAAAACAGGCTATTGCAGTAAGAATGCCACGCTTACTGCAATAGCCCATTATAATAATGACAAGATATTGCTGTAAGGTCGAGCGACACGGCGATCCGCATGAAACGCATATCTATCTAATTTTATTAAAATTTATGTAAACCTAGCTACTTGCTCCCTGACTCGACTCGATTGGAAGACCGATGCCCTGCCCCTTCGGATGGACGGTCCATTCAGAGTTGTTGTCGGTCTTTAATTCAAGCAATCTTATGATTTAGTTCAAAAGTGCAGGCCTGCGGCTGAAACGCTTTTCCATCGATAACGTTTACCTCCCGAGAAAAAGCGGGCAATCCGGCAGGCAGGCGAGATAGATCGCGAGCACCGATCAGAAAAAGGTAAGAACGGTGACCGCCATGGTGCGTCCGCTCGCGCTTGAGATGAGGGCCCAAGGCCAAGGGGCTGGGGCAGAGGCCTACGGCTGGTACCAAGGGCCAAGGGCTAGGGTCGAGGAAATGACGGGGTGGCGGCATCGAAGACAAATCGTACACAGCTCGAAGGAAGAGCCGTGGCAAGCCCCGGTCACGCATTGAAGAGACCCGGTCGGGCAACCACCTTTCATCTATATTTCCAAACCCAATTGAGGCGTAACGATGAAACTGTACCCGACAGGCAACGATCTGAATTCCAACTCAAAAAAAATAGCGGTGGAGCTACTGAATGCCCGCTTGGCCGATGGAATCGACTTGGCCTTGCTGACCAAGCAGGCGCATTGGAATATCAAGGGACCGCAGTTCATCGCGCTGCATGAGATGATCGACGGTTTCCGGACGGAAATCGACGTTCATGTCGATACTATGGCCGAGCGGGTCGTACAGCTGGGTGGAACCGCACTCGGCACTGCCCAGGTTGTCGCGAAGGCCTCCACATTGTCAGCCTATCCGACCGATATCCACAAATCCGACGACCATCTGAATGCTTTGATCGAACGCTATGCCAAGGCCGCCAACCAGGTGCGGGCCGCGATCGATGAGGCAGACGAAGCAGGCGACGCCGACACGGCGGATATCTTCACCGCCTATTCCCGGGCGCTTGACAAGGCGCTGTGGTTCCTGGAGGCGCACGTTCAGGGATAGGAGCTGTGTGATAAGCCGACGGCGGCCGCGCGGGCACTCAATAGTCGGTGACGCGCGGCTCTCACTAGTGCCGCTGCACAGAGGATTTGACGGGTTTGCGGCGTCTCCGCGGAGGATCGGGAGGTGCTCTGGGGCGATCACCAGTTGGATGCTGCGGGCGACGCCTGGCTCGCGCTTGATGAGGCCGTTGCGTTCGAGGGTGAGCACCATTTGATGGACGGACGGGGCGGTGACCTGGAAATGTCGCTGCATATCGGCTTCGGCTGGGGGCCGTCTGAAGATGCGGCTATAGGCGTATATGAAGGCTAAGTATTGGCCCTGCGTGGTGCTGAAGCGGGGCTCTGTGGCTGGAGCGTTTTCGCCAAAGATTTGATTCATTTTAGGATTCATCTGGGCCTTCGACCGCAAGGAGGCTCGGATGAATATACGGTATCGCGTCGAACTCAGCCAACCGGAACGTGATGAACTGGCCGCGCTTTTGAGTGGTGGCTGGCACGCCGCGCGCAAGCTCAAGCGGGCACAGATCCTTCTGGCCGCCGATGCGGGCGCCGGCGACGAGCAGGTCGCCGCGACCCTGCGGGTCAGCGGATCGACCATTTACCGCACCAGACGCCGCTTCGTGGAAGCCAACCTGGAGGGCGCGTTGAGTGAGGAGCCGCGTCCGGGAGCCATGCGCAAGCTGTCCGGCAAGGAGGAAGCGCTGCTGGTGGCGACCGCCTGCTCCAAGCCGCCGCCAGGACGAGCCCGCTGGACCCTTGAGCTTTTAGCTGGAGAACTGATCAGGCTCACCGGGCATGACGAACTTTCCCGCGAGACGGTGCGCCGCAGGCTGGCGGAGAACGATCTGAAGCCATGGCGCAAAGACATGTGGTGCATTCCCAAGGTCGATGGCGAATATGTCGCCCGGATGGAGGACGTGCTCGACCTCTATGCGGAAGCGCCCGATCCCAGTCGGCCGGTCATCTGCTTCGACGAGAGCCCGACCCAGCTCATCGGCGAGGTGCGAGAACCAATCCCGGCCAAGCCGGGCCAGCTTGAGCGCTACGATTGCGAATATCGCCGCAATGGAACGGTCAATCTGTTCGTCTTTCTCGACGCCCACCGGCCCTGGCGCAAGGTGAAGGTCACAGACCGACGCACCAACCAGGACTTCGCCCACTGCATGCGCGATCTGGTCGATGTCTTTTATCCCGACGCCCCGGTCATCCGGGTGGTGATGGACAACCTCTCGACCCATTCTGCAGGCGCGCTCTACGACGCCTTTCCTGCTCCCGAAGCGCGACGCGTCCTCAAGCGGCTGGAGTTCCACCACACCCCCAAACACGCCAGCTGGCTCAATATGGTCGAGATCGAAATCGGCGTCCTCAGAAGCCAGTGCCTCGACCGTCGCATCGACGACAAGGATCAACTCGTCGCGGAAATCGCCGCGTGGGAGCGACGTCGTAACGCCGATAAAGCTCAAATCAACTGGATGTTCACGACCGAAAAAGCCCGCGAAAAACTCCGCAAAGCCTATCCCGTCAAAGAGTCATAATCTCTGTGCAGCGGTACTAGTCCGAGATGACCGAACGCTTGACCAGCGCCTGCGCGGCGGCAGCGACGGCCAGCAAAAGACCGACCGTCAAGAAAACCTGATGATTGCCGATCGCCTCCCGCGCCGGCGTCATGATCAGGGGGTTGAGGAAATTGCCGATATACATGGCGGTATACATGAAACCCAGTGCC
>JAQGIF010000258.1 GCA_028291345.1 Rhodospirillales bacterium | reverse complement strand
GACCGTGACCTTCGAGGCGCGGCTGAGATCAGGGCCATAGAAGGCGATCGTCGCCACCGGCCATCCGCGAAATCCCCTGCGGGCTTTCTTGCTGATTCGCTTTTGGAATCTGTCCATCAAGATGCTCATTATGCACCTTCTCCGTCGAACCCAACTCGGTGGGATCGTCAGCTAGATTAATCTGCCAGTCTCCGCATTGAACAGAGGAATGTGCGCGACGTAGATGTCGCCCGGCTTTCGCCGCTCTCCCCCATGCACCTGAATGCGTTGGGTCCGTACGCCTTATACGCTTAGACACTACCAGCTTTTGATGCGCCTTGACTAAATCCGGGGACATGGTCAGGGGATCGTAAAGGTCGGCAAGGCTGTATCGGGATACCTCGCGCGCACATCCAACACGGCTTGGGGTCTGAGTAGCAACGGATCAGTTATGGCCCGCGGGCCATAACTGATCCGTCGCATCTCCGACCTCTTTCTCGGCATTCTCGCCCCTTTCCAAAAAGGGGCGAGAATACTTGCTGTGACTGTCCTGTCAGTCCCGGCGCGAACCCGAAAAGAAGATGGCGAAAACCCCGGCCAGAGGTGGCGATTACGATCGGCTAGCGGTGGCCATTACAATCGGCCAGAGGTGGCGATTTGCGTCGGCCCGTGCAGTATCTGCCAAACTGTTACCAAATCGTGGTAACAGTGCCGCATTTGCGCCAGCCAGACGGTGCATTGCTGGTAATGCAGACAACGGGAGATGTGTGACATGCCACATCACGAGGAGCGGGCGACGCTCCATTATAGTGCCGACGAGCTTTTCGCAGTCGTGGCAGACGTGAAGGATTATCCCGCGTTCGTTCCCTGGTGTAGCGGTGCACGTCTCCAGCGCGAGGACCAGCGAGAGATCATCGCTGAGCTCGTCATCGGGTTCGGCCCATTCCAGGAAAGTTTCACGAGCCAGGTCACGCTGGATCGACCGCGACAGGTGCTCGTGCACGCCGTCGATGGGCCGCTGGAGCACCTGACAAACACGTGGACGTTCATTCCGATCAGAGACGCGACACAGATCGGAGACGCGACACGGGTTGATTTTATCATCGACTTTCAGTTCAAAAGTCATTTGCTTGATCACGTTGCGAGCGGGATGTTCCACGAGGCCACGACCCGAATGATGAGTGCCTTCGAGTCTCGCGTGCACTTGCTTCATATGATGCGGCGGCATGCGACGCAGCATCCATCGACCTGACGGTTCGGCGACCTTGGAGGCCGTTCGCCATACGTTTCACGATCGCCCCAGGGAGAGCATCATGATATCCGATCATAACAAGGAAACAGCCCAAGCTTTTTACGACCTGATGTTCAACGAGTGCCGTCCGGCAGAGGCAATAGAGCGTTTTGCCGGTGACCGTTACATCCAGCACAATCCGGTCGTGCCGGACGGCAAGGAAGGTTTCATTGCGTATTTCGAGCGAATGGCGCGCGAGTACCCTGGTAAGCGGGTTCACTTCGTCCGCGTGATAGCGGAGGGGGAATACGCCGTACTCCACACTCGCCAGGAGTGGCCAGGCGACGCCGATTGGCCCGGGATGGACATCTTCCGTTTCGAAAGCGGCAGGATCGTTGAGCACTGGGACGTGCTCCAACGCGTGCCGGCAGAGGCTGTTAACGCCAACACCATGTTCTGATAGGATCGAGGTAGCCCCTGCAACGTCCGACTTAGTTCAAATTGGGTCCTTCGTCGGATTGTCTTTCGGAATCGCGCGAAGGCGTCTTGATGGACAGCGGATCGGCGGTCCGAGTTCGACCGGCAAGCCGCCCCTCCCTCGTAGCCTCGGTTTTCAAGAGCGGAGAGGAACGGCCCAGTTCAACTCGCGAGGGCTTCAGCCTTGCTTTCGGCGGCCCTGAGGTCGGCCCAATCGAGCAGGGCGAGGAAAACCGGCGCCAGCGCCTGGCCAAGGCCGGTGAGGCGATATTCCACCTTGGGCGGGACCTGAGGGTGCACGGTTCGGGACAGGATTCCGTGCGCCTCGAGGTCGCGGAGCTGCTGGATCAGCATTTTCTGCGAAACCGCCGGGATCGCACGCTTCAGGTCCGAGAAGCGCAACACCGGGTCGGAGAAGAGCTGGGAGAGAATCATCATCTTCCACCGGCCCTCGAGGCATCTCAGCGCATCCTGCATGGCGGTTGCGCAAAGCTCCCGATGACGCCCCTGGCAAGTCGGTCGGCTCTCCATATGGCTGGTTACCTTTTGGTGAGTATGAGACTTTTTCGTGCGTTCTTGCCATTTGTATCCTCAGCCCGATTTCTGCAAGTGCGAAGGTGCACCGACGGGGGCGAAAGCCCCGGCAGAAGGACGCTCAGATGAAAATAGGAATCATTGGCGCTGGCTTTATCGCGCGCGCCGTGGCGGTGGTGGCGATCAAGCACGGCCACGAGGTCATGGTCTCGAACACGCGCGGTCCCGAGACGTTGTTCAGTCTTGTCGCCACAGTCGGCTGCAAGGCGAGCACGCCGGATGAGGCGGCCAGGTTCGGCGACATCGTTCTCGTTGCGATCCCGTTGAAGGCTTACCGGACCATCCCTGTAGTTCCGCTAAACGGAAAGATCGTCCTCGACGCCAACAACTACTATCCCGGGCGGGACGGCCATATCGACGAATTGGACCG
>JAQGIF010000226.1 GCA_028291345.1 Rhodospirillales bacterium | reverse complement strand
CGACTGCCTGCATCCAGGCATAGACGATGACCGGGCCGACGAACTTATAGCCGCGCTTTTTCAGTGCCGCCGACAACTCGTCCGACAAGGCGGTCTTGGTCGGCACCGCGCCTGTATTCCGAATCGGCTTTCCGCCCGCCATGCGCCAAACGAAGTTCGAAAATTCTTCGCCTGCCGTCTGCATCTTCAGATAGGCGCGGGCATTGCCGATAGTCGCCTCGATCTTGGCACGGGCGCGAACGATTCCCTGATTCGTCATCAGCCGGTCGACATCGGCAGCGTCGAAGCACGCCACTTTTTCCGGGTCGAAACCGGCGAACGCCTCTCGGAAACCCTCGCGCTTCCTGAGAATGATGGACCAGGCGAGGCCCGCCTGGAACCCGTCGAGCATCAATTTTTCCCAGAGGGCGCGGCTGTCATATTCCGGCACGCCCCACTCTTCGTCGTGATAGGCGCGCATCATCGGGTCGCTATCGGACCAAGCACAGCGTTGCGGCATTTCTTCGGTTCCAACGAAATTGCGGAGGCAGCTATAACGCGACCGCGCCTATCCTCCGAGATGATTTTTCGGTAAACCGCCCCGGATGACATACCGCCCCCGCCCGGTCTCGGGCTTCCCAGAGCATCTTCCCGAAATCCGCATGGCCGAGCAGCATATGCTCGACCGCATCCGCGCGACCTTTGAAAGCTACGGCTTCGCCTCGATCGAGACGCCCTCGGTTGAAGAGCTCGAAGTGCTGCTGGCCAAGGGCGAGACGGATAAGGAAATCTATACGATCGAGCGGCTGCAGGCTGACGAGGCGCCAGGCGGCGAGTCGCGGCTGGGGCTGCATTACGACCTGACCGTGCCCTTCGCGCGCTATGTCGCCCAGCATTTCAACGATCTGGTCTTCCCGTTCAAGCGCTATCAGATGCAGCGCGTCTGGCGCGGCGAGCGCCCGCAGGCCGGCCGATTTCGCGAATTCACCCAATGCGATATCGATGTTATCGGCATCGACAATCTCGCCGTCACGTTCGACGCTGAGCTGGCGGCGGTCGCGATTCAGGCGCTGGAGGCGATCGGCGTCGGCGGCGTGACCTTGCATATCAGCAACCGGAAGATTTTTCAGGGCGCTTTAAGCTCAAGAGTTAATCCCGAGCAAGTCGTCCCTATCATTCGAGCGATTGACGGTATGCCGAAGGTTGGTCGAGACCAGACGGTCAGGTTAATTCAGGATATCGTCGGCGGTCTAACCGGAAACGTGGTCGCAAATGCGATCGTCAAGCTCGCCGATACTCGCGCTACGGGTGCGAATGAACTGCGGCAATTGACCGACGAATTCGAAGTTGACCGTGAGGAATATAGCGAGGGAATATCAGAGCTATGCTCGGTCATGGATCACCTGAAGTTCCTCGGCATAAACAATGTTGTCGCCGATCTCTCCATCGCCCGCGGCTTCGATTACTATACCGGTACGGTCTATGAGGGCCGGTTCGACGACGCGCCCGCGTTCGGCAGCGTCGTGGCCGGCGGGCGCTATGACGATCTGGCAGGAGCGTTCATCAATAAGAAGCTGCCCGGCGTCGGTATCTCGATCGGTTTCTCAAGATTGTTCGCCAAACTGCTGGCTGACAAGGCAATTACGGCGACGCGGCGCAGCCCAGCCGATCTGCTGATCGTGTTGCCGTCTGAGGAACGGCGCGAGGCGATGCTGGTCACGGCCCAGGCCCTGCGGAAGCGTGGCTTCAAGGTCGAGACCTATCATGCGCCGCAGAAGATCGGGAAGCAGATCTCCTATGCCGAGAAGAAGGGCATTCCCTTCGTCTGGTTCCCGCCCTTCGACGACGGCAGCCAGCATGAGGTCAAGGATATGGCAAGCGGCGTTCAGACCCCAGCGGAAATCGCAACATGGAATCCCTGATGCTCGACCAAAAGATATTGGCGCTGATCGACGCCGCGTCGCACACCGAACCCACGCCCGACATGGCCGGACGGCTAGTCTCGATGATCGACCTGACGACGCTGGAGGATAATGACACGCCGGAGAAGATCGCCGGCCTGTGCCGGGACGCGCTGACGCCGATCGGTCCGGTGGCGGCGGTCTGCATTTATCCGCGATATGTTGGGCACGCCAAGGCTGCGCTGGCCGGAACGGGCGTGCGGATCGCGACGGTCATCGATTTTCCACGCGGCGACGGCACGCCGGAAGATGTTCTGATTGCGACCGAGGAGGCGCTGAAGGCCGGCGCCGACGAAATCGACTTGGTATTCCCTTATGGTCGTTTCCTGGCCGATGCCCCTCCCCCAGCATCCAAGAATATCCGGGCGGTGCGCGAAGTCGGCGGCTACGACATTCGTCTCAAGGTGATTCTCGAGGTGAGCGCATATCCCGACCATGAGTCGCTGACCTTGGCCTCCAAGGTGGCGATCGATGCCGGCGCCGACTTTCTGAAGACCTCGACCGGCAAGACCGCTGTTGGGGCAAGTCTGGAGGCCGCCGCCATCATGCTGACCGTGATCGCCGAATCCGGCCTGCCGGTCGGTTTCAAGGCTTCGGGCGGCGTGCGCGAGGTGCCGCACGCCACAGGCTATCTGGCACTCGCCGAATCGATCCTGGGCCAGGGCTGGGCCACGCCGGAGACATTCCGGATCGGCGCGAGCTCGCTTCTGCCGAAGCTGCTCGGAACTCTTTAGTCCTCGATCGGTTCGCTGACCACGATCAGCCCATCCTGCCCCACTTCCCGGAAGAAGCAATTGGGGCGGTTGGTGTGGCAGGCCGCGCCGACCTGGTCGACGCCCAGCAGCAAGGCATCGCCGTCGCAATCGATGCGGAGCGAACGCAGCGTCTGCCTGTGTCCGGATGTCTCACCCTTGCGCCAAATCGCCTGACGCGAACGCGACCAGTAGGTGACCTGGCCGGTCTCAAGCGTTTCGCGCACTGCCTGCGCGTTCATCCAGGCCAGCATCAGAACCTCGCCTGTATCGTGGCGCTGGGCGATGGCCGCCACCAGATCGTTTGCATCAAAAGTTATCGATTCCAATAGCTTTTGGATCGCGTTTTCGGGGTATGCCAACTGGACCTCTTTTTTTGTCACGTTTTCGGCGCATCTATTAAGGACAGGACATCAGAGGCCGGCTTCGCTCAGCCATCACGGCAAGGTTATGTACCATGACCCTGACACTTGCGTTGGCGAACGGAACAGTCAATGATACCAGCGGCCTTTAGCGGAAATGACGGGTCAGACCTATGACCAAGACCACCGGCAGTGATTCGAAGAATACGCTTTATTGCTCCTTTTGCGGCAAGAGCCAGCATGAGGTGCGAAAGCTTATAGCCGGGCCGACGGTATTCATCTGCGATGAATGCGTCGAACTGTGCATGGATATCATTCGTGAGGAAACGAAAACCCAGCTCGTGAAATCCGGCGACGGGGTTCCGACTCCGCGCGATATCAAGACCGTTCTGGACGATTATGTGATCGGCCAGGAGCACGCGAAGCGCGTCCTCTCGGTGGCGGTACACAACCATTACAAGCGCTTGAACCACGGGCAGAAGAATTCCGACGTCGAGCTGCAAAAGTCGAATATCCTGCTGATCGGCCCCACCGGCTCGGGCAAGACCCTGTTGGCGCAAACGCTGGCGCGCATCTTGGATGTGCCGTTCACGATGGCGGACGCGACGACACTGACCGAAGCCGGCTATGTCGGCGAGGATGTCGAGAACATCATACTGAAGCTGCTCCAGGCCGCCGACTACAATGTCGAACGGGCGCAGCGCGGCATCGTTTATATCGACGAGGTCGACAAGATCAGCCGCAAGTCCGACAATCCGTCGATCACCCGCGACGTGTCGGGCGAAGGCGTGCAGCAGGCGCTGCTGAAGATCATGGAAGGCACCGTCGCCTCCGTGCCGCCGCAGGGCGGCCGCAAGCATCCCCAACAGGAATTCCTGCAGGTCGACACCACCAATATCCTGTTCGTCTGCGGAGGGGCCTTCTCCGGCCTCGAGCGCATCATTGCCCAGCGTCATCGCGGAACCTCGATCGGCTTTGGCGCCGACGTCCGCGGCCCCGAAGAACGCCGCACCGGCGAGATGCTGCGCGACGTTCAGCCCGAGGATCTGTTGAAATTCGGCCTCATCCCGGAGTTTGTCGGCCGGCTGCCCGTCCTGGCGACCCTTGACGATCTGGATGAAGCCGCGTTGCTCGAAATCCTGACCACGCCCAAGAACGCGCTGGTCAAGCAGTATCAACGGCTGTTCGAAATGGAAGACGTCAAGCTCGCCTTCAATGACGATGCGCTGAAGGTAATCGCGCGCCGCGCCATCGAGCGCAAAACCGGCGCACGCGGCTTACGTTCGATCATGGAAGGCATCCTGCTCGAGCCGATGTATGAGCTGCCCGGCGAGACCGGCATCTCCGAAGTCGTAATCAATAAGGAAGCGGCGGAAAAGCGGGCCGACCCGCTTTACATCTATGCCGACCGCAAGAAGGAAGCGACCCAGCGTTCTTCCTAAATAGATGACCGCGCCTCGAAAGCCCGCGCCCGCGAGCGCTATCGCGCGGGCTGTCGAAACCGTCCAGCCCAGCCTCGGCCTGTTCGACCCCGAACGCGACCATATCCGCATGGTCATGCGCGACCTCGTCGTCGAGGTCGCAATCGGGCTGCATCCCTGGGAACAGCTTCGCCCGCAGCGGCTGGTAGTAAATGTCGAGGCCTGGGCCTATATCAGCACCCCCTATACGGATGAAGATGCCGGCCTGATCCTCGACTATGACGCCATCCGCGACGTCATCCGCGAGGACTGGCCCAGGCGGGAGCATATCAAGCTGCTGGAGCCGCTGGCGGAAGAGCTGATCCTGCTTTGCTTCAAGCATCCGGCGGTCGAGGCGGTGCGAGTCCGCCTGGAAAAGCCCGACATCTTCTCCGAAGCGCAGGGTGTGGGCGTTGAGCTCTACCGGCGCAAGCCGCGCTAGTCGAACCGCATCAGCGACTCGGCCGGAACGTCGAGTTTCGAGCGGCCGTCGAGAAATCCGAGTTCGATGAGGAAGCCGGTGGCGACTACCTCGGCCCCGCACAGACGCAGCAACGTGATCGAGGCAGCCATCGTGCCGCCAGTGGCGAGCAGATCGTCGAGCACCACCACCCGCTGTCCGGGCTTCACCGCGTTGGCCTGAATCTCGACCCGGTCGGTGCCGTATTCGAGTGCATAATCATGACTGAGCAAGGATCCAGGCAGCTTACCCCGCTTGCGGATCATGGCAAAACCGATTCCGAGTTCGCAGGCGAGCGGCGCGGCGGCAAGAAAGCCGCGCGATTCGATGCCGATCAACAGGTCAGGCTTGTATGGCCGAATGCGCTCGGTCAACTGCCGAACTGCCTCCCGCCACGCTTTGCCATCGCCGAGCAGTGGGGAGATATCGTAGAAAAGAACTCCAGGTTTCGGAAATTCGGGGATTTGCGCAATTCTTGTCTTGAGGTCCATAATCTCCGGCCTGCTGCTTCGTAATTCAAAGCCATGCGGTTCAAGGATCAACGCTTTGACATGCCGCTTTGATTCCACCAACCCTGGCAGTCGCGATTGACGACGGCACCTCGTATCACGCTGGCGACCGGCGCCAAAGCCCAAGCGTCGGCAATATTATTGGAAACCGCTGCGAAGATCAGGGTTTACTTTCGGACCCAACCCCTCATCTGATGTTTCGCCCTCTCGGAGTTGCAGTTCCTCGATGCTGAAAAGCATATCCCGCAAACCAAAAGCACAGAAGCCGGATATCGGGACGTTCGAAACCGAGGTGGATGGCGATCGCCTGCTATTGACGCTCGTTGGGCGATGGGACGTGCCGACCGTGATGGCGAACCAGCCGGCGCTTCAGAAATTCGCCGAAAACCTCGCCGTCGAAGCGGCCAAGCATTCCGTGATCGATCTCTCGTCCGTTACACGCCTGGATACGGTCGGTGCGATAGCGGTATCGGTCCTGCGCGAACGGATGGCGAGATTCGGAACGGCCGAAATCACCGGCGCGCATGAAGCCCAGGAGGCTTTGCTCGATCAGATCGCCAAGGTCGATGCGCAACCGATTCCAAGACTGCCGATACCGACGGCCCGCGACCGCATCGCCAATCTTGGAAAATGGGCGGTCGATATCGGGCACGAAACACGGGAGCTCGTCGGGTTTTTCGGGGAACTCTGCGTCGTTCTCTTCCGGCTGGCGAGGCATCCAGGGCGGATACGACTGACCTCGATCGTCAACCACATGCAGCAGGTCGGAATCGATGCGATGCCAATCGTGGGCCTGCTCGCCTTCCTGATCGGCGTGGTGCTGACCTTCATCAGCGGGGATCAGCTCCAACGCTTCGGGGCCAGCGTGTTCATCGTCAATCTGATCGGCATCGGCGTGCTGCGCGAGTTGGGCATTCTGATCACCGCGATCATCGTCGCCGGCCGTTCGGGCTCAGCCTTCACGGCCGAGATCGGCACCATGAAGATCAACCAGGAGGTCGACGCAATGCGTACGATCGGGTTGGATCCCATGGAGATTCTAGTGATCCCGCGAGTCATCGCGCTGATCGTGATGCTGATTCCGCTCGGCTTCTTCGCCGACATAGTGGAAATTGCCGGCGGAGCTTTGATGGCGAGCATCAGCCTGAACGTGACCTTCACGCAGTTCGTAAACCAGTTCCACGCTGCGGTCAGCCTCCAGCATCTGTGGGTTGGCATGGTAAAGGCGCCGTTCTTCGCCTTTGTGATCGCCATGGTGGGGTGTTTTCATGGAATGGCGGTGTCAGGCAGCGCCGAAAGCGTCGGCCAGCAGACCACCGCGTCGGTTGTCCAGTCAATATTTCTCGTCATTACACTCGACGCGATCTTCGCGGTCGTGTCCTCGCAAATCGGCTGGTGACGATGACGGCCCCCGACAAAGCGGACATCATCATCAAAGTCAGCGGGCTCAACACCCAGTTCGGCAAGCAGGTTATCCACGAAAATCTCGATCTCGAGGTTCGACGCGGCGAGGTGCTGGGGGTGGTCGGCGGGTCGGGTACAGGAAAATCGGTGTTGCTGCGCGAGATCGTCGGGTTGCAGGCGGTCAATGCCGGAAAAATCGACGTGCTTGGCACCGATGTGACCCATTGCGGCGCGGAAGCGCAGCATATTCTGCGTCAGCATTGGGGGGTGATGTTCCAGGAAGGCGCCTTGTTCAGCTCGCTGACAGTCGCGCAGAACATCAAGGTGCCGATCCGTGAATTGACCGATTTTCCCCGATGGGCCCAGGATGAAATCGCCCGGGTCAAACTGGCAATGGTCGGGTTGCCACCGGATGCGGGTGCGAAATTCCCGTCGCAGATTTCCGGCGGCATGAAGAAACGGGCCGGTCTGGCGCGCGCGCTGGCCCTCGACCCCGATATCCTGTTCCTCGACGAACCCACGGCCGGTCTCGATCCGATCAGCGCGACCGGCTTCGACGAGCTGATCAAGAATCTCAAATCGAGCTTGAACCTAACCGTCTTCATGGTGACGCACGATCTCGACAGCCTGATAGCGATCTGCGACCGGATCGCCGTCCTGGTCGACCAGCATGTGATCGTCGGCACTCTCGAGGAGCTGATGGATGTCGATAATCCTTGGATCCAGGGATATTTCCGTGGGTCGCGCGGTCGCGCGGCTCTCACCACAGTAACGCCGGGAAATAGGGCATCCGAAAAGAAGGAGCGCAATTAGTGGAAACTCGCGCCAACTATGTACTAGTCGGAAGCTGCGTGCTGGCGGCGATTGCGACGATCGTCATCTTCGTTTTCTGGTTGGGCAGCAGACAACTCAATCATCAAGAGGATACCTACTACACTTACTTCACAGGTTCGGTTACCGGCCTGTCGACCGGCAGTTCCGTGCGCTATCGCGGCGTTCCCGTGGGCATGGTAGGCGGCATCGAGATCGATCCGCAAAATATCGAACGCATTCGCGTGATCCTTAAGATGAGACCCGGCACACCAGTCAAGACCGATACGGTGGCGTCACTGGAGATGGCCGGCATTACCGGCGGCTCCTACGTCGAACTCACCGGCGGCACGCAAGCCAGCCCCCCCCTGACCGGCACCGAGGAGGACGAGATTCCGGTCATCAAATCAGAGAATTCATCGCTGCAATCGCTGGTCGCCGACGCTCCAAAACTGCTCGGCAAGCTCAATCAGCTCGCCGACAGCGCAAACACCGCCTTGTCGCCCGAAAACGTGAAGGCGCTGTCGGCGACGTTCAGTCATATCCAGAATGTAGCTGCCAGCCTGGATTCTATCGGGCCTGACACGAAGCAGGCGATGGCCAATTTCAATCAGATCACCGCTGACCTGCGCAGGCAGATGCCGCAGCTCATAGATACATTGCACCAAGACGGCACCTCGATCAGAGAGGCGGCCGATGGCTTTCACAAGGTTGCCAGCAATCTCGACGGCATGATTGCCGAAAATCGCGGGCCGCTGCGCGATTTCACCGGTAACGGCCTGTCCGAGGTCAGCGGTCTGCTGATCAACCTGCGAGCGCTGACTGATACGCTGAACCGGGTTGCCGACCGGCTGGATCGCGATCCCAGGCGGTTTCTTTTTGGCGACACGGGTTCGGGAATCGATTCCACCCGCCCGCTCAGCAACGGCATGCCGACAGGAGCAACACGATGAGGCGCCTATCCCTTTTGCTGGCGCTTCTGACACTCGGCGGTTGTTCTGCAGCCAATATCTTGGCCCCGTCTGGCGAACCGGCCAAGCTATACACGCTGCGCGCGCCGCAAACCGTCGCTAGCAGCGCGGCGCCAGCGCATTGGCAACTTCTGATCGCTGTGCCCAACGCCCCGCTGGATCTCAATTCGGTTCGGATCGCGATCGCGCCATCGCCCGGCCGGATCGACTATTACGCGAATGTCGCCTGGGCGGACCGGCCGCCGGCGATGCTGCAGGATATGCTCTTGGAAAGTTTCGACAGTTCGGGCCGGATCGCCGCCGTGCAGCGGCAGAGCGGCGGCCTTAAGGCGGATTTCGTCCTCACCTCCGAGCTTCACGACTTCCAGGTCGAGGCCGGCGCGAGCGATCCCGTGGCGCATCTGCGGATAACCGTGCGGCTAATGCGTACGCGTGACCGCACAATCATCGGGACAAAGAGCATCGAGGCCACCCAACCGGTGGGGGAAAATTTCGACGGCGCCATAGCGGCGTTCGACAGCGGACTTAAATCCATGCTGCCACAGATTGTCGACTGGACACTGAACCAGGGCAACGCCAACCAATGAGACTGACCTGCTTCGCCACCGCCATGGCACTTGTTGTAGCGGGCAGTTGCTCTGCGTTTGCCTCCACCGCCTTTGCCGCCACTGGCCCGATTATCATTGCTACCGGTCCGATTGCCGGATTTGCCTTTCCGTTGGGCGGCGAGATTTGCCGGCTGTACGAGACGCCTTTGCAGGACAAAGCCCGCTGCGCGGTTTCTGCGACCGACGGGTCGGTCGAGAATCTCAACCGACTGCGTAGCGGCGACCTTGCTCTCGCGATTGTGCAGTCGGATGTAGCGGCCGACGCAGTCAATGCGAGCGGCGCGTTTACAGGCGCCGCGCCGTTCACCGATCTCAAGAGTATCGTGGGATTCTATGCCGAAGCATTGACGATTCTGGTGCGAGCTGACGGGCCGGTCAAACAGGTCGACGATCTGAAGGGCAAACGCGTGGCGGTGGGCGCCCCGGGATCGCCGGAACCTCTTTTCGCGGATTTCCTCAGCGGCTTGGAATGGAGCAAGGCCGATTTGGACGGCGTGATCGAGATGCCCCGGAATGAGCAGATCGCAGCGCTGTGCGACGGTAAGATCGCCGCCATTGCCGTGACCGCACCGCACCCGAATGGATTTGTGCGCGAAGCGATCGCGGCCTGCCATGCCATCATACTTGATCTTGCGGGGCCGGGCATCGACGGCGCGGTCGAAGCGCACCCGGCTTATGCGCCCGCCCATCTGGATCTGAGCGTCTATGGCACGGCGAACAGCGCGGTTCAGAGCTTCGGCCCGCGCGCAGTTCTGGTGACGACCGCGAAGCTGGATAATGTCACCGTGGATCGGCTGCTCACGGGGATTTTCAAGCATCTCGAGGAGCTGAAGAAATCGCATCCGGCCCTGGTGGGGTTGGATGCGAACGCCATTGCCGCACCTGCCGGTCTGGGCGCTGACCGTCACCCCGCGGCAGTCAAATATCTGGTCGACAATAAAATAGGCGACGCCCCAGCCGTCGAATAGCGGAGACCTCGGATTGCGCATTTTGTTGGCAATCGGGCGTTGAAGCAACAAATCCCAGTGCTTCCGGGTTGATTAACGCAACCGATGTCGATGCACGCCGTGCGAAGACATCGTCCAAACGTCGCGGGGTACCTGACCCTCAAAAACCCCGCGCCCCGCTGGAGAAGGAAAACAATAATGTCCGGTCTCGAGGAAAACAGAGCATTCCGCAACCTCACCCGTGTCGCGGCAATCACGGTGGCCACGACTTTGCTCGCCGGCTGCTATGCGCCGCCGCGCACCCATGTCGTTCGCACCGAGACGGTCGTCGAAGGGCCGTCGGTGGTCACGCTGCGTCCGCCGGCGCCGCGCTCGGAGTTGATCCCGCCTGCCCCGAATGAGCATGTGGTCTGGGATCCGGGCCGCTGGAATTGGGACGGGCGTGGCTATGTCTGGGTCTCAGGCCATTATGTCGAACGGCCCTATCAGCAAGCGGTCTGGGAGCCGGGCCACTGGATCGAACGCAACGGCGGCTGGGTCTGGGACGAAGGCCATTGGCGGACTTAAGCCCGATTATCGGGCCGTTCACATACAGCGGTGTGCGGCAGCCAACATTCTGGGTCAGGCGCGCGGGAGATAGACGCTGACCGTCGTGCCCTGCCGGATCGTGCTTTCGAGCCGGACGCCACCGCCTAGCTGCTGCGCCACGCCGAGGACCTGACTGAGCCCCAAACCCGAGCCTTTGCCGACTTCCTTCGTCGTGAAGAATGGTTCGAACACTTTTGCCAGCACGTCGGCTGCGATCCCGGTGCCGTTATCCGCAACCCCCAGTTCGACATATGCCCCCGACTGGGACGCCTCCGCCCGAGCGGGAGCACCCAGGGGGACATTGGCGGTACTGATAACGACGATTACACGGCCATTGGGCATCGCATCGCGCGCATTGATCGCGAGATTCAGCACGATCAACTCAAGCTGAGTAGGATCCGCCAGGCCGCGTCACAACGCAGAATCCAGCCTCGTTTCTATGATGACGCCGCCGCCGACGAGGTCAGCCTGCACCAAATTCGGGGTCGCCCGGCGATGGCAGCGGGCCGGCTTGCGCATGGGCGGGGCGTGTTACAGCGGTAACGCTTATTAGCCGGCTTGCGACGGTTTTGTAGTCCAACGCCGGTAGCTTC
>JAQGIF010000137.1 GCA_028291345.1 Rhodospirillales bacterium | reverse complement strand
CCCTGAGGGAATTCGATGCTCGATCCACGGCGGCTTTGGCCGCCTTTTCCCAAGATTCGGTGCTCGTGCCGACCAGCTCGATGATTTTGTAGACCGACTCTGCCATGGCTTCCTCCTCGATTGGCCTGCCCTCTCTCCCACAGAGAGCGAGGTTCAGCGCTTGACTGCGATCCGCCACGTTTGATTATGCGCCAATAGCACTCAACCAGCCATCACGCATTAGGATAGGCGCCAATCGGCTCCCGCTCCCGAATGCGCCCTATTGGCTACTGCCGGCGAGGCGCGAATTAACGGCCGCTTTCGAGAAGACAGACGAATCGCCTCTACGACCGACTAGGGGCGGGAGCAGCCAGAGCGTGTATCAATCAAAGCGTCTGCTTTTCGCTATTCCGCTCTTGAGAGCGGACAGTCGGCTCCCGTGAAGAGTTTCGGACGCTGGAAGCGTACGAAAGTCTTCACGAGAGCGGAATGGCGTCTTTCAGGACCACCAACCCTAAAAGCGGACGAGCCCGTCGACAGGATTAATGCGGTGACTTGTGGCGCGTCGCCCTCGATCAGTTTGCGCCGCTGAGCCTCTCGCACGTCCGGTCATGGATTTCCGTGACTTTCGGCGTCAGATTTTTGGATAAGGCGGTTGCCTTCATGCGAAGGAAGCGACCAAGAAGCAACGTGTTCCTGGCTGCCCAGTGGGCCGCAGCGCAGTTGGGTTATACGACAGTATAGTCCCCATAGTTCTTTCTTGTATCCGAACAGACCAAAAGTGTACGCGCGTTCTACCCGCGTCCAATAGCATTAGTCGTTACTCGACATTAACCTCTATATTCGAAAGGCAGAGTAGTGATGGACACCCCAATCTCGATCGTCAACGATGCTGAGGCAGTTTAGGAGGCGAGGATTGTTCTCATGAGGACTGTTGACGTTCTACACGAGCTGGCCATCCCTCGGCGCCGACGTTGATACCAAGGTATCGGCGACACCATCGTCCAATACCATCGCCTCTTGCGCGATCGTATTTTTGAACAGGGGACATTCTCGGCTGTCCTCTCAGACAAAGGGCATCATCATGACCATCTACAAGACCCTGCGTTTCGATAATATGCGCTGCGATCTCATCCGGTGGCTTTCGGCCAGGCCGCGCACCTACGGTGAAGCGCGTGGGATGGGTATCGCCACCGGTCCGACGTGGGATGCGGCATTGCTCGATGGCATGCTGACGATCGAAGGCGTCAACAGCGAAGACGTCGTCGATGGCGTTACGCATCCCTACCCCGATGCACGCCTGCTCATGGGTCCCAAGGGTTACGCCGTGTTGCACGCGTTGACGTCTGAGAAGATGGAAATGCCGCTGGCAGCCTAAGCAACGCACAGGTGAAACCGGGGGGCCAATCGCCAGCCCAAATTCGACCTCACAGCGGACTCTCCGGCGTGAATTGTTCGGCCATGTTCCGTTATACTGTAATGGTCGGCGATCAGGCCGGTAGGACCTCAATCACCGAGCGAATTGGTCCGATCATCCGTTATATTTGTTCGGATTTGACCAGCGCCGCTACAAGTATTGCGTGAGCGCAAGGACCAAGACGGACAAATCCTATGAAGAGGAGATCAAGATGAGCGACACAGACAGGATGTTGATCGAAATGGCGGTGGAAACCAACCCGATGGCCATCGCCGAGGCCGAGGGGCACCTGAAGAAGGGCTTGATGATCCTGAGCAAGGAGATCGGCCTGACCGCGACCGGGAATATTGTCACCGGCATCCTGGATCGGCTGGAAGGCGAGCTGCCGGGCCGCCGGCTGCATTGAGGTGCCAGGAACGGGCCGCCCCCTACCGGCGATGACAGCCTTTGTCGATCGACGCTGAGCTTTGAGGAGGAACCAACATGAGCATCCAGAGTGTCCTGGATCGCAACGGCGACTGCCTGGCCAAACTTCGCTACGAGGCGAGCGTCAAGCAGGCGGCCGATCTGCTGCGCGAGCGTAGTGCCGGGGCACTGGTCGTTACCGAGGGGCAAGCGATCGTCGGCGTTATTTCGGAGCGAGACATCGTGATCGCACTATCGTGGTTGGGAGAACCGGCAGTTTACATGCCGGTTGGCGCGGTCGCGAATCGTAACATGGTGACTATCGGCCCGGACGTCGGACTAAAAACCGCCATGAGCCTCATGACGCGACACCGCGTGCGGCATTTGTTGGTCATCAAGGTTGGAACGCTGGTCGGACTTGTCAGTATCGGCGACGTTGTTAACCATTGCCTGGACGAGCCAGGGTTTGACTCGGGTGTTCTACGAGATACCCACTTCGCCACCCACTAGGCGCTCCGCCGAAAGTCGAGCCTCTCACTGCCTGTCGCGGTGCGGTGTGGCAAACAACCTGGCATTGTCCCTTTATAAATCTGAGTTTCTGAACGACCGAGCTTAGCCGCCTCATAGCATCGGCCGGCGAGATAAACGAACGTTCGCTTCCGACACGTAGTAAGCGGCGGTGGAACGACTGACTTGGGGCGGTAGCTGCCAGGACGCCCACGCCGAACGAATGTCCGCTCCCGCATTTCGATTGCCCAAAGCCGTCATTCCGCTGTCGGCCCATGATTGCCGTTCGCGATCCGATAAAGGTTTCCCGAAACCGGTCGTTTGAAGTTCTTCGGTGGCGCATTAATGCGCCACGTCCCGGGTTTCAAACTGGCTATCCTGCAGATGCAGCAACAGTTCGCCGGTTGCCTTCAGGCGGTGACCAGTCCGGACGCAACGCCCACACCTTCAGGGATAGCCACGCCGCGCATCGCTGGCCGGTCGAGCACGGCCCGTCCCGCCGAAAGCTCCTGTGCGACTTCGGCGACCCGGCGCCCAAGGAACTCCGCGGTGCGGATGTCCTAGGACGGTGGAGCGACGTCGCCGCCCTGATCCATGTCGGCCTGGCCCGCCATGCCGAAGGTGTAGCTGTCGCGGTTCAGGATGTCCTCGTTGGTGTAGGACCGTTGTTGCCGTGGTTCAGACCGAGATTGACTCAATGCATCTGGTGCTGAGCCGCGAACGTCATCAGTTGGACCAGCGAATTCTGCTTGTCGCCGCCGCGGGACGCGCCGTTGGTGAAACCCGCCGCGATCTTTCCCGCCCAGCGCTTGTCAACATATTGAAGGTGCGAAGTCGCATCCATGAACGCTTTGAAGGGTGCCGAAAGGCTGCCCATGTAGGTGGGCGTGCCCATGATGATCGCGTCCGCGCCATCGAGAGTGCTCCACCGGCCCGGCGCTTCCTCAGCGGTGACAAGCTCGACGCACGCCCCCGCCGCGCCACGGGCGACCGCATCGGCGATCCTGGCGGTGTGGCCATATCCACTGTGATAGACCACGACGATCTTGACCGGCGCGACCGGGGCATCAACCATACGAATTCTCCTTTGATCCGGCAGCCGGCAACAACCGCTGCAGGTCCTCAGGTAGATTACGACCGACCTTCAGATAACCCGGGGCGCGGCTACAACACTTATTCCTGCAATTCGTGAATAGGCTGCTTCAACACCAATGCTTCAACACCAACACCCCTCCGCAGCGGAGCGGTGCGTTCGGATCGCTCAGGTCGCCAGCTCCGCAATCCGTTCGACCAGGGAATCGATGAAGAGCTTCGCCCGCACGGCGAGCTGGCGACCGAAGGCATGCACCGCGAAGACCGGCATTGTTGGGAGCTTGAGATCCGGAAGGAGCTCGACCAGTCGTCCCTCTGCAAAATCTTGCGCGACCGTGACATGAAGCAGCTATGCGATCCCGGCGCCGCATATGACGGCTTCCCGGATCGAGCCGCTATCGTCGGTCACGAAGCGTCCGGAGGTCGGAAGCTGCGTCCCATCGGCGAGAATATAGGGCCAGAGTTGGCCCGACGCGACATAGCGCACGAAGACGTGCCTACCGAGATCTTCGAGGTCGGCCGGGAGGTTGTTTCGCGAGATGTAGTCCGGTGATGCCGCGAGCACGAAACGGATATCGTCGATCTTGCGGCTGACGAGATCGCTGTCGGCTAGCGATCCCATGCGGATGGCGATATCGAAGCCTTCGCGAATGATATCTACGAAGCGATTGCTGATCCCGAGTTCCAGGCTGACCTCGGGGTAGCGATCCAGGACGGTGGCCGCTCAGGGCGCGATGAGCATTCGCCCCAACTTCTGGGGCGCGGCGACGCGGATCGGCCCCCGCTTCACGCCGAGCCGGCGCTCGAGGGCGCGACGCTCTTCGAGATCGCCGACTGGCTTGATCCGACCAGCCGGCTCGCGGCGCTGAACGAGCCGGATTCTATCGTCGGGACGAAAGCGACGAGCCCGGTGGTCTTCTCGAGAATGGTCGTCATGGTTTCGCTTTCGGAAAGTCGGGCTGTCGATGCGGCGGTGCCGCCGTAGACCGGATAGTCCGAGTACTTGCGCCCTACCGCCACCGATCGGGAGTTAACATCAGCTCAAAGGGTAACGACGATCTTACCGAATTGGCCGCTGTTCTCCAGATAGCGGTGCACTTCCACCATATCGTCGAACTTGACTGTTCGGTCGATGACCGGCTTGAGGGCGCCGGTCGCGAGGCCCTTGACGACATACTCCACCGCGACCTTCCGGCGTGCCTCGTCGCCCGTCACCAGCCGGATGCTGTACCCTTTGACCGTTGGCATTTTGCGGATCATCTCCAGCACCGGTATCGGGGTATCAT
>JAQGIF010000388.1 GCA_028291345.1 Rhodospirillales bacterium | reverse complement strand
ACAGGCTTCGGCGCTGTGGCCTTGCTTGCTGCGGTTGCGGTGGGCATTTGGGACTCCTGGTGCTGCGGCTTGAAAGCCGGGAAAAGTTGAAGAACGCGTGGTCGATCGCGCCGATGGCGCCTGGTCTCAGGCGACCGGCTCCGTCGATTTCGTTTGGCTCGACCTGGCAACCTTGTTGCGTAGCTCGATCAGGCCGAGCAGGACTTCGTCGCGCTCCGCCTCCAGCTGCTCGATGGTGCGCGATCCGACCTCGGCATGGACGCTGTCGATCAGCATCTTTTGCACGTCCGGTGTGAGCACTGGCGAACCTAGAACCTTCCACCAGGCTGTTAGCGGCCCGGCGAACTGCTGGAAGAAGTGCTCGATGCCGCCGGGCCCACCGCCAACGTGGTTGAGCATCAGATTACCCATAACGCCCCAGCGCAGGCCCGGACCCCAGCACAGGGCGGCGTCGACGTCGGCGGCGCTGACGACACCTTCGGCGACGAGGTGATAGACCTCGCGCGCCAATGCGGCCTGAAGCCGGTTTGCCACATGCCCCGGCACTTCCTTGTTGAGCCGTATCGTCCGCTTCCCAATCGACGTGTAAAAGTCCGATGCGCGGCGGATCGTCTCTTCCGAGGTTTTGGCCCCACCAACGATCTCGACCAGCGGGATCACATGTGGCGGATTGAACGGATGCGCGATGACGCAGCGCTCTGGGTGCAACGGGCAACCGGATTGGATCTCGCTCATCGTCAGGCCGGACGAACTCGAGGCAATGATCACATCGGACGGCAGCAGTTCGTCTAGCTGACCGTACAGCTGCTTCTTGAAGTCGATCCGCTCGGGACCGTTCTCCTGGACGAGGTCGGCGCCGGCGACCGCTTGCGCGAGGTCGGTCGTGAACTTCAGGTTCGACTGCGACGCGTCGGGTGAAAGGCCCAGTCGCTCGAGCGTCGGCCAGGCAGTCTCGACGAACTTTCTCAGCGCGGCTTCTGCGTTCGGCGCGACGTCAGTCGCAACAACCTGTAGGCCCTTGGCGAGAAACAGCGCGGTCCAGCTCGCGCCGATCACGCCGGTGCCGATGATGGCAATGCGGCGAATTGGCTTGGTTTCGGTCATGTCATGTCTCCGATGCGATTGGTCAGATTTCGGCATAGGCGATGCCGGTGAGATTGCCTTGGGCGTAAAGGAAATTGCGCTCGTTCAATCCATTGAGATCGGCGGAATAGACCGAACCGGCGAAGTCGGTGACGAACATCCGGTTGCCGGGAACGTCGAGGGCGAGGCCTATTCCCTCCATCAGATGCGTGATCAGGATTTCCGGCGCCGCTTTTCCGTCGATCGGCGCGCGATTGACGGTGTTGCCGCGTGGAGGATCGCCGCGGTCGGTCCAATAGAGCACGCGGTTTGCCCGATCGAGCTCGAGGTCGATGGGTTCGGGCAGCTGATCGTACAGCACCTCGATATCGGCGCGGTTCGCCGGACCCTCGCCCTTCGGGATGTCGATATTGGCGCGCAAGATACGGCCCAGGCCGGCGTTGTCCCCGCCCTTTTGCGTCCAGTAGATTTTCCCAAGCTTCGGGTCGATGGTGATTCCGACGCACCACCGGGTCGGATCGCGCCTGTCGTTTTCGCCGCGACCGGTCTCGACCAGTGTTTCGACCCGCGAGCCGTCGAGGTTCGTACGCATCACGCGCATGCCTTCGCGGTCGGACCAGTAGAGCTTGCCGTTGGGCTTATCTAAATGGATCTGCTTTGGCGTGTGGGTGATGCCTTGCGGGACGATGGTCCTGCGGTTCCCGCCGTCGAGGTCGGCCCGCTCGATCGAGCCGTCGTCGAGGCTGGGAACGCCCATATTCGTCCAATAGATATGACCCGCCTCCGCATCCACGACGATTCCGTCGGGGAGGTGGCAATTCGTGACGATCGTCTTACGGTCGGATCCGTCCGGGCTCATCGAATGAATGCGACCGCCGCTTAGCTCCAGAACGAACAGTCGGGGTTCGTGGGCGGATTCAGGCGTCACTTCCGTTACAAAAACATCATTCATGTTGTTCTCCTTTGAAAAGCAGAAGTCCGATTGCGCGATATCCGGCGGAATCGCTTGACATAGCTGCCGTCGCAAATGCTATGCGGCCGTCGCAGATTTCGTCGTTCCGGTGAAGTGAGGAGGGCGCTTCTCCAGAAAGGCGGCAAACGCCTCTTTCGCGTCCGCAGAGCGAACTTGCACGCTGAACTCTTCGTTCTCGGCCGTCATCGCCGTCTTGATCTGCTCGCGAAATGGCCGCTTCATCAGCCTCTTACAGGCCTGCAGCGCTCCGGCCGGCTTCGTCGCCAGCTTCCGCGCTGTTTCGGCCGCGGTCGCCAGAAGGTTCTGATCGGATACGATCTCGGTAACGAATCCTAGATCCGCGGCGCGCCTGGCATCGAAGGACAATCCCAGCAAGATGAGCTCCGCCGCGCGGATATGCCCGATCCTCGCCGGAACGGAGCAGCTCGATCCGAACTCTGGCACCACAGCGAGGTTGATGAAAGGCATCTGGAACTTCGTACTTTCGCCTGCATACACGAAGTCGCAATGCAGCAGCATGGTGGTTCCTCCACCTATGGCGGCGCCGTGCACGGCTGCGATCAGCGGCTTGTCGAAATCGATCAACGCATTCATCAGCCGAGCCTGCGGAGACTCTCCCGGCCCTGGAGGATTCTTTAGGAAATCCTCGATGTCGTTGCCCGCGCAGAAAGAGGCTCCCGCGCCATGCCAGAGCACGACACGCGTGCGTTCATCCCTGGCCGCGTCATTGAAGAGTTCCGCGAGCTTCGTGTACATGCTCGAAGTCATCGCGTTCAGCTTTTCTGGACGGTTTAATTCAACGCGAAGTATGCCCTCCGAACGTTCAGTAACTATGTCATCTATCGTCTTCATTTCTTGATCCAACTCATGATCTATGGGCAAGCTCGAGCGGCTATGGCGCCTCAAGTTATGCGGCCCCTCCTCGTGCCGTCGGAACGGTGCCGCTGGCGTGCAGACTGGCTATCTCGTTAGGGCCGAAGCCGAGCTGCTTGAGGATTTCCTCACTGTGTTCGCCGAGCTCGGGCGCGCGTCTGGCCGGAACCTTAGCTATGCCATGCACCTGGAGGGGGCTGCTGATCGTGGACTTGAGGTTCCCGCCCGCGCCATCCAGTGGAACGACAATGTCGTTCGCCTTGAGCTGCGGGTCCTTGATCACCTCGCCGGGTGCAAGCACCACGCCAAAGGTAAGATGGGCCTGTTCGAAGACCTCGCGCCAATGCACCATCGGCTGCGAGGCAAAGGTCTGATCCAGGATCGCAGTGAGCTGCCCTGAATTCGCGGCCTGCTTTGCAGGGTCGGCAAACCGCGCATCCGTCAAGAGATCCGGGCTGCCTATTCCATTGGCCAGCGCCGGCCACTTGTCGGGCGTCAGCACGATCACAAACCATGTGTCATCAGCCGCCCGATAGACATTGAAGGTCGCGTTCGGGGGGTTCGCCCGATCATGCAATGGGAAGAACGTGGCGTCGGCAAGCGCAGCCTGGGCCTGGACAGCGCAAGCCCAGACGCCGGCAGCGAGCAACGAGGTCGTGACGTACAAACCCTTTCCGGTGCGTTCCCGCCGGTAGAGCGCCGTGACGATCGCCGAATACAGGCTGACCCCCGTTGCATGATCGCCGCTGCCCGACACGGGCAGCGTCGGCGGAGCACCCGCATCCCGTGCTAGCGACAGCAAGCCGCTTCGTGCCCAATACGCCGTGATGTCGAATCCCGGGAGCTGTGCGTCAGGCCCATTGTCGCCATAGCCGGTGACATCCGCATAGATGAGGCGCGGATTCCACGACGCTACGTCCTCGTAGCCGAGCTTCAGTTTTTCGCGAGCGGGATGCGGCGTGTTGACGATCAGAACGTCCGCCCACTCGACCAGCCGCCGCAGAACTTCCCTCGCTTCGGGTGACTTCAGGTCGAGCGCCAATCCGCGCTTGTTCCGATTATTGAGATGCCAGGGATAGTTGTCCTTTGCGCGAGGCTCCGGCGGGATCTTGTAGCCAATTCTCCAGGTGTCGCCCGTTGGCGGCTCGACCTTGATCACGTCGGCGCCAAAGTCGGACAGGATCACAGCGGCGCTCGGACCAGCGATGAAGCTCGCCAAGTCTACCACTTTCAATCCCGAGAAAATGTTATCGTTTGCCATGGGCTGCCCTTTCTGAATTGCCGTGTGCGTCTGGTTTTTCTTCATCGCCCGTGAAACTGAGGCGCGCGCTTCTCGAGGAAGGCGGATGTGCCCTCCTTCTTGTCTTCGGTTGCGGCGCAGAGGCCGAAGTATGAAGCTTCGAGCAGCAAGCCTTCGCTTTGGCTTGTCTCCACCCCCTTGTTTGCCGCTTCGAGCGCGAACCTCACCGCGATCGGAGCGTTGGAGGCGATCTTCCGCAGTATTGCTTCGGCACGCGTGATGAGATCGACGGCCGGAACGATCTCGTTGACGAGCCCGATCCGGTAGGCCTCCTGCGCGCTGATCATCTCTCCGGACAGAATGAGCTGCAGGGCACGACCCTTGCCGACCAGCCTCGGGAGCCGCTGCGTTCCGCCGCCACCTGGAATGAGTCCGAGCGCGACTTCGGGCTGGCCGAATTTTGCTGTGTCAACTGCAATCCTGATGGTACAGGCCATCGCCGTCTCGCAGCCGCCACCGAGCGCAAAGCCGTTGACGGCAGCGATCACCGGCTTTCCGAGATTCTCGATGAGGTCGAGCACCCCCTGTCCGAAGCGGCTCGACCGTTCGGCGTCGACCGCATTCGTGTGCGCGAGTTCGCTGATGTCGGCCCCCGCGATGAACGCTTTGTTGCCGGCCCCAGTCAGGATGACACCGCGCACCGTGTCGTCGTTCTGCGCATCCTCGAAGGCGGTCCTCAGGTCCATCCACGTCGGCGTATCCAGGGCGTTGAGCACCGTGGGCCGATTGACCGTCACATAAGCGATCGCACCCTTTTTCTCGTACAGGACATTCGCGAGCGTCAGTGCTGTCGTTGGCGAAGACGTAAGTGTCTGTGTTGCGGAAACCATGTGGCTATTCCAGTCTGGAATTGGGGAGGGGGACGGCAAGGGCGTCGGGCTTATACGAAGGCGCCGATGCCGGTGATGGCCTTGCCGACGATCAGATTCTGCATCTGATACGTGCCTTCGTAGGAGTAGAGCGCCTCGGCATCCGCGAAGAAGCGCGCGACGTTATAGTCGGCGACGATGCCGTTGCCGCCCAACAGCTCGCGTCCCCATGCGACGGTCTCGCGTGATTTTGCCGTGCAGAAAGCCTTCGCGAGCGCCGCCTGATGGTCGCCGAGCTTGCCCTCGTCATCGATCTGCGCCAGCCGCACCATCATACATTGGCAGGCGGTCACGTTGGCGAGCATCTTGGCAAGCAGATCCTGCACCATCTGGAACGAAGCGATCGGCTTGCCGAACTGCAAACGCTCCTGAGCATATTTGAGCGTTGCCTCGAAGGCACCCATCTGGATGCCCGTCGACGCCCAACCGACCATATACCGCGTCATCCGCAGTACCCGCGCGGTATCGCGGAATGAGTTGCCGCCTTGCAGGCGGTTCGCTTCGGGAACGCGCACGTCCTTCAGCGTGATGTGGCCGTTCTGGACCACCTTGAGCGCGATTTTGTGCTCGATTTTCTCGACGCTGAAGCCGGGCGTGGTCTTGTTCTCGACAATGAAGCCCTTGACCTGATTGTCGGCGACGTCGCGCGCCCAGATGATCGAAACGTCGCACCATGTGGCGTTGCCGATCCACCGCTTCTCGCCGTTGAGGATCCAGACGTCGTCTTCGCGCCTTGCAGTCGTCAAAAGCCCGCCGCCCGTGCCGGAGCCGACCAGCGGTTCGGTCAGGCCGAAGCAGCCGATCTTTTCGAAGCGAGCCATCGGCGGCAGCCAATGCTGCTTCTGCTCCTCCGAGCCATCGAGATAGATCGAGCCCATTGCCAGGCCGCTATGCACGCCGAAGAACGTGCCGAACGACGCATCTACGCGCGCCAGTTCCATCGCGACGAAGCCAAACAGCTTCTGGCTTCCGCCGGCGCAGCCATAGCCCTCAAACCCCAAACCGCCGAGTTGCAATTCCTTGAAGGAGGGCAGCAGTTCGAACGGAAACGCATCGTCGGACCAGTACTTGTTGATGATTGGCTGGACCTTCGTCTCCATGTACGCGCGCACCTTCTTGACGACCGCCGATTCCTCGGCGGTCAGGATATCCGCGAGCTGGTAAAGGTCGCTGTTCGGTGCGGGAAGCTGCTTCGACGCTTTCACTGCGGGTGGCGTTGCCGCCGCGACAGATGTGCTCACTGCTGTTGCCATTTCAATCGTCGCCATATCAATGCTCCTGCAAGTCGGAAACCGGCGAATGCCAGCGTTTCTGCTCACGACTAGAGTTCGGGATAGTGCCGCCTAAAGCGATCCCCCGGATGGGGGGATGTCGGGGTAGGGAAGGGGGAGGTGGGACAGTCAGGCGAGCGGGGGACGACAAGCGCGAACCCTCCGTGCCAATGAGACTGAGACAGCTGCCTTGCGGGAGTTTAACCTCGATGGCGTAGAGGAATCATCTCGTGGTCATGCCGAACCAGGTTACGCCGACAAGTGCCGCAAGCGGCCCCGGAACTGAGGAAGGCCGTAGGCCGACGATCGTTCCGGGGCCGCTTGCGGCGTCCCCCGAGTTATCGCCCCGTCCGCGTCGTCGG
>JAQGIF010000114.1 GCA_028291345.1 Rhodospirillales bacterium | reverse complement strand
ATATCGCTGGCGAAGTAATCGCCGGGATTGGGCAGGTCGGCGCTGAGCGCGATCAGCTGCGGGCGCTCGAGGAACAGCTTCTGCTTTTCCAGCTCGAATCGGTCCTGGTCGATGAAGCGGCCGATATCCGCCTCCCAGGATTCGTCGCCCATGTAAGGCTCCTTCGCCTCCATCAGGTCCAGAATATGTTTTGCGACTGCGATCCGATGCGCTCTTTCCACTGTGTCCTCCCGTTAAGCAGCCTTCGGACGCGCGTCCAAGCGTCGCCGGCTCGAAATTGATTGGACATAGTGTACGATGGTTTCCTGCCGGCGCAACCGCGTTGATTGCGACTCAATAGCGTGCTTTTTATAAATTTACGTACCCCGAGATTTTCGCGAGCCTGAATCCATGTCCATGACGCTTTATTCCTGCCCTGAAACCCGTTCGATGCGGTCGCTCTGGTTGCTGAACGAACTGGGCGTGCCGTTCGAACTGGTCGATATGCCTTTCGACCATAAGTTCCTGCGGGCCAAGGAATATCTGGCGATCCACCCGCTGGGCCGCATCCCGGCGTTGGTCGATGACGACCTGACGATCTTCGAATCCGGCGCCATCTGCGAGTATCTCTGCGAGAAATATAACAGCCCGCTCAACCGCCCGGTCGGCCATCCGGAGCGCCCGCTCTGGCTCCAGTGGATCCACTATGCGGAAACGCTGCTGGTCCATGGCCAGAACCTGGTCCAGCAATATGTCTTCGTATCGGAAGCGGAACGCTCGCCTGTCGTGATCAACCTGGAGTCCCGCCGGATTGGTAAGGGTCTGGACATGCTCGACAAGATCCTAGCCAACCAGGATTACATCCTGCCAAGCGGCTTCTCAGGCGCGGATACCAGCCTGGGTTTCTCGGTCTATTTCATAACCGCCTTCGTCGAACTGGAAGCGCATCCGAACGTCCAGGCCTATTTCGACCGCATCTGGGGCCGCCCTGCCTTCCAGAAGTCGATGCCGCCGGGCCAGACGAAGCCACTGGAATGGCTGTTGCCGCGCCTGGGTCCGAAGATGAGCTTCAAGAAAAAGGCCGCCTGACGGTTAGCTACCGAGTCGCGTCCGGCTGGTTCTCCGGCCGGGCGCGATCGAAAGCCGGAAGGGCGAGCAAGTTGCGCTCAATTTCGGTTAGCCTGGGATAGCGCGTCAGCTCGGTTCCGAACCGGCGGGCGCTGTAAATCTGCGGCACGAGGCAAAGATCGGCCATCGTGACCGCCGCACCGAACAGATACGGCCCTTGCCCCGCACCCGCCTCCAGCGCAGCGAAGCCTTCCGCGATCCAGTGGCGTATCCAGCCATCGAGGGCATCCTGCGGCTGGCCAAGCTCACCGCGAAGGTAGTTTAGGACCCGCAGATTATTGATCGGGTGTATCTCGCAGGCGATTGCCAACGACGCCGCCCTGACTTTTGCCCGAGCGACGGGATCGGCGGGAAGCAGCGGCGGAAGAGCATGGGTTTCCTCGAGATATTCGATGATCGCCAGGCTTTGGCTTAATGCCGTCGGACCATCGACCAGGCACGGCACAAGCCCCTGCGGGTTCAGTGCCAGATAGTCGGGATCACGCTGCGCGCCGGTCTGAAGATCGACGGGGCTATCCGCGACCTCCAACCCCTTTAAGTTGAGCGCGATCCGCACGCGATAGGCAGCAGTCGACCGCCAATAGCCGTGCAGGATCATGCCTGCTCCACCGCCTGATCGATCGCGCCGAAGATCGAAAGCCCCACAGCATCAAGCATCTCGATGCGGACACGGTCGCCGAACTTCATGAACGGCGTCACCGGCGCCCCGGTTTCTATGGTTTCAAGCGCTCGCCGCTCTGCGATGCAGGACGAGCCCACCGACCGATCCTCGTTAGCAACGGTGCCCGAACCAATGATCGTGCCGGCCGCCAGCGGGCGAGTCTTCGCCGCATGGGCGATCAGGCGGGGAAAGTCGAACACCATGCCGGTGCGTGCATTGGGGCGGCCGAACTCGACGCCGTTCAGACTCGTTATCAATGGCAGATCGATCGACCCGCCGTTCCAGGCAGCGCCAAGTTCGTCGGGCGTCACCGCCACCGGCGAAAACCCAGTCCATGTCTTGCTCTGGAAAAAGCCAAAACCCTTGGCAAGTTCGCCTGGGATCAGGTTGCGCAGGCTCACGTCATTAACCAGCATCAGCAGCTTGATATGTCCGCCCGCATCCTCCGCCGCGACCCCCATCGGCACGTCGTCGGTGACGACCGCGACTTCGGACTCGAAGTCGATGCCCCAGGCCGCGTCGGCCAGCTTGATCGGGTCGCACGGACCGATGAAGTTGGCCGAGCCGCCTTGATAGATCAGAGGATCGGTCCAAAACGAAGGCGGCAGTTCGGCCCCACGTGCTTTGCGCACCAACTCGACATGGACGACATAGGCGCTGGCATCGGCCCATTGATAGGCACGGGGCAGCGGCGCCGCATAGTGCGAAGGATCGAACGGCACCGGTCCGACCGCGTTCGCCTCCAGCGCCGCTGCCCGTGTCGCCAGCCGTGGACCTATCTCATCCCAATCCTCCAAAGCAGCCTGCAGCGTCGGCGCGATATCCGGCACCGCTAATGCCCGCTTCACGTCGCGCGAAACCAGCACCAGTTTCCCGTCGCGCCCATGGCGCAGCGAGGCGAGCTTCACGGGGTCGTCTTCCAGCTACCGGCGTAACCTGGGAGTTCGACTGCGCTCGCTGCCGGCTCGATGTCCAGCGCGTCGCGCGCATCGATCATCACGGCATATTCATCTGTCCCCGGCTTCTTCGGAGTCAGCATCGATTGCAACGCCTTGGGGTGCGGTCCGTGGGTGAAGCCGCAGGGATGGAAGCTCATCATGCCGGGATGGATGTTGTCGCGGCTGAAGAAATCCCCGGCATGATAGAAGATCACCTCATCGTAATCGTCGTTATTATGGAAGAACGGCACCTTGATCGCGCCGGGGTCGGTCTCGAACGGGCGCGGGGTGAAGGTGCACACAACGAAACGGTCGGCGACGAAGGTCGTATGCGCCGAGGGCGGCAGGTGGAAGCGATGGCTCATCAGCGGCCTGATATCCCGGACATTCAATCGGACAGGGGCCAGGTCGCCGGTCCAGCCGACGGCGTCGAGCGGGTTGAACGGATAGGTGACAGTCGAGATCACACCGCGCCGCTTGATATCGACCCGCCATTCGCGCACTCCCGGCTGACCGCCGGCCTGCTGGTCGCGGAACGCATCGTCGATCGCGGGGATATCGAGCATCGCCGGATCGAAGATCGCATGCGCACCGACCAGCCCGCGATCGGGCAGGCGAAAGCTCGAACCGGTCGCCTCGACCGTCAGCATCGTCATCGGCTGCGCGCAATCGATCCGCCACATGGTTCCGCGCGGCAGTACCAAATAGTCGCCGGCTTCGATCGCCAGATGGCCGTAATCGCAATAGAGATCGCCAGCGCCCGCATGAACGAAGAGAAGCTGGTCGCCGTCGGCGTTGCGCGCGAGCTCGGGCATGCTTTCGGACAGGTGCCAATAGCCCATCTGCAGGGCGGCATTGCCCAAGATCGCCGGCGCGGTCCATGGCGATGAGTCGCTGCCCTCCGTCAGCTTGGCGAGGTCGAAGGCCCGGGGACGGAGCGGTCCTGCCCATGTCGTCCAGCCGGTCGGCGGATGGCGGTGATACATATGCGTAGCGGGGCCGAAGAACCCCTCCCTGCCCAGTTCGCGCTCATAGGTTCCGGCTGGCAGATCAGCATGCGCCTGTCGCGACGTCTTGCCCTCGATCTTCGGGAACGAGATATATTTGCGCATCCGAACGCCCCCTCAGCCCTGTCCGCGCTGGATCACGCGATCCCCGCGCTGTATCTCCCGCGGATCATGCGCCTCCTGGGCGCGCAAGCGTTCATATAATGGCCCGAACGGCTTACGGGTCTCATCGAATAATTGCTGGAAGCTTTCGATGACAAAATAGCTCCGCTGGAAATCGTCGATCCGATAGTCGGTCGTCAACACCCGCTCCAGGTCGAAGCCGATGCGGTTCGGCTTGGCCGAATCGATCGCGTAAACCGTCTCGCCTTTCGAGGACAGAATGCCGGCCCCGAAGGCGCGCAGGCCCTCCGGTGTCTGGATGAGACCAAATTCGATCGTGTACCAATAGAGCCGCGCCAAGAGCGGTATCGCCCCCATGCGGGCGGCGAGCGGCCCTGCTTTGCCATATTCGACCATGTAGTCGGCGAAGACGGGATGGGCGAGCAGCGGCACATGGCCGAAGAAGTCGTGTAAGACATCTGGCTCGACCAGATATTCGAGTTCGTTTTCTTCGCGTATCCACCAGCTGACCGGAAAGCGGCGATTGGCCAGATGATCGTAGAACACATCGTCCGGGACCAGCCCCGGCACCGCCACGATGCGAAATCCGGTGGCAGCGGACAGATGGGCGTTGACGCGGTCGAAATCGGGAATGCCCTCGCCAACGGCCAACCGTGCGATATTCTCGACGAACTCGCGCGCGGCATAACGCGGCATCAGCGCGATCTGCCGGCGATAGAGCCGCCGCCAGCGATCATGCTCCGCCTCCGTATAGTCGGCGTAGGGCTGATCGACGGTATAATCGGCCCGAATATGCGCATAGTCACCCCGCAGTCCCGCGACATGCGCACGTCCCGGTCCCACCATAGTTTCATTCTTCAGCATTCTATCCGCCCTGGATGGCGCTCCGCCGCTTCCCAACGTCGCGCAGCGGAATAAGCTCCACCATAGGGGTTTATCTTGGGCAGATATTCACAACATTCAACGAGACAGCTTGAACACCTATAAACAGGAGTCGCTCTTGGCGAATGATATCTCCATTGCAAATCCGATGGGCACCGATGGTTTCGAGTTCGTCGAATTCACCGCGCCCGATGCCAAGGAGCTGGGCGACGTATTCGAGGCGCTGGGGTTCCGCATCGTCGGCCGGCATCGTTCGAAGAACGTGCTGCATTACCGCCAGGGCGACATCAACCTGATCCTCAATGCCGAGCCCGCCAGCCCGGCCGAACAGTTCGCCGCCGCGCACGGCCCCAGCGCCTGTGCGATGGCGTTCCGCGTCAAGGACGCAGCCAAGGCTTACGATCTGGCTCTGGCCAATGGCGCCAAGCCCTTCACGGGCCGGGCCGGGCCGATGGAGTTGAACATCCCGGCAATCGAGGGCATCGGCGGCAGCGCGCTCTACCTGGTCGACCGCTATGGCGGCCACACGATCTACGACGTCGATTTCATGGCGCACGGCGAGCCGGATGTCGCCGGCGCCGGTCTGACGGCAATCGACCATCTGACCCACAATGTCTTCAACGGCCGCATGGACCACTGGGCGCATTTCTATGAATCGCTCTTCAACTTCCGCGAAATCCGTTATTTCGACATCGAGGGAAAACTGACCGGGCTGCGCTCCCGCGCACTGACCAGTCCGGACGGCCGCATTCGTATCCCGCTCAATGAATCGGCGGATGACAAAAGCCAGATCGCGGAATATCTCGAAATCTACAAGGGTGAAGGCATCCAACATCTGGCGCTGGCGACCGACGATATCTATCGCACGGTCGAAACGCTACGAGGGCGTGGCATCCCCTTTGCCGAAGCGCCGCCCGATTCCTACTACGAGATGCTCGACGAACGCCTGCCTGGCCATGGGGAGCCGGTCGAGCGGATGAAGTCGCTCGGCATCCTGGCCGACGGATCGCAGCAAGGGGGACTGCTGCTACAGATCTTCACCGCGACGCTGATCGGTCCGATCTTCTTCGAGATCATTCAGCGCAAGGGCGATGAGGGATTCGGCGAGGGGAACTTCAAGGCGCTCTTCGAATCGATGGAGCGCGACCAGATCCGCCGCGGTGTCCTCCAGGACCAGGAAAAGTAAAAGCCAGAAACCGCCACTTCCATAACGCGCCCAAATTTCGATCTCGCCGTCGTGAACAAGACAGCGGGTCGGGGCGTTTTATGCCTTATGTCCCTAGTGCAACCGCTCAAAGCAAGATCGCAGGCGGCACCGACGTGAAATCCTAACGGGCTGAGCACGAAAATCCCACATTTTCAGTGATTTAAGTCCGACAATTCGCCGCCAATATAATGACAGGAAATTTACACACCGGACAATGGATTAATATCGGTCCGCAGCACATAATTCCGTCACAATCCTATTGCTCCAATTATATTTACAGTCACAAAAATTTTCTCCGTGATGTGACTGGCTTGGGATTTTCCTTATTTTATCACAGGCCTCATCCATTGCCTTTCGCCGCACGATCGTTTACAGGGCGAATTATGTTTACCTTACAGGACACGGATCGGCCGTCACGGGCCCCGTCCGCCGCACGGGTTTTGACCCGCGCTTTACTCCTCGCAGGGCTCACGCTCCCGCTGGCTCTCTGTAACCAAGGCCACGCCGCCAATGAGGTGTTGGCGGCTATCACACAGCCCGTCGCGGCACCGATCGCCGACATGGGGCCGTTGCTCACCGCGGCATTGACCGGCATGCGCTATGGTCTGGCACCGGGTGATCTCGATCTTTATCGCCGTGCCTTCTCGGCTGCCGATGCGTCGGACTGGGGCGCGCTTGAAGCCACCGCGCTGCATATCCAGGATTGCCGGCTGCTTGGCCATGTGCTGGCCTCCCGCTATCTCTCGCCGCGCTCGGACGTCCCGTTCGCCGACCTGCGGGCCTGGATGGATCTGTACGCCGACCTGCCCGAAGCCGACCATATCTATCGCCTTGCGTTGAACGAAAAGCCGCGCGATGCCACGCTGCGCCAGCCGCGTGCCGCGCAGGCCGCGGACAGCGCCGCCGCCGGCAGCGATGCAATCAAGTCGGCCGAGCCCCATACGGCCGCCGGGGACCGCGCCTTCGGCCGCTTCTTCTCATCCGACGACAAGGGCGCGTTCGCTGACGCGATACGGGCGATCAACCTGCTGGGCAACCGCGCATCGACGTCGCACTGGATCGCCGGCCTGGCGGCATGGCGGATGGGCGATTTCCAGAATGCGGGGCGTCACTTCGTGGCCTTGGCCGCCGCTCCCACCGCCTCGGGCTGGATGCAGGCCGCGGGTGCCTATTGGGCCGGACGCGTCAACGAGCATAACGGCGTCCGCGCTGCGGCGGCAAAATGGTTCGCCAATGCCAGCCGTTATCCGACGACCTTCTACGGCATGCTCGCCATGCGCAAGCTGGGCCTCGATATCGCCCAGGAAATTTCGGCGGCGTCTCTGACGGCCGAGCATCTGGACACTTTGGCCGAGACGCCTGCAGGATACAGGGCGATCGCCCTGCTCGAACTCGGGCGCCGCGATCTGGCGGCGCAGGAACTCGAAAAGATCGACCCGGCGGGCAACCCTAAGATGGAAGAGGCGGTGATCGTCACCGCCGACGCGGCCCATCTGGGCGAACTATCGTCCGATCTCGCGCAACGCATAGCGCAGCCGGCCGACGATGCCAGCGCGCATTTCCCCATCCCGGCCTGGAGGCCGCATGGCGGTTTTCGGGTCGATCCGGCTCTGGTCTATGCGGTGGCACGACAGGAATCTGGTTTCGATCCGAAGGCAATCAGCCCAGCCGGAGCCACCGGCCTGATGCAACTCATGCCGGATACAGCCAGCCTGGTTGCACCAAATCTTCAAAGATCGCTGTTCGACCCGTCGACCAACCTGGATGTCGGGCAACGTTACCTGCGCACGTTGATGAACGACCCGAATATCGGGGAAAATCTTCTGTTATTGGCCGTCGCCTATAATCGCGGGTCAGGCAATCCCGCCCGTTTTCGCCAGATGCTGGAGCATGACGATCCGCTTCTCGCAGTCGAGAGCATCAAGACCGACGAAACGCGTGCCTTCATTCAGCATGTATTGGCCAATTACTGGATTTATCGCGCACGGCTAGGCGGCGACACGTCATCTCTGACCGAACTCGCGGATGGGCGCTGGCCGCTCTACCGCTGGGGCGACTCGCTCGACGGTGCGCCGGGATCCTTCACGGAAACGAGCTTCCTGCCAAACCAGCCCGACTGACCGTCAAACCGGCCTGAGACGCTTTCGCACGTCGCCCTGCACCAGTTCAGGGCTCTGCACGGGTTCGGGCAGAGCGTGGCGCCGGGCCTGATCCAGTAAAGCCATCAGCTCCGGCGAACCGTTTCCACTCTTTGCGGTTTCGGCCAGCCTGTCGAGAAACGCATCGATCACGGCGCGGGAGACGATTTGCGGCGATGTCGTGAGAATGCCAGGCAACGCCGTCGGCTGGAGCGGTTCATCCTCATCCGACAGGCGCTCGGTCAGCTTCTCACCCGGACGCAGTCCGGTGAACTTGATCTCGACATCGCGGTCCGGTTCCAGGCCCGCCAGACGGATCATCTGCCGGGCCAGATCGACGATCTTCACCGGCTCGCCCATATCAAGTACGAAGATGCGGCCGCGCTCTCCCAGCCCGGCAATGCCGTGGGCTGCGGTCTGCAGAACCAGCTGCACCGCCTCACCGCATGTCATGAAATAGCGTTCGACGTTCGGATCCGTGACCGTCAACGGGCCGCCCGCCGCGAGCTGGCGCTCGAACAGCGGAACGACCGATCCGGTCGAGCCCAGCACGTTGCCGAACCGTACCGTGACGAAGCGGGTCTCTCCCTCCCCCTCGACATCGACCGCCTGGCAATAAGTTTCGGCGATGCGCTTGGTCAGGCCCATGATGCTGGACGGATGGACCGCCTTGTCGGTCGAGATCATCACCATCGCGTTGGCGCCCGCGGCACGCGCGGCGTCGGCGACATTGCGCGTGCCGATGGCATTGGTGAGCACGCATTCGGACGGGTTGATCTCGGCTAACGGCAAATGCTTCAGCGCAGCGGCGTGGAACACGATCTCGGGCTTTTCATTCTGGAACAGCGTCACGATGCGGGTGCGGTCACGGACGTCGCCCAGATGAGTGGCGAGCTCTAGGTTGGGATATAAGCTGCCGATCTCCTGGCCAATATTGTAAAGCGCGAACTCGCCATGCTCGACCAAAGCGAGCCGCCCCGGGGCCAATGCCGCGACCTGACGGGTCAACTCGCCACCGATCGTGCCGCCTGCGCCGGTAACGAGGACCTTACGTCCCGCGATCATCGTGCGCAGGGCTTCGACGTCGTGAATGACCTGTGGGCGGCCAAGAAGATCGACGACCGCCACCGGCTGCAATTTCAGCCTGCCGTCGGCCACCGCGTCCCGGAACTCGGTCAGTGCCGGAAGACGCGCGATCGCGAAGCCGAAGGGCTGGGCCAGATCGACCAGCCGCCGCATCGCAGCGCCATCCAACTCGGCCGATTGCCGCGTTACGATCAGCCGCTGCGGCCGGTCGCCCTGTTTGGTGAGGCGCTCGATCACCGACGGCAGATCGTCGACATGCCCCAGAATCTTGACGTCGCGAATCTGGCGGCCCGCCAGATTGCGCTTCAGATCGTCGAGAACCCCGACGACGCGATAAGGGTGGGCCGCATTGCCCGCCATCGCGCGGATAAAAAGCTCCGCCCCGTCGCCCGCGCCGATCAACAGCACCGGTATGCGCAGCGATTGCTCGGCCCCCACGCCGGCGATGTGATCCTTCGCCATGCGATAAAGCAGGCGCGGCCCGGCCAGGAACACCATCAGCACGAGGCCTAGGATCGGCAGGACCTGCCGGGGAAACAGCTCCAGCCGGTTTTTCAGGAACATCAGCGGCATGAAGATCAGCAGGGCCAGCAGCACCGCCTTGAGGATCGACAGCAGGTCGCGCCCGGAGGCATAGCGCCACAGGCCGCGATAGAGCCCAAGCAGCCGGAACGAGATCGCGGCCGAAGCCATGAAGATCGGCAGGCCTGCCTGGACAGGTGCGCGATATATATGAAATTCATCGCCGCCGACGCGCAGATACATTGCCAAGACAAAGGCGAGCCCCGCCATCAGCGTATCGTGGAGAAACGCCAGCCAAGGCAGAAAGCGGTCGAAGCGCGCGATCAATCGCGGCATCTTTGATCCCAAATCACTGAGAAACCCATGTCACCTTGCCTGGGAGCGTGAGCACGACTCGCCCATATTGCCATCCCACACTCTACATCCTGAGCCGTCGCTAAATCGAGGCCAACAGCCGCGCGTGCAATTCGGCATTGCCTGTCGCCAGCACCCGTCCATCGGACCCGGCCAGCAGCTTTGCTCCCGACCAATCGGTCATTACACCACCCGCGCCCTCGACCACCGGGGCGAGCGCCACGAAATCATGCAGCTTGAGCCCCGCCTCGAGAACCACATCGATCCAACCAGAGGCGAGCAAGCCATAGGCTAGCCCGTCACCACCATAGGTGCGCATGCCGGCGGCGCTGGATATGCGCTGATATGCCCCGACATCCCCCTCCGCAAACAGATTGGGATCGGTCGTGCTGAACGTCGCTTCCGCTATATCGGCGGTCTGCCGCGCCCGAACCACCCGGCCGTTATGGTGCGTCTCGCGTCCGGCGGCGCCGATCCAGCGATCGCTGGTGATCGGCTGATCGATTACGCCGAGGATCGGCTTGTCGCCGTCCAACAGACCGATCAAAGTCACGAAGGTCGACCGTCCGGTCATGAAGGCCTTGGTCCCGTCGATGGGATCGATAACCCAGGTCAGGCCTGATGTGCCGCTACTATTGCCATATTCCTCGCCGACGATGCCGTCGGACGGCCGCTCTGCCGCCAGGATCGCGCGGATGGCCCGCTCCGCGGCACGGTCGGCCTCGGTCACAGGGCTAATATCGGCCTTGCGCTCGCTCGCGATAGGTTGGCGGAAACGCGGGCGGATTTCGGCCGCCGACGCCTCTACCAGGCGTTCTACCAGCGCAATCGCTTCGTCGAGATCGATCATTGGCAAATCAATCACCGGACACGACCGGTGACACCGGTCTATTTCTCCGTGGGCAGCGGCTCAGGGGTATCGGCCTGCTGGCGCAGCCAGGCGATAACGTCGGCACGATCCTGACCCTTCTTCAGCCCGGCAAAACCCATCTTGGTGCCGGGAACGAAGGCCTGCGGATGCTCGATGAACTTGTTAAGCGATTCGTAATCCCAGTTACCGGGGAATTTCTTCATCGCGTCCGAATAGGCATAATCCGCCTTGTGGGCGTGCGGGCCGCCGACGACGCCCCACAGGTTCGGCCCGACCATGTTCGGGCCGCCTTTGGCGAAGTTGTGACAGGCCATGCATTGGCGGGCGATCTGCGCACCATGATCGACATCGGCCTTGGCCAGCAACGGCGTGACCGGTTCGGTCGCCGCCGGTTTCGCTTCGCCGCCGGCAGCAGGAGCCGCAACGCCTTCGATCGGATAAGCCGGCTTCGCCAGCTGCACCGGCTCGACCAGCATTCCGGATGCGATGATGGAGATCATCGCAAGGATGCCGGCGACGAGGATCGCGGCGTAAATTTTATTGCTTTCCATAAGCGAACCGTCCGAAGCGTAAGGGCCGTGAAATTCGGCCGAGAATATGTGCGAATGCGGGATCGAATCCCCAGTGCCCCGCCTCTATAGCCAAAGCGAAGGCGAAGGCGAAGGCTTTTGACGGTTCAATCTCACGAGAACCGCAATCGACCGGCGGACCGAATGTCGCAGAGCGCTGCTTGACACCGCCAGCATGAAGGTTACGAAGCTTGAAAATGGCTGTTTCTCTATATCCCCCAACCAATCCGATCGTTCTGATCCCCGCAAGGCTGGCGGCGACGCGCCTGCCCGGCAAGCCGCTGATCGACATCGCCGGCGAGCCGATGATCGTCCATGTCTGGCGGCGCGCGATGGAGGCCGAAATCGGCCCGGTCGTAGTCGCGACACCGGACCCGGCGATCATCGCCGCGATCGAAGCCGTGGGCGGCCAGGCGCAGCTGACCGGCTTCGAACATCAGTCGGGGTCGGACAGGATCGCCGAAGCACTCGACAGGCTCGACCCCGGCTGTCGCCACGATGCCGTGATCAATGTCCAAGGCGACCTGCCGATACTGGCCCCCGAAACGATCCGCGCGCCGTTCCGCCTGTTGGCCGACTCGGCGGTCGATATCGCAACGCCGGTGGCGCTCGCCGCCGACGATGAGCGCGACAATTCCGATGTGGTCAAGGCCGTATTTGAACCCATCGGCGCCCATGCGGGGAAAGCACTTTATTTCACCCGCCTGCCGGCGCCGAGCGGGACCGGACCGCTCTATCACCATATTGGGCTCTATGCCTATCGCCGCGCAGCGCTGCAGGCTTTCGTCGCGGCGCCGCAATCGGCGCTTGAAAAGCGCGAGCGTCTGGAACAGCTTCGCGCGCTCAGCCTGGGGCTGAACGTCCATGTCGCGGTGGTCGATACCGTGCCGCTGGGCGTCGATACACAGGCCGACCTCGACCGGGCGCGCGGCCTACTGGAACCAACGCGCAGCGCGCCGGAAACGATAAAGATAACAACATGACAAAAATCACCGGTCCCATCGCCTTCCAGGGCGCGTTGGGCGCGAATTCCGACATGGCCTGCCGGCAGGTTTTCCCCGACATCCCGACACTGCCCTGCATAGCATTCGAGGACGTGTTCGCCGCGGTTCGCGGCGGCCAGGCGGAACGCGCGATGATCCCGGTCGAGAACTCGCAAAACGGCCGCGTCGCCGACATCCATCACCTGCTGCCGGGCGGCGCGCTCAAGATCGTCGGCGAGTATTTCCTCCCCGTTCATCATTGCCTGCTGGGGGTGCGCGGCACGTCGCTCGGCAATATCCGCGAGGCGCTGAGCCACACCCAGGCGCTGGGGCAGGTCCGCAACAACCTGCGCGCACTGGGCATCGCGCCCGTCACGTTTTTCGATACCGCCGGCGCGGCCGAGGAAGTCGCTCGCGTCGGCGACCCGACCCGTGCCGCCGTGGCCTCGTCACTCGCTGCGGAAATCTACGGGCTCGAGATCTTGCTGAGCAATCTCGAGGATGCGCCGAACAACACCACGCGTTTCCTGATTATGTCGCGCGAGGAACAGCCTCTGCCAGCCGACTGCCCGGTGGCGGTCACCGGCTTCGTGTTCGAGGTCGGGAACATCCCCGCCGCGCTTTACAAGGTGATGGGCGGATTCGCGACTAACGGCATCAATATGACGAAGCTGGAGAGCTATATGCTTGCCGGTTCCTTCACCGCGACCCAGTTCTATGCGGAGGTCGAGGGTCGGATGGACGATCCTGCAATGAAGCATGCCTTTACGGAACTTAACTTCTTCGCCCATTCGATCGTCGTGCTCGGCACATTCCCCGGCGACCCCGCCCGGCGCGCCGCCGCCGTTACGGCATCCAGCGCCTGATGTCGGTGCCGCCGCGCACCATCGACTGCAGGAATGGCTGGAAGAAGCGATAGGGATTGCCCGGCTCGATCTGGCTGATCGTGTTCAGATGCTCGCGCTGTTCGGCGGGGATCTCGAAATCGAGCGAGGCGAGATTGGCCGCAAGCTGATCGGGCTTCGAGGCACCCAGGACCGTCGAGGTGACACCCGGCTGGGTGGCCACCCAGTTCAGCGCGACTTCGGCGGGCGAGCGGCCCAGCTCTTCGGCGACCTTCACCAGCTCCTCGACGATGCCACGGTTGCGCTCGGTGTTGAAACGATCGAACGGCGTTCCAGCGACTGAATCGAGGCGCCGCGTTTCGTTTGCCCGCTTTTCGCCAGATTGCGTTTCGCCACGGTACTTGCCCGACAGAAGGCCGCCGGCCAGCGGGCTCCAAGGGCAAAGCCCGATACCCAGTTCCCGGGCGAGCGGAATATGCTCGCGCTCGATGCTCCGCTCCACCAGCGAATATTCCAGCTGGAAGGCCACGATCCGCTCCGACCCGCGCAGTTCGGCAATCGTCTGCGCCCGCGCGCCGTACCAGGCCGGCACGTCGGATAGGCCGAAATGGCGAACCTTGCCCTCGCGCACCAGCGTGTCGATGGTCGACATGACTTCCTCGACCGGGGTCAGCATGTCCCAGGCATGCAGCCAGTAGAGATCGACATAGTCGGTCCGCAGGCGCTTCAGCGAAGCCTCGATGGCGCGATAGATGTTCTTGCGGCCGTTGCCCCCGGCATTTGGATTGCCCTGCTCGGCGCTGAAGGTGAATTTCGTCGCCAGCACGATCCGATCGCGCGATTTGCTGTCGGCGATGAAATTGCCGACCGACCGCTCGCTGTTCCCATCGGTATAGCCGTCGGCGGTATCGACGAAGTTGCCGCCCTTCTCGACATACATGTCGAACATCCGGCGTGACGTCGCCTCGTCGGCGCTCCAGCCGTCGCCGGTCCCGAACGTCATCGCTCCGAGACAGAGCGGACTGACGCGCAAGCCGGATCTTCCGAGCGTGATATAGCTGTCGAGCTTCATCGTCTTATCCTTCGGCAACCCAGTCGTCGATCAGACGCCGGGAAATGGAGAATTTGGGCGGAATCCTGACTTGGTCGTTGGCCTCGATCGCACGAATGAAATCGCGCGTGTACCAGCCGGCCTCGAGGATTTCGCTGGGGTCTAGAGTCAATGTGGGGTCATCGGTGCGGGCGCGAAAGCCCAGCATCAGCGAGGACGGAAACGGCCAGGGCTGTGACGACGCATAGGCGATGTCGTGGACGCGCACGCCGCATTCCTCGAACACCTCGCGCGCGACCGTGTCCTCCAGGCTTTCGCCCGGCTCGACAAAACCCGCCAGCACGGAGACGAAATTGACAGGGAAACGCGCGCCGCGCGCCAGCAGGCAGCGCTCGTCATGTTCGATCAGCATGATGACGGCAGGGTCGCTGCGCGGGAACTGCTCTGCCCCGCAAGACTCATTGGTGCAAAGCCGCCTATGCCCTCCATCGAGCGAACGGGTCGGATGCCCGCATACGCCGCAGAAGCGATGGCGTTCATGCCACCACAATATCCCCTTGGCATAGGCCAACAGCGCTGCCTCGTCGGTCGGTAGCAACTGCCCGACCATACGCAGATCCTCGAACACCCCATGCGGGTCGAACCGGCGCGCCACGTCCTCGGGTTCGAACGCCGATATATCGGCGGCGAACCAGGGCCGCCCTGCCGCGAAACCCAGGAAAACGCTGTCGATCGCCAGGTCCCAATCGAATAGGTCCGCCGGGATCGCCGCCGCCCGACGCACGTCCTCGCCCGGCCCAACCAGCGCTTTCGATCGCCAGACCGGCACCACCTGCGCCTCGGCCGACCGCCGCGTCGCCTCCAGCCACGCCGCGTCCAGCCGCCGGTGCGAGGCGCGGTCGAAGTTCGGATCGGAAAGCGGATTGGGCGGAAGCTGCCTGGACTCGGGCATTTTGGATATCTCGGACGGTGCTGAGCCCGTTATAGTTGGTTACAGCACACCATCCTAGGAACACGTCGTGCAAAAAATCGTAACTGATACGCTGCAGATCAATGGCGTTCCCATCCACTATGCCCGCTGCGGCACGGGGCAGCCGCTGGTGCTGCTGCATGGCTGGCCGGAATTCTGGCTGACCTGGCAGCCGGTGATGGAGCGGCTGACCGACAGATTCGACCTGATCGCGCCGGATCTGCGCGGTTTCGGTAAAAGCGGCCTTCCGGATCCCGCGCCCTCGGACAAGGTCGGTCCCGATGTCCATGCCGCAGACCTCGTCGGGCTGCTCGACGCCCTGGGTATCGCCAAGGTGGGAATCGTGTCGCATGATGTCGGCGCCTATATCGCCCAGATATTGGGGCGTAGCGATCCCGCGCGGCTGACCGGCCTGTTCTTCTTCGACTGTCCCTATCCCGGCGTCGGCAACCGTTGGACCCAGCCCGAGCATTTGAAGGAAATCTGGTACCAGTCGTTCCACCAGCAGCCCATGGCCGCGTCCCTCGTCGGCGCATCGCGCGAATCCTGCAGCACCTATTTCGTCCATTTCCTACGCCATTGGTCGGTGCGCCCGGACGCCTTCGATGATGTGCTGGAGGCCTGGGTCGACAATTTCATGTCGCGCGGCAACTTGCAGGGCGGCTTCAACTGGTATCTCAGCAACAACGCTGCACGGATCGCCATCATGGAGGGCAAGGCGCCGCCGGTGACGCCGATCACGGTGCCGACCAAGGTCTGCTGGGGTATGGAAGATCGCGTCATCAAGGTGGAATGGGGTGACCGGCTGAGCGAATATTTCACCGATCTGGGCTTCGCGCCGATGCCCGGCGTCGGCCATTTCCCGCATCGCGAGGCCCCCGATCGCGCAGCGGATGAGATCGCGAATTTTTTTAAAACGCTCATCGGCTGATCGCGCCCCTTGCCCCTCGGCCCCATAAAGCTGATATGATGAAGCGGGAGGTTGGCGATGGACGGGCTCCTCGCCAACCCGGTCAGGTCCGAAAGGAAGCAGCCGTAACGAGTTTCGGTTCGGGTCATTGTTCCAGCCTCCCACCCTCACTTTTTGCCAGTTTGCCGTTTGCCAGCCTGAGTTTTGGAAGAGCGCTTGAGCGACATCGATAGCGACAGCCTTTTTCCCGCACCGCCGCTTTCAATGGCGGAAGCGGCCGCACCCTATCGCGTGCTCGCCCGCAAATACCGCCCCTCGACCTTCGCCGAGCTCATCGGCCAGGACGCGCTGGTCCGAACGCTGACCAACGCCTTTGCGCAGAATCGCATCGCTCATGCCTTCATGCTGACCGGCGTGCGTGGGGTCGGAAAGACCACCACCGCCCGCATCATCGCTCGCGCGCTGAACTGCCTTGGGCCCGACGGCAAGGGCGGTCCGACGATCACGCCCTGTGCGGTTTGCGATAACTGCATCGCCATCGCGTCGGACCGTCACGTCGATGTGATGGAGATGGACGCTGCGTCGCGGACCGGCATCGACGATATCCGCGAACTGATCGACGGCGTGCGCTATGCACCCGGCGCCGCACGTTTCAAGGTCTATATCGTCGACGAAGTTCATATGCTTTCGAAGCAAGCGTTCAACGCCCTACTGAAGACCCTCGAAGAGCCGCCTCCGCACGTCAAATTCATCTTCGCGACGACGGAAATCCGCAAAGTGCCGATCACGGTGCTGTCGCGCTGCCAGCGCTTCGACCTGCGCCGCATCGACGCCGAGGTCCTGACCGAGCATTTCAATCGGATCGCCGCCGCCGAAAACGTGACGGTCGAGTCGGACGCCATGGCGCTGATCGCCCGCGCCGCCGACGGTTCGGCCCGCGACGGCCTGTCCTTGCTGGATCAGGCGATCGCGCGCGGCGCCGGAACCGTCACCGGCGATCAGGTCCGCGACATGCTAGGGCTAGCCGACCGCGCCGTCGTGCTGGACCTGTTCGAAGCGGCGATGGGTGGCAAGGCTAAGGACGCGCTGGATATACTAGGCCGGTTGCATGCCGCCGGCGCAGACCCGGGGACCATTGTCGAAGACCTGCTCGATCTGACCCATGCCCTCACGCGCCTCAAGCTGGCGCCAGGCAGCGCCGGGTCACGCGCGGATATCGAGGTGAAACGCGGCGCCGCGATGGCTGAAAGCCTGACAATGCCGGTGCTGACCCGCACCTGGCAGCTTTTGCTGAAGGGAATGGGCGAAATCCAGGTTGCGCCCAATCCACATGCGGCGGCCGAGATGATCGTGCTGCGCCTCGTCTATGCCGCCGACCTGCCAACCCCCAGCGAGTTGGTGAAGCAAATCCAGAACGGCGCCTCCGCATCACCGCCATCCGCCTCTCACGGCGATGGCGGTCGTTCCCCGCAGCCCTCCGCCGCCCGACAAGACGCCCCGACGATACGCGGCGGCATGGCCACTGCGGTGGCGCGCCAACTGGCCGAGGCGCCGGACGCCGCCCCCGAGGCAATGGTCAGGGAGGCCATGGTTATGGAGGCCCCGACGCCGGTCCCGGAGGCGCTCCCAGACCCGAAAAACTACCGCGAGCTGGTGCGCCTGTTCACCGAGAAGAAGGAAGCCATCCTCGAATTCCATCTGGCCGCCAGCGTGCGGCTGGTCCGGTTCGAACCCGGTGTAATCGAGATCAATCCACTGCCCGCCGCACCATCGAACCTCGCTAATCGGGTCGGCAGCCTGCTGTCGGAATGGACAGGCCGACGGTGGGTCATCGGAATTTCTTCGGCACCGGGCGAGCCCAGCCTGTCCGAAGCCGACCAAGCGCAGAAGAACGCGGCGATGGATTCGGCCCGGGCGAGCCCCACCGTGCAGGCTTTGATGAACGCCTTCCCGGGTGCGACGATCACCGATGTGCGTGATCTTGCCGAAGCCGCCATTCCCATGGAGGATGTCGGCGAAATTACCTACGCCGCCGATTCTGGCGATTTGACCCCGGATGGCGAATTGACAACAGACATCGGAGACGAGCCGTGAAAAATATCGGCCAATTGATGAAGCAAGCCCAGCAGATGCAGACCCGCATGGCGGAAATGCAGGCGAAACTCGCCGAGATCGAGATGAGCGGACAATCGGGCGGCGGCATGGTCTCCGCCCTCATGAACGGCAAGGGCGAACTGAAAAAGATCACGCTGGACAAGGCGGCCGTCGACCCCGGGGACGTCGAAATCCTTGAAGACCTGATCATTGCCGCCGTCGCCGACGCTAAGAACAAGGTCGAGGCCTATGTCGCCTCAGAAACCCAGAAAATGATGGGCGGCCTGCCAATGCCGCCGGGAATGAAACTGCCCTTCTGATCGATCTTAGAGGGCGGAAAGGCGAAGGGCCTTCGGCCTCTAAACCTCTGCAACCAATCCAAATCCTCCATCTTCATCAACTGGGGGAAGACGCTTTGCTTTTCCGCCTACCCCCTGAGGACCGTCCGGGATGAGAATCGCGACCTGGAACATCAATTCGGTGCGGCTGCGCCTGCCGAACGTGCTGCGTTTTCTCGACGAATACCAGCCGGATGTGCTGTGCCTGCAGGAGACCAAGACGCAGGACCAGTTCTTCCCGAACGAAGCCTTCGCCGCGCACGGCTATGCCCATATGCATATCGCCGGGATGAAGTCGTACAATGGCGTGGCGATCATCGCCCGTATCCCGCTTGGCGCCCGCGAAATCAGGCATTGGTGTAAAAAGGAAGATTGCCGCCACATCGTCGCGACGACCGAGGACGGCACCGAGATCCACTGCCTGTATATCCCGGCCGGCGGCGATATTCCCGACCCGGTGGTCAACGATAAATTCGCCCATAAGCTGCAATTCGTCGATGAGCTGACCGCCTGGTGGACGGCGGAGCGGTCGTCGGACCTGCCGATGATCCTCGTCGGTGACCTCAACATCGCCCCGCTGGAGCACGATGTCTGGTCTCACAAGCAATTGCTGAAGATCGTGTCGCATACGCCGATCGAAGTGGAGAAACTGACGGCGATGCAGAACTCGATTGGCTGGGTCGACGCCGTGCGCCATTTCGTGCCGGCGGACGAAAAACTCTACACTTGGTGGAGCTACCGCAACCAGGACTGGCGCACCTCGGATCGCGGCCGCCGGCTGGACCATATCTGGGTCACTCCGCCGCTGGCCGGGCGCCTCACCGGCACGCAAGTCGCGAAGGAAACCCGGGATTGGGCCCCGCCTTCCGATCACGCCCCGGTGATTGTGGATTTGGCTTAGAGCTGCCTGGTCCAGGCCCCACTATCGATTAACCGCCAAGACGCCATGGCGCCAAGGTAAAATATTCAAAATCGGCGGCTCACCTTGACCGCGCAGACTCGCGAGAGCCTCAAAAATCCGTGCAGCGTCCGCCGACTTCCCAGTCCCCATAACGGGTCGGCTCAGGTCCCTTAGGTCCGCCGATTTCGCGCGGACGTGCCGGCGCATCATTCTTAACAGCCTCCGGCGCCTTCGGCATGCCAGTTTCATTAGATTCCGGCACCTTCGGTGCCTCTGGCGGGTTTAGGTCGGGGAGATTTTTGTCGGTCATGTGCACCATATGGCAGGCGTCTCCTCAATCGCCAAGGAGCGAAGACAATGGGTCGGAATTTCGGACAAATCTATATGACGATCGGCGCAATCTTCGGCGTCATCCTGGCCGGTCCGCTCTGGTACGCGGCCTTGTTCGGTCATCCCGTGCCGAGCGGCAGCGCGCAGATTCAATCACTGCTGATCACCTTGCTGATCGCGACATTTCATGGGGTCTTGCGCGCTTTCGCCTGGCTGCCCAGTCTGGTCTATAACGTCGGTATGCATAAGATGGCGTTTACGAGTTGGTTGTTCAGCGGGGCGTGGTGAAGCAGGCAGTCAGAAAAATTTCGAACAGTCATGGCGCCTTGTCCCCGGCTCTCGCGAGCCGCAATGCGGCGTTGGATGTTCTCGCGCTTGTCCTGGACCGCAACCGGCCGCTTGATGAAGCTGTCGACGCCGCGATGGGCAAATCCGACATGGACCCGCGCGACCGGGCCTTTGCCCGATTGCTGGCGACGACGGCCGTCAGGCGGCTGGGCCAGATCGACAATGCCCTTGCCCGGCTGATCGACGCCAAGCTGCCGCTGCATCCCGAAACTTTGATGAATCTGCTGAGGCTGGGCGCGGCGCAACTCATGTTCCTCGACACCCCGCCTCATGCCGCCGTAGCGACCGCCGTCGATCTGGCGCAAGCGGTCGGGCTGGGCCGCGGCAAAGGCATGGCGAACGCCGTTCTGCGGCGACTATCGCGCGAGGCCGAAACGATTCTGGCCGATCAGGACAAGGCCAGGCTGAACATCCCGGACTGGCTCTGGCGACGCTGGGTGCACACCTACGGCGAAGATGCCGTCCGGACGATCACCGCCCAGCATCTGGAAGAGCCGCCGCTCGACCTGACCTTGAAGCCGGGCGAAGATGTCGCATTCTGGACCGAGCGCCTGGAAGCAATCTTGCTCCCGACCGGCACGCTTCGCCGCCCTGTCGGTGGCCGCATCGAAGCCCTGTCTGGTTTTACCGATGGCACATGGTGGGTGCAGGATGCAGCCGCAGCCTTGCCGGTCCTACTGTTCGGCGATATCGCCGGCAAGGTCATCTATGACCTTTGCGCCGCGCCTGGTGGCAAGACCGCACAACTGGCCGCTAGGGGTGCGATTGTCACCGCGGTCGACCGTTCAGCCTCGCGCCTGGCGATTGTCGAGAAGAACCTCCAGCGGCTGGGCCTGACCGCCAGCCTTGTCGCCGCCGATGCTCAGGCGTGGAAGCCCGGCGGGACTGGACTGGCAGACGGCGTGTTGCTCGATGCCCCCTGCACCGCGACAGGCACGATCCGGCGACACCCAGACATTCCGCTGACCAAGACCCCGCAGGATATCGCTCAGCTAACCCGTCTTCAGGCCGAATTGCTGGACCGCGCCGCGCGGCTGGTCAGACCCGGCGGCACACTGATCTACTGCACATGCTCGCTGGAACCCGAAGAAGGCGAATTACAGATCGCGCGCTTCCTGGGCGAGCACCCCGAAATGATCCGATATCCGATCCATTCGGCGGAAATCGGCGGGCTTGCCGAGGCGATCACTAAGGACGGCGATCTGCGCACTCTCCCCTGCCATTGGGCCGAGCGCGGCGGGATGGACGGTTTTTTCGCCGCCCGGCTAATTCGCAAGGCCGGGTGATTCGCAAAACCAGCCGACACGTATAGATCTATAATTAAAAGCCCGAATTGATTGCGGGCACCGCAGCGAATTGATAGGAGTCAATCGTGCAACAGACTGTCCGTATCGCCCCCTCGATTCTCTCCGCCGACTTCGCCGCCTTGGGCGAGGCCGTGCATGCTGTCGACACCGCCGGCGCTGATTATATCCATGTCGATGTGATGGACGGGCATTATGTCCCGAACCTGACGATCGGCCCCGCGGTCGTCAAAGCGCTGCGCCCGCACTCCAAGAAGACTTTCGACGTCCATCTGATGATCACGCCGGTGGATTTCTTCATTCCGCTGTTCGCCGAAGCTGGCGCTGACATCATTACGATTCATGAAGAGGCCGGGCCGCATCTCCACCGCTCGCTCCAGCTGATCAAATCTCTGGGCAAGAAGGCCGGTGTGGCCCTCAACCCGGGGACACCCGTCGACGGGCTTGAATATGTGATGGACCTGATCGACCTCGTCCTTGTCATGACGGTCAATCCGGGATTCGGCGGTCAAAAATTCATCCCCCTAGAGGCCAAGATCGCCCAGGTTCGCAATCTGATCGACAAGCAGTCCCATTCGATCGACCTTGAGGTTGATGGCGGCATAGTGCGCGACACCGCGCCCCGCGTCATTGCGGCGGGCGCCGACGTGCTGGTTGCCGGCACGGCGGTATTTTCCGGGGGACCGAACCACTACGCCCAGGCGATAGCGGACTTGCGCGGGTGACCGGAGTGAGCGAAGCCGGATTCGGCCGCGCGCTCAGGGGTTTCCGTTTCTCGAGCCCGCTTAAAAGCGCGGCGCCGTTATCATTGACACTTGTGCCCCCCAACCCTTGGCCCGGAGATGCAACCCGGGGTCGCACGATGCTGACCAATGTCATCGCACTGGCCGGCGAGACGGTCATGGTCAGTGGTTCGCCATGGAACACCGAGGCGCACGAACCCTGGCTCGCCGCGATGCACAGCTTCGAATGGCTGCGCGACCTTCGCGCGGTCGGGGGCGATGCCGCACGACGTCACGCGCGCCTGTTCACCAGCCAGTGGCTGGACCGGCGGGTCAAACGCGGCGACCTGGCCTGGCGCGCCGACATCATGGGCGCACGCATCGCCAACTGGATCGCCTTCCACGATTTCTTCTGCGCCAGCGCCGAAGATGGCTTTCGTGCGCGTTTGTTCAGTTCCTTGGCGCATCAGGCGCGGGGTTTGGCTCGAGCCCTTCCCGGCGATCTGAGCGGGGCGCCCCTGCTGCTGGCGATCAAGGGCCTGTTGGCCAGCGGCGCTTGCCTGGAAGCGGGCGAGGCCCGCTTCTCGCAGGCCGAAAAGCTGCTGCTGCGGGAATTGCCCAGACAGGTCCTGCCGGACGGCTGCCATGCCGAACGCAACGCCATGGTGCATGCCACCATTCTCAGCACGCTCATCGACATAAGGGCGATTTATAAGGCGGCGCGGATCGCGATGCCGGAGATGCTGCAGCATGCAATCGACCGAATGACGCCGGCGCTGCGCTTTTTCCGCCACGGGGATGGCGGATTGGCTCTGTTCAATGGCAGCCAGCAGGGCGAGGCGCTGTTTCTCGACACCATCCTGACCCAGGCAGACGCACGCGGCAAGCCACTGAAGCGCGCACCGCAGGGCGGTTTCGAGCGGATGTCGCTGGGGCGCACCGTTATCATCGTCGACAGCGGCGCGCCGGCGCCGGCGAAGCTGGACCGCCACGCCCATGCCGGCATCGGCAGCTTTGAGATGTCGGTCGGGCGCGAACGCTTCATCGTCAATTGCGGCGCGCATCCGGGCGTCAGCCCCTGGCGCACGGCCCTGGCCGCCACGGCAGCCCATTCGACTGTAACCGTTGCCGATACCAACCAGATGGAACTGCTCGAGGGCGGCGGGGTGCGCCGCCGGCCGCCGACCGTCGAATCCAGCCGCGACGACGGTGCCCAAGGCGTGCTCGTCGAGATCGCACATAGCGGCTATTCCGGCCTCGGCATCAGGCATCGTCGCAGGCTGTTCCTGGGCGACAGCGGGGAAGACCTGCGGGGCGAGGACGCGCTGATCGGCAAGACGCCGCAGCGATTTGCTATCCGTTTCCATTTTCATCCCGACGTGCATGTCTCCTTGACAGGCAACGGGCGAACGGCGCTTTTACGCCTCGGCGACGGTACCGGCTGGCGATTCCGCTCGGACATCGACGCCGTTACCCTGGATGACAGCGTCTATTTCGGATCCGGCGCACCACGGCGCAGCAATGTGCTGGTGATTACCGGGCAGACCGAAGGCGACGGTGAATCCGTCGTCCGCTGGGCCTTCCGCCGCGAGAAGCGTCCCTCGCCCCCGTCTTCTAGCTAGAGCTAACCGCCATGATCGATACGGTCCAGATAACCCGCGCATTGCTATCCGTCTCGGACAAGACCGGGCTGATCCCCTTCGCCCGCGCGCTGCGCGAAAAGAATATCGAGCTTCTGTCGACCGGCGGCACGTTCCGGGCGCTACAGGAGGCCGGGATCGCCGTCACCGAAGTCTCCGCCCATACCGGCTTTCCGGAGATGATGGACGGGCGGGTCAAGACGCTGCATCCGCGGGTCCATGGCGGTATCCTGGCCCGACGCGACGACCATGCCCAGGCGATGCGCGATCATGATATTCCGCCGATCGACCTGGTGGTGGTCAATCTCTACCCGTTCGAGGCAACCGTGGCGGCCGGCAAGCCCTTCGAGGATTGCGTCGAGAATATCGATATAGGCGGGCCGGCGATGATCCGGTCCGCCGCCAAAAATCATGATTTCGTGACTGTGGTAGTCGATTCTGCCGATTACGAAACCGTGATGGCCGAATTGGTGCTGCATCAGGGCGCAACCACCCTGGCGACCCGCCGCCGCCTAGCTGGCAAGGCCTATGCCCGCACCGCGGCCTATGATACCGCCATCTCAGCCTGGTTCGCCGCCCAGCATGGCGAAACATTGCCCGATCGCTTCGCCATGGCCGGCACCTTGCAGCAGCGCATGCGCTATGGCGAGAACCCGCACCAGGAAGCCGCGCTGTACCGCGACGGCACCACGCGCCCCGGCGTCGCCACCGCCCGGCAGCTTCAGGGCAAGGAGCTCAGCTATAACAACCTCGCCGACGCGGACGCGGCAATTGAGCTGGTCGCGGAGTTCGAGCGGCCGGCCGTCGCCATCATCAAACATGCCAACCCCTGTGGCGTAGCCGAGGGCCGGTCGATCGGCGCGGCCTATGCCCGGGCGCTTGCCTGCGATCCCGTCAGCGCATTCGGCGGCATCATCGCGGTTAACCAGGAGTTGGACGCTGAGACCGCCGAGGAGATCTCAAAGCTGTTCGCCGAAGTGATCGTCGCTCCCTCGATTTCCGAGGCCGCGCTGGCCGTACTGGCGACCAAGAAGAACCTGCGGGTGCTGGCGACCGGCACCCTGCCCGACCCGGCGGCGCCGGGGCTGATCGTCAAGGCGATCGCCGGCGGTTTCCTGCTGCAGTCGCGCGATACCGGGCGCGTTACGATGGAATCGTTGAAAGTCGTCACCAAACGGCAGCCGACCAGCACCGAGCTAGCGGATATGTTATTCGCCTTCCGCGTCGCCAAGCATGTGAAGTCCAACGCCATCGTCTATGCCAAGGACGGCGCCACGGTCGGCGTCGGAGCGGGCCAGATGAGCCGTGTCGATTCCAGCCGCATCGCCGCCTGGAAGGCCGGCGAAGCCGCCGCCGCCGCCAAGCTCGCCGCACCGCTGACCCGCGGGTCGGTCGTCGCCTCCGACGCCTTCTTTCCCTTCGCCGACGGCATGATCGCCGCCGCTGAAGCCGGCGCCACCGCCATAATCCAGCCCGGCGGCTCGATGCGCGACGCTGAAGTCATCGCCGCCGCCGACGAGCGCGGCCTGGCGATGGTGTTCACCGGGATACGGCACTTCCGGCACTGACACACATAGTAGCGGCGCCCCAGCCGCGGCTTGCGGCTGTCTACGCAATAGGCCGCCGCCGATTCATTTCCGCTTTTATCTCGTGGCCTGTTTTAAACAGCCGCCCCGCGCTGACGTAATCCCTCTCTCTCATGAGTTCGTCACGTCGCCCCGCAATTCGTGCGGCGTAGCGAGCAAGATCCCGGTCGCTCCACTGGTCGAGCGGCTTTTTCACGGGCAAACGCCGGAGCCAAAACATTGTGCAGGCGATCAAAACGATCGCGGGGACTGCGAGCATGCCAGTCAAATTGGTCCTCATTGAAACCGGGCTTTTCACACCGTTTATAGTCGTTAGCATATCCGGAATCAGAATCAGATAAGAACTTGTCGCGGAACTCTCTTGGGGATTCGCGCTCCTATCGATCGTCCCAGCGCAGGGGCTCGCAAGGCAGTCCAACAAGCGCGCCGCGCCTGCGCTCACCCCATCGGCAAATGGGCGGCCGCAAAACAGGAAGTTCTGGAGGGCCGGAATACCGGCGATGCGACCCCGGCTGGTCTTTGCTGTCAGCGGCCTACCGCCACTTGCTCCGCGCAATCCCGTTGGTGCCCACCAGATAGGTGACGATCCCGTCCACATCTTCTGGATTGATCGGCGCCTTGTAGGCGGTTCGCATCTTCTCGATTTCGGCTTCCCATGCCGCTTTCGGCAGGGCGGGCTGGTTCATGACCGTCTCGGCCGAATGACAGCCAAGGCAATTCCGGTCGAGCGTTTCGGCGCCGGGGCGATCCGGGAAGACGTCGTTATTGGTCGGCATTTCAACGGTCAGTGGCTTGAGGCTCTCCGACGCGCTCATTTTCTTCTTGGCGAACGCGGGTTGCGGGGCAAGAGCCAGCGCCACCGCGCCGCACGCCAGGACGCGGATGGCCCGGGCTTTATTGTGCTGCTGCATCGTCCCCACCTGCTTCATCCCCACCCACGACAACATTGACCGATTCGATAACGTTTCGCATCAGGCCGGACGGATTCCAGTTCGCCACGTCAGGCTGGGTTACGCCGCCGGTGCTGGTGCAACGGACCATCAGCGTGACATTGCCGGTGGCTGGTTTGAACATCGTTTCCCACTGGCGGAAACTGTATCTGCCGTAATCCATGCCCAGCTTGGCCGCGCTCCACCTTTGCCCGCCGTCGCTGGAAAATTCGACACGGGCGACGCCGTTATCGCCACCGAACGCGATGCCGCGTGCCTGCGCCTGCTTGTCCGGGGGCAGCTTGTCGCCGTTCTTCAGATTGGTGAAGAACGAGCGCGGGGTCATCCGGCCGAGCGGCACCGTCCTATAGCCCACGGCGCCGGGGGCGACATCGGCGCGGGGCGTATCGGGAACGCGGTCGGCGACGGCCATCCAGTAATTATCGTCGGGCTCCGTCAGCAGTTCGATATCGCTCAGCATCTTGACCCAGTAATTCGCGTACCAGCCCGGTACGACGAGCCTGAGCGGAAAGCCGTTCAGTAGCGGCAGAGGCGCGCCGTTCATCGCAAATGCAATGATAGTCTCGTCATTCATTGCACGGGCGAGCTCAAGCGATTTCATGTAATCGGGGGCGCCGGGGACTACCGGCTGATCCATGCCGTTGAAGCGGACCTGAACAGTGCCCGGTTTCACGCCAGCTCGGTCGAGTACGTCGCGCAGCCGTACGCCCGTCCATTTCGCATTGCCGATAGCGCCGTTGCCCCATTGAATACCCGGCACACGCGGCTGGAACAATCCGCGCGAATTGCCGGCAGCCTGGTCGACGGCGGCGACCTCGACCTTCGGGAAGCCAGTCATGAGGTCGCTCAGCGACAGCGACAATGGCCGGGTCACGTTCCCCCGGACGGCAAGCCGGAAGGATGTCGTGTCGACCGTGATCGGCACCGCGCCCCAATGCCAGCTGACATAGAAGCGGTTGTTCGGGGTGAAGACATCGTCATCGAACACCTTGAACGGCGTCTCCAAAACCGGCGGGCGGGTGGATTGAAGGATCATCGTGCCCTTTTGCGGGAAATCCTTGGTCAGCGGACGATCCTTGGGCCCACCCGCGAGCGGCAGGGTTGCGCTCGTCGTTTCCGGCGGCGGCGGCTCAGGCTCGGCTAAAGGCCTGCCGTCGGGGGTTGGCTTGGCCGGAGATTCTGCCGCCGCGGGCGGGGCGGGAGCAGCTTTCGGCGCCTCTGACGGGTCTTCAGCCCAGGCCTGCGCCGACGCGCCGATCAGCCCAAGCGCCGCGGTCTGGCCGAGGAAACGCCTGCGCGAAGAAAGGCATACAGACATTCAGTTCGGCTCCGACTCTTGGCCCGCGTCACGGTAATCAACAGTGGCAGATAGGCCATTGCCGGGCAAGCACACCCCGTCCACCCGCTCTGCCAGGAGGAAACACGAGCGTTGAACTAACAATTTTCTTGGCGTTCAATCCGGCAATGTCTAATGGGGGCACGCATGTATCGGCTGCATGACAATATCACCTCGGGAAATGCCTATAAGGTGCGGCTCTTGTTGAGCCAGCTTTGCATTCCATTCGAGCGTATCGAGTACGACATCGATCGCAACGAAACGCGCGAGCCCGAGTTTCTGCAAAAGAACCCGAACGGCCGCATTCCTCTGCTTGAATTGGCGCCGGGGCGGTTCCTCGCCGAGTCCAATGCGATCCTCTGCTATCTCGCCGAGGATACACATTTCCTGCCCGCGGACCGGTTGCAACGGGCGCAGGCCATGCAGTGGCTATTCTTCGAGCAATATAATCACGAGCCGAATATCGCGACGGTGCGGTACTGGATCACCCATAAGATCGAGATGACCGATTTTCGCCGTCAGGCCATGCCGGTGAAGCGGGCGGACGGTATCGCCGCGCTGGGGGTGATGGAACAGCACCTGGCGGGCCGCGAATGGTTCGTCGGCACAGCCTATTCGATCGCCGATATTGCGCTCTATGCCTATACCCATGTCGCCGACCAGGGGGGCTTCGACCTTGTCCCCTTCCCTTCGATCCGCCGCTGGCTAAACCGCGTGGCGGCCGAGCCGAACCATGTCGCCATTTCGGACACGACCGTGGGTGCTATTCGCTGAGTGTGGCGAAATCGCACCTTGGGCGCGATTTACGCGATTAGATGCAAATGACACATTTTCTTACCGAGACGAACCCGCGCAACTAAGCGCAATTAAGAGTGGGCTCTATGCCCATCTCGCCGCCAGCAAGCATTATCCGCGTGCCGCACAGCTGGACCATGTGCAAGGCACCGCTCCGCTGCGTTTCACGATGAACCATCAAGGATATGTGCTCAGCTATGGGATCGGCCGGAGCTCAGGCGAGGCCAGCTGGGTGCCGCGGTGCTGGCAATGATCCAACGCGCCGGCCCTTACCCATTTCCCCGCCCGATACACCAGACCCGTGAGAGCTGACGATAACGGTGCAATTCAGCGTCCGATAAGTTTGCCGATTGGCGACCCGCTTCGGTTGGATTACATCTGCAGCAATGATCGCGCCTCTTGAACCGACGATTGCAATGAGATGGGGGAAGATCGAATGAAACTCGCGCGCTATGCCCATAACGGGACGATCTGTTGGGGCGTCGTCGATAGTGTGAAAACCACTATCAGGCCGATATCCGGTGCCTCCGCGGATTGGGCGCCGAAGCTGACCCAGGGCGCCGGCGAGAGCGCGCTAAGCTTTACGGGCGCAACCGTGCCTCTCGGGGACGTCACATTCCTGCCGCCGATCGAGCCGACCAACCAGGTCTTCGTCGTCGGCGCGAATTATCTCAAACATCTTCAGGAACTGAAGATGGAGCCGCCCAAGGCGCCCATTGCCTTTCTGAAATCGAACCGCGCCCTCATCGGCGCGCATGACGAGATCATGCACTCGCCGCTGACCAGCCAACTCGACTATGAGGTCGAGCTCGTCGCCGTCATCGGCCTGCCGATCGCCGACCGCGACAACCCGATCCCCAGCATTCTCGGCTATACCGTCGGCAACGATATCAGCGCCCGTGATCTGCAGCGCAATGGCATCGGCTTCGACCTGTTCTCCTCCAAGAGCCTGGACCGCACGACAGGCCTCGGCCCCTGGATCGTGACCCGCGACGAGTTCGGCGAGGGCACGCCCGACATTCCGCTGTCGCTCAAGGTCAATGGCGAGACGCGGCAGAATGCCCGCACCGGCGAGATGACCTGGAAGCTGGACGTGATCCTGCCCTATGTCGACCGGCGCGCCGCCCTCCAGACCGGCGACGTGGTCTTCACCGGCACGCCGGAGGGAGTCGCCTGGGCGAGCGGCCGGTTCCTCAATCCCGGCGACCTGGTCGAAGCGACGATCGAGGGCATCGGCACGCTCAGCAACAAAGTTGTGGCCAGGCAGTAAGCCTTCGAATGGGGAAAGCAATTCCCGCGGCTTGGGGTAGAAGTCTGCTGCATCGCAACGGAACCGAGGCAGCATGTCATGCCAGGCAACCCTTCGCGACGACTTGTCATCGTCACGAAAACGCCGCCTCCCTCTCTTTTGAACTCGGCAGCCGGGGGCGATGCCGTTCAAGTGCATCGCCCTGCTGCTCCTGGGCGGCGTTGCGATTGGCGCCTATCAGGCCGGCGTTTACGAAGCGCTCTCCAGATGCAGACCTGCAGCCGAATTGGATCGCTGGGATATCGATCGGTGCGATTAATTGCGGGATCATCGCTGGCAACCCGCCTCAGAAACGCGTCCAGCGGCTGCGGGAATTCTGAGAGCAGGTTCACCGATAACGCATTCACCTCATTGGCTCGGAACAATCCCGCTGGTGCGGGGCGATTTCGTCCACGCTCTCTTTAACCAGACGAGCGCGATGACCTCTCTGATCGCAGGGGCGCCGGGCTTCTTTACCAATCGCTTTCCCAACCCCTGGCCGCAGCCGCCAGGCACCGTCGAAGCAACCAGCTATTGCGACACCGGCGCGCTGAAGGGAACGCTTGATCGATTTCGACCGCATCAACGGTTCTGAAAGATGGGCCGAAGGAGGACACGCTCGCATTCCAGGTCGACCTTTGGAGCGCGCACGGCCAATTCCCTCAAACGATGGCCGAGGTTGCGATGCGCCAGAAGGACATCCAGTATTCCCGGTGCACCCACGAGAACACCAGCAATTTCCAGCAGTTGCAGAAACCGCGCCACGCTTTGTCGAAGATTTTGCCCGACATTTCCCAGCCGCTGAAAGATACCACCGGATTTCGCCTGCTGGAAAAGGCGACCGATCATTCGATCTATAATATCGTCCACCTCATCTATCGCGCGAAGGAATATGAGGGTGATTCCAGGGACTACGAGTTTTCACGTCTGACAATGGAAGAGCATTGGAACGCCGGCTACAATGACGCCGTCACTACCATTCATCACTCTGAGATTCTGCAGCGCCAGAAAGGCGCGGCGGCGTCTTCACCTTCTTTACTGAATGAGCAGCCCGGGCAATCCTTCAACCCCCATCACGGAGTACCGTCATGCGTCTTAAAGACAAGGTCGCCATCGTCACCGGCGCTGCGAGCGGCATCGGCAAGGGAATCGCCGCGGCTTATGCGCGCGAGGGCGCAAAGGTGGCAATCGCCGACTTGAACCAGCAGGCAGCGGACGCGACGGCGGCGGAACTCGGCGGCAGCGCGCACGCTATCGGCATCGCCATGGACGTGACTGACGAGGCCCAGGTCGACGCCGGCACGCAAAAGGTCATCGACACCTTCGGCCGTCTCGACATTCTGGTCAGCAATGCCGGCATTCAGATCGTCTCGCCGGTCGTCGAATTCGAATTCGCCACATGGAAGAAGATGCTGGCCATCCACCTAGACGGCGCCTTCCTGACCACCCGCGCGGCGCTGCGCCAGATGTACAAGCAGCCCGAGGGTGGCAGCGTCATCTATATGGGCTCCGTTCATTCCAAGGAGGCGTCGCAGCTTAAGGCCCCCTATGTCACCGCCAAGCACGGGCTGATCGGGCTGGCAAAGGTCGTCGCCAAGGAAGGCGCAAAATATAAGGTGCGCGCCAATGTCATCTGCCCCGGCTTCGTGCGCACTCCCCTAGTGGAAAAGCAGATCCCCGAGCAGGCCAAGGAATTCGGCATTTCCGAAGAGGATGTGGTCAAGAAGATCATGCTGAAAGAGACCGTCGACGGCGAATTCACCACGGTCGAGGACGTCGCCGAGGCCGCGGTGTTCTTCGCCTCGTTCCCCTCCAATGCGCTGACCGGCCAATCGCTCGTTGTCAGCCATGGCTGGTTCATGCAGTAGCGCGATGCCGCGTCTCTATCTGATAAGCCGTGGCGAGGCAGTGGCGAGCTGGGGCGCGGCCGCCGATCCGGGCCTGAGCGAGCTCGGCTACAGCCAGACCCAGTTGGTTGCCGAGCGGCTGGCGTCGAAGGGCTCTTGCCGATCGTCGCCAGTCCGCTGCGCCGGACGCGCGACACCGCTGCAGCCTTTGAGCGGCTTTGGGCTGTTCCCGCGCGCATCGAGCCCAGGATCGCGGAGATTCCGGCTCCGGTTTCCCATCCGGCGGAGCGGGCACGGTGGCTCGGTGAGATCATGGGGCTACGATGGCGTCACCTCCAGCCGGAGCTTCGATCCTGGCGTGATGGCGTTATCGCCACGCTGCGGTGAGCTGACTGGGACATGGTGTTCGTCTCGCATTTCCTCGCGATCAATGCCGCCTACGGCGTTGCGCCGGATATCGAGGACCTCGTCTGTTTCCGGCCGACAATTGATCTTGCACAGAGATCGCCGCCGCTGGGCGGATCAGCCCTAGTGGCGCGCGGGGCCGAAGAACCTACGCGCGGGCTGTGACGGCGTCCCTGTCGGGAATGGCAGGCGGCTGTCCGCCCTCGATGCACCAGCGGTCGAAATAATCGCAGGCCGACAGATAGGGGCGCAGGCAGGAAGCCCGAGCCCCGCCGACCGCAATGCCGCCAAAGCGGGAACCAGTGCCAGGGAATAGCGCAGTAGCTGCTCGTCGCCCAGAAACAGGTCGGTGATCAGCGCGATCGCCCTCGGCCCTAGTCCAAGCCCGATCAGGTTGACGGTAAGCACGGTGGCGGCGGTCCCTGTACAGGCTGAACCAATCGGCGCTCTTCCGGTGAACCTCTCGGCGCGGTAAATTCATCATTCGATCGCCCATCAGTGATCGCATCGAAAGCATACTTCCATGAAACCCGCGAACACCGCTCTCTCCCGCTACGGCGCGACGATCTTCGAGACCATGTCGCAGCTCGCGCGCGAGACGAATGCGATCAATCTGGGACAGGGTTTCCCCGAGGGCTGCGAGCCGCGCGAGATCGTCGAGCGCGCGGCCAAGGCCCTGCTGGAGGAAAGCAACCAATATCCCTCGATGATGGGCCTGCCGGCGCTGCGTCAGGCGGTGGTGGCGCATGACCGCGATTTCTACGGGCTGGAGCTCGATTGGCAGAGCGAGACCCTGGTGGTCTCAGGCGGCACCGAGGCGCTGGCAGCATCGCTGCTGGCGCTGATCGATCCCCGCGACGAGGTCGTGCTGATCGAGCCGGTCTACGACACCTATCTGCCGCTCATCCAACTGGCGGGCGGCGTGGCCAAGATCGTCCGCCTGTCGCCGCCGGAATGGCGCCTGCCGCTCGACGAACTGGCCGCTGCCTTCAGCGACAGGACCAAGCTGATCCTCTTCAACTCACCGATGAACCCGACGGCCAAGGTTTTCAGCCGCGCTGAACTTGAGGCCATCGCCGCGCTGGCCATTAAATTTGATGTTTATGCGATCTGTGATGAGGTCTACGAGCATCTGGTGTTCGACGGCGACACCCACATTCCGCTGATCACCTTGCCCGGCATGCGCGACCGCACTATCCGCATCGGCTCGGCCGGCAAGACCTTCTCGCTGACCGGCTGGAAGGTCGGCTATATCGTCGCCGCGCCGCCTTTGATCGAACGGATCGTGCGGGCGCATCAATTCCTGGTCTTTACCACGCCACCCAATCTGCAGAGCGCCGTTGCCTATGGCCTGGCCAAAGACAGGGCCTTTTTCACCGATTTCACCGCCACCATGCAGGCAAAGCGCGATCGGCTGATCGGCGGCCTCGAAGCCTCCGGTTTCACCGCCGCACCCTGCCCCGGCACCTACTTCGTAAATGTCGATATCGACTCGGTCGGGTTCAACGGTGACGACGCCGCGTTCTGCCGCGAGATTATCGAAACCGCTGGCGTTGCCGCCATCCCAATCAGCGCCTTTTATGCAAGCGCACCCGAAACCCGCTTCGCCCGCTTCTGCTTTGCCAAACCCGACGAGATGTTGGACGAGGCGTCGGCACGGCTGAAACGAAGATTTGGGTAACGCCTTCCCGCATTCCATGGACGAATAGAGCGTAGCGAAACCCATGATCATAGCCGTTCGCCGGCAGCCGGTAGCGCACCAGCCGAGCTTCGCCCGGCAACCGGCCTTTGACCGCACGCTCGAACCAGAGGTCGAGCACGTAGTGTCCCAGGTTCCGACGCAATCCCTTCGTATGTGAGGCGTCTTTGACCACGGCAGAGCGTCAGCGCCTCG
>JAQGIF010000109.1 GCA_028291345.1 Rhodospirillales bacterium | reverse complement strand
TAGACGGCCGCCGGCAGGGCATCGAGGATTTCGCGGAAATAGCGATCGCCTCGGGTTAGCGCCCCGGGCGCCAACCCGGTAAGCACAGGCTGTTCGATCGCATCGTCATTTGCCGGGGTGTCGATGGATGAGTCTCTCACGATACCTTGCCCGAGCCGAACTGCACGATTCACCGAATATTAATCTTCGGTGATTTGTTGACGGTAAAATAATCGCCACGATTCTCTCGATAATTCTGCCGCCAGATAATTCGAGAGATCTTACGATATTTGTTAGTCATAGAGTGTACAGAACTTTCGAAGTGATTTACTGGCCCATATCAGGCGCCTTGCTAACAGTTAGTCGAAGTCTCATTCGGCGTCATTGTAGACGAATTCGCAGAGTGACGCTTAATGAGTAATTGACCTTCAGTAAGCGGAATGAGTAGGTTACCTCGGCTATCGGATCATCGGAGGCTTGCCATGACGGAGCAGACTATGAAAGGAAGCGCACTCGCCCGAGGCGAGCGACTTCAGATCATGCTGGACAACGATGAGTTACGCGCGGTGGAAGACTTTCGCTTCACGCATCGGATGCCGAGCCGCGCCGCGGCCGTGAGGGAGCTGTTGAAGCGGGGGCTCGCTGCTGAAGGGTTCACCGTCGGGAAGCCCGGAGCCAGTTCACGATCGTTTGGCGTGGTGGACTCCTCGCCGCCAGGTCAAGATAATCTGAAACGCTGCTAATCTACTCGTGCTGGAAGGCGCCGCTCCGCGTTACCTCCGTGAATGTGCCTGCCTGGACTCTCGCAGCACGTCCAGACAAGGCTTACTCGCGAAAAACTCTACGCTAATCTAATGCCATCGCCCGACGGCCTTCGTCGCCGCCTCGTTGACCGGGCGCGCCAGCAACCCCGTCTGCGTCATCGACAGTTCGTACCGCGCGCCGTCGGCCATGGGCATCACGGTGGCGCTGCCATAGAGCGTGTCGATCAGGTGGGTCTCGTTCAGGCGGCTTGAGAGGCGCCATAGCTGGTCCGCCGCGGCAGTGCCGGTCGGGTTCGGCGAGCGCAGATCATGGATGCTGCGAGGGCCGGTCTGCTCCTCGCCCTGGTCGGTGAATTCCCCCGCCAGCCGCTCCAAGCGATAGCGGGCATCGAGGCCGAGCACGTTCGCCCACGGTTTCCATTTCAGCACCCGCGCCTCGATGCGCCATTCGTCGCCGGTCAGCGCGAACGTGCGCGGCGCCTGTTCAGCGGTTGCCTCGGCAACCGTGGCGTCGAAGGCCTTGTCGCCGGTCTGGCGCAAGTCGATCGTCGCGATCGACCGCTCGAAACTCAGGCGGTGATAGGTCTGGACGTCCAGCCCCAACAGCAGGATGGCAACGGCCAGAGCCAGCACCGCGCCGCCGCCGAAGATCCCCCCCATCGCGGAAAACACGCGCCGGCGCGCCAATGCGTCGATGCCGGCCGTCAGGACGATCAGGCCGGTCAGGCCGACGAGCACCGGCCCGACCATCCATAAATAGGGCCACGATTGATAGGGCATGCGGGCTCCGTCGGTTTGTCGGGGCGCTGGACTGCAGGCCTTGGCGGATCAACCGATCGTGAGGGTAAGTTGTTCAGTCTCCTCTCGTCATCGCGAGGCGCGAAGCGGTTGTGGCCGGCGTCGGCAAGAGTTCCGCGTTGACAAATCATACCCTTAAATTTTCTGTATGTGCATGTCGAGACGATGGCCGCGTCGTCTCCGACCCCACCAGACGCCCGGCAAAGCGCCTGCTGGCCGGCACGAAGATCGACATGCGCGAATGGCCGGCACAGATCAGGGGCTGACGCGGCTCGACCGGCATCTGGTCTATTTCGAGGAACTGCGCAAAATCGCCTTCGATCAATACCGCGGCTACACCCGCCAATCCCGCGACGTGACGAAGGGCCCGGCCACACGCGCCCCTCCGGCCCTGAAGCGCAAATGGGACTTCCGGGCGCTCCTCCGGGCCCCGGATATGAAGTTGAAATTGACGCGGGGGCGCAAGCGGTTGCTCAAGGAGCTAGGCATCTTTCCTACTGACCTTTTGCGGATCGACATGGATGATCCTAGCCACCGGACTCTTCCCAATAAACTGCCGTAATAAATTGGCAAGCATCCGGTGTGGCTTCACCATTACGACGTCCTTCTGTCGGAATAAAACAGTAATTTAAATATCTATTGAAAGCACCACTATCCGGGTAAGCCGCATCGAGAATAATTAAATCCTCGTGGGAACCCAAAATCATCTGCTCCGTTCGAAGGCCATCGGGAAAGTGAATTCGAGAACCTTTACGATACGGAGAATGTCATGAAGTTTATCTTAGCCACGACCGCGATTGTCGCCCTGATGAGCGGCGGTCCTGCCTTCGCCCAGGCGGGTGCAGGTGGCGGCAGTACGGGCGGCGGGAGCTCGGCCGGAAGCACAGGCTCGGGCAGCACTGGCTCCGGGAGCAGCGGCACCTCAGGGTCGTCGGTGAACCGCGGCAGCGGCTCTACTTACGGCGCTGGAGCTGGGAGCGGCACAGGCAGCGCGGCCGGCTCCGGCACAACTTCCGACGACAGCGCCGCCAGCGATATGTCTCGCTCCGGCTCCGGCTCAAACTCCACTATGGGGCGAACCCACTCGAAGAAGTCGGGCATGTCCGGGAGTTCGGGAACGGGCAGCACAAGCAGCGGCACGTCCGGCACCGGCACTTCGGAGCATGGGACACAAAATACCGGCCAGTAAGGGCGTGGAAAGGGCGGCCTGGGCCGCCCTTTCCACCCGGTGAAAGTAGCTAGCAGGCCCCGAACCGCACCTCGACAGCCGGAAACCCGGCGAAGCGCGCCGTCACATAGGCTCCCGGTGGGCTCAGCATTAGGCCGGTCCAGGAGCCGGTGGTTACCACTTGACCTGCCTGGATGCCGCCGAATGCACGGGCGACTTCCGAATTCGCCAGCCAGTGCAGCAGGCGGACAAGATCGGAGCCGCCGGGCATGCTGCCCACCAACTCCCGCCGCTTCACCCCGTCCACGGCCACGATCACGCCCAGGGTCATGAACATCTCAGGGTCCCATTTTGCAACCGACTTGCCTACGGCCAGGCTGCCATGCATTCCCATATCCGCCAGGATGCTCAACGCGTCATGGCCCTCGGTGGAGCGGTATCGCGGATCCACCACCTCGATCGCCGCCTGGCAGCTTTCGATCGCGGCCTCCACCTCGGCCCGATCATAGGGCGGTGAGCGTGGAGGCAGGGTGCGGCCAAACCGGAAGGAAATCTCGCATTCGGACGCCCGCATCCGTGCCGCGACCACCACCGGCGACGGCTTGACGCCCGACGCCGGCAGCGGGCTGGCGACCGGCTCCGCGCTCGGATCGGAGGCGCCAACCTTCCATCCGCCGACCGGCCCCAGCTCGCGCATTGACGCAATCTGCACGGCGATGGCATCGGCCAAAGTCGGCGGCCGCAACGCCTCGGGCAATGTATCGGTCAGCACGGCGTCGCGCGACCGCTGGCCGAGCAGGAAATTCGCGGTGTTCTGGGGATTGAAAACCATGATGAGCTCCTGCCTGTCAGCCTCACCTTGAGCTATCTCTACGGGCGGGCGAGCATTAAGTGATTGCTTTGATCTTCGCCGGACGGGGCGTTCGTCTACCGCTTGATCGGAACAGGATGGTCCTTGGTCTTCATCAGCACGGTCATGGTGCCAACCTGGATCGTCTCTTCGCGCTGGTTGATAACATCGAAGGCGAACTTGACCACGCCGGCGCCCCGCTTGGAGGTCTTACGCGCCTCGGCCGGGGTGACGCGGGCATAGATAGTATCGCCGATCATAACGACGCCCTTGAAGTCGAAATTGAGATTTAGCAGGGCGATCACCCCCTCGCCGAGCAGGTTCAGCTGCGTCAGAAGGCCGATGGCGGTCGACATGGTAAGCGTGCCATGGGCGATGCGGCCGCCGAACGCGGTCTTGCTGGCATAATCGGCGTTGGTGTGTATCGGCGTGAAATCCCCGACCAGCCCGGCGAAGATATTGATGTCGCTCTCGCTGATCGTTCGCCCTGGGGAGAGCGGGAACGGCTTGCCGACCTCGAATTCCTCAACATAGCTGCTCATCGGGTTTCCTCGTTTGTGATGCACGCTTGGGCGGTTAAATCAGCCGCGCATGCGTCTTCTTCTGCCACACCAGCCGGTAGTAGGCACCCTGCATCGCGAACATCGCGATATAGGCAATCGGATAGGCGATCCATATGCCATCCAACCCCATCTTGCGGCTGAGCGCCCACGACACAGGAACCTGTATCGCCCAGATCGCGATGATCGACAGCAATGTCGGCCAGAAGACAGAGCCGCTGGAGCGCATCACCCCGGTCAGCACCGCCACCAGGCCATAGATCAGGAAGCTCCACAGCGTGATCTGGACGAGGCTTTCCGCGACATCGGCAACGGCCGAGTCCTTGATCGACCAGCCCAGGATGGTGCGGGAGAAGAGATAGACCAGGATCACTAGAAGACCGGTGATCACGAATTGCAGTTCGATCCCCGTGCGAGTGATGCGGCCCAGCCCGGCACTGTCGCCCCGGCCGATCGCTTGCGCGCCGAACACCGAGGCGGCGATGCCGATCGACACTGCCGGCAGCTGGACATAGCTCCAGACCTGGAGCACGGCGCCATAGGCGGCGATGGCGCCTGAGCCATAGGCGTTGACGAACTTCATCACCGCCATCTCGGACAGCGCGATGAGGGTGACCTGGATGCCGGTGGGAACGCCGATCTTGATCAACAGGAAAAACAGCTTCCAGTCGATTTTGAGCTGCCTCAACAGCACCCGGTCCGGCGCCAGCGGATGGCGCTTCCACAACAGATAGCCGGCAAGCCAAACAACCGTGATGAAGAACGATATTATAGTCGCGTACGCGCCGCTGATCACACCCAGCTTGGGCAGGCCGCCCCAGCCGCGGATCAGCCCGACCATCAGAAGCGTGCCGACGACGTTCTGCACCAGCAAGGCCAGGAAGGGCGTGCGGGAATCGCCGACGCCGCGGGTGATGGTGGTGTAGATGATGAAGACGAATAGCAGCGGCACTGAATAGAGGAAGACCCGCGCATATTCGGTTTCATCAGCCATGACGTCCGGCGGTGTTCCCAGCAGCTGCAGCATGTCCTGAACGAAAGGCCCACCGAAGATCGCGATGATCAGGCCGATGACAATAGAGACCGTCAAGGTCGTGCCGGCCGCTGCCTTGACCCGGACCAGCTCGTTGGCGCCATAGGCCTGGCCGATCAGCACGCTGGCGCCCGAACCCAGCCCAATGACGAACGAGATCAGAAGGAACAGGATCGGGAAAAACCCCGACACCACCGATAAAGCGTGGACGCCAAGCATTCCGCCCAGCACGATGCTGTTGATCGTACCAGACAGCAGCTGCAGCACATTCGTCGCCATCATCGGCATCAGGAAGACGAGGAACGGCTTCCACATCGGCTTGGATGTATCCACTCTCGCCGAGGCGGAGTTGGTCGAAGCGATGACACTGGACATGGAACGCTTTCCGGACGGCTGACAAGGTGGGGCCGCGCGGGTTTTCGCCGAATCAACTTGCCCAGGATTGATCTAAAGCGTTTGCGCCGCAATGCGAAGCGCAAACAGCATGTTCAAGCGCTGGTTTACGCCCAAATGTCCGGAGTCACGACTGCCCGGCCGCGCAATGTGCCGTGATGCAGCCGGTCATAGGCTTCCTCCACCCGGCTGAACGGGAAATGCTCGGTTTCGTTGTGAACGAGCCCGGCCTCGACAGGGCGATGACCTCGCGTAGATCACGGATCGCCCCACCCTGGAAAGTGAACAGTTCGCCATCCTTGGGCAGGAAGCCGCACAAATTCGCGACCTTGACCAGGATCTGCCCATGGCCGGGCTTGGGAATTGGCCGTCTCGGCCAGGCGCGGCGGCTGCGCCCAATCCATTAGCCGGAATGCCTTCATAGTGTCGGTCACGTCTTCCCTTGCTTGGCGCCTCTCCGGACACCTTATAGCGTGACGGCGTTATTGCGTGGCGACCTATTGAGTGGCGGATAGCGCCGCCAGGCCCCGTTCCTGGCGAATGGCATCGGCGGCGAAATCCATCTGGCGTTGATCGCCCTTCTGGTCGAAGGCCCGCCGCGCACGCCCTTCCATTCCAGCGGCGTCGGCCGATTCGAAGCGCGAGAATTGCGGATAACACATCGGAGCGATCAGTGCCGGGGCATCGCCTGCGAGCGTCGCCTTCTGACTGGCGTAATGGGCGGCCTGCCTCAGGCATGTCACATAGGCCTGCCGCGCCTCGGCCTTCTCTGCCTCTTGGGCTGGTGTCAGCTTCGGCGGAGGAGGAGCTGGAGCTTCGACCGCAGCCGATTGCCCCCCGCTCTGCGTTGAACCCGGCGCGGCGCATCCACCCAGCAGGGCTAGTATAATCAGGACTGGCCCGATCTGCTTCTTCATATGCATCAAGTGAGCGGACACGCGATCAGATCCTCCCTGCAATAGTATCAGGAACAATCGGACCACCGGCGCCATACGTCAACCGGAATGCAGCACCTTCCAGATGCCGCCGATGGCAGCGACATGCCGGTCACCCACGGAGAGGAACCCGCGCATGAAAACCAGCCTCGGGTTGAGCGCACAATCTCGCCGTGCGCCTCGACGAACTCGTCAACCTGGGCCGCCGAAATGAAATGGTATTGAGCTGGATTGTCGCGCAGAGGCGGCGCTCCACCGAATCCAGCACGAGCTCCCCGAATGAATGATCCGCGAGGTCATCAGCATGCCACCATGTACCACGCCGCGGTCATTGGCGTCCCGCCTGCCAGCGACAACCCCGAATGCGCGCTTTCCCTGGTCCCGCCGTTCCAGGATCGGGCCGACGAAATTGGAAAGTCGTCACGTTCGACAGTATGCCAGCCGGCTTCGATGGGATCGAACACCCACCTACCTTCAGTGCCGGATGGATGTCAGAGGACAAACAATCAAACGCCGCCTCATGATATTCGTGAGGCGGCGCACGATAGTCATATGAGAGGGCCTGTTACGGCAGCACTTCCCGCCAATACAAGGCCGACACGGCGTCGATCGGGTTTTGCGGGATAGCCGGCAGCGTCTTGCCCAACGAGATGTCGAAATTGTCATGCGACGTCTCATCGCCCGGCTTCTGGTCGCCGGTGTAGGTGTACAGGGCATAGCCCATATAGGCCCATTGACTGCCACCCTCTTTGCGCTTCATCACGCTCCAATAGCCGGCGGGCTTCGCATCTTCAGGCGCCGAGACGGGAATCCAGGTCTTGGTGCAATCGCCGGTGCAGGTGCTGGTGCCCAGGAACTGGCCCAACTGCGGCACGCCGGCCTGTCCGCCACGAAGGCTGAAACCGCCGACTTGGAAGTGGAAACGGTCGCGGGCATAGATCGTCATGCCCTTGGCATCGGTCAGGTAGTCCATGCCGCGGATGTTAATGCCGAACTTCACATTCTCAGGCTGGAAGTATTTTTCCCCCAAAGCCACATGGAAGCGCGGATCGACTGCCCGCCCCTTGGAATCGCCGTGCTCCGCGTCCCCGTCATAAGTATAAAGCGGCTGGGATTGATAGGCCCACTGCCGGGTCCCGTCTGTCCGCGAAATCGGCGTGAAATCCCCGAGCGCGCTCGCCAATTGCGGCGCGACGACCGGCGTAAAGCCGTTGTCGCAGGTTGCGCGCTGCGGACAGGCGACCTTGTCGTTCTTGATGTCGCCCGTGAAGGCATAAAGCGTGCGGCCCTTGGCATCGACGAACGCCTGTCCGCCGGCCGCGACCATCTCCTCGGTCACGATGCCTTCCGGCAGGGGCACGCCGTACATCGCGTTGTTGAGGACCCAGTGCCAGGATTCGACGGAGGCGCCCTTGATGTCGCCGGCGTTCTTATCCTGGGCATAGGTGTAAAGCGGCTTGCCATGACGGGTCCATTGCTTGGTCCCGTCATCGCGCGTCAGGACACCCCAAAAGCCCGAAGGCTTGGCGTCGGCGGGGGCGGCCAGCGGCAGCCAATCCTTCGCGCAATCGCCGGTGCAGGAGGATTTGCCCGGCGTCGTGTCCTGGTCGGTCGCATAGATCGTCCGGTGCTTTTCGTTGGTGATGACCGCATAGCCCTTGAAGGCCCCCATTGCACTCATCGCGCTTGACGAAGCCACGACCTGGAACGTGATCCCGGCCGGCATGGTCGAGATTTCTGCAACCGCGGCCTGCTGCTTGACTGCCGGATGAAGCGACTGGCTGGCAAGAAAGCCGACCATCGCCAGAATTGCGATGCTGAGCGCCGCTGTTATGAGCCGCATTTAGTGCCCCCTAAAATATCCGCAAGTCGGCGGAGCCCCACTAGGACTCCACCTTATTGCATCAGACCATGAGCTCGGTAATCGGCTTCGACGTCGCCAGGGACATCGTGCCCCAGCTATCGACCGGAATACCCAGCGACTGCTGAACCGTGAGACCGACGCGGGTCACCGGCTCGCCATCCATCTTGACATGCATGCCGGTCTTGATCCGGCCGCCTGCGCCACCGGCCAGGAACATCGGGATGTTCTCCAGCGCGTGGATCTTGGCGAAGCCCGTCTCGCTATGAGCCAGGATCAGCGAGCGATCGAGCAGCGTGCCGTCACCCTCTTTGATGCTGTCGAGCGTCTGGAGATAGAAGGCCAGCGTTTCCACGATCCGACCCATGAAGTACGTGGCCTGCGGCTGGTAACCCAGCTTCGCATCCATCGGCTCTTCGTGTGTCAGAATGTGGTGCGTCATGGCCGTGCCGGCCTTGCGCAGCGGCGACGTCGCCTCGCCGAACACGACGTTCGTCACATGGGTCTGGTCGCACGCCACGGCGTGGGCCAGAATCTGCGCGAACAGCTTATGGTTGGCGACGACATTTTCGATTTCCGTGCCGAGTTCGGCATCGGTGGGCTGGGCTGAAGGCGAGCAGGCCTCGAGCGGGGCCGGCTTTTGCAGCTGGATATCGAGCTGTTGCTCGAGCTGGCGGACGGCAGTGAAGTACTCGTCCAGACGCTGACGATCGTTCGCGCCGACCTGCTTGAGCAGGGCTTCGCGCTGATCGGTGACGCCCGACAGCACGCTGCGGCGAACCATAACGCGCGGATCGGGCTTGAAATCCGCGGCGTTGGGATCGCGGAAGTCCGCTCCGAAAACGCGGGTATAGAGCGCCGCCGGGGAAATTTCCGCCGGGTTGGAAACGCTGGCACTGCGCCGGCTCAGACTGTCGGTCGGCTTGCCGGTGCCGGTCACTTCGAGCGAGCGGAAGCGGGTCCGCGTCCCGATCGTGTCGGCGACGATGCTGTCGAGGCTGGCATAATTGGGCTGCTCACGCGGCACGTCGCCCGTCAGGATCGCCATCTCGCCCGTGAAGTGGGGGCGTGCGCCCTTGCCGTCGAGGAACACCTTCATGCCGCTGATGACATTCATGCGGTTCTTGAAGGGCTGCAGCGCGGCCGTCTCGATATTCATGTCGTAATTGGTGCCGATAGTCTTCGGCTCCCAGCGGCCGGGGTTGAGGCCGCAGCCCCAGAAGAACGTGCCGAAGGCGACGGGCAGCGCCGTGCCATTAGCCAAAGCGGTGCCGTTCGTGTTCAGGAAACAGTCCAGGAAGGGCAGTCCGACGCTGACCGCCGCGCCACCCATCATGCCCCGCAGAACATTCCTGCGGCTTGAGTTCATTGTTCCGCTCATTTTAGTGCCTCCGTTTGGGTGTTCGTCCCCGCCATAGACAAAGTTGCGTTGTTTGCGTCGGTCCCGGGCGTCGAGATCCGATAGAATGCCTTGCTGCTCGCGATGCGGCGCATCAGTTCGGGCACCTTGTATCCCGACGCCACGAATTGCTTGACTTGGTAATTCAACCATTCCGCTTCATCTTTGGACGCGGCCCGACCGGTTCCGAAGGAGTAGATGCGGTTGACGAGGCAGACCGGAGCCTGCGGATGGTCATGGATGACCTTGGTGAAGCCGCTGGCATCATCGAACTTCATACCGTCGATTTCGCCAGCCGTCACAATCAGTGAGTCGTTTTCGGTCGAACGGAAGCCGCCGGCGGAGTCGAAATTCTCCATCGCGAGGCCGACCGGGTCCATGATCTTGTGGCAACCGGCGCAGGTCGGCTGGTTAATATGGGCGCCAAGACGCGCCCGCGCAGTGTGGAACGCAGGATTTTTCGTATCCTGGACCAGCGCGAAATTCACATTGCCTGGCGGATCGGGAACCTTCTGGCAGAGAAACACTTCCCGCAGCGCCTTACCGCGAATGGTCGGCGAACTGCGGCCCGGATGCGAATGCAATGACAGGAAGCTGACTTGCATCAAAATGCCGGCCCGCGGATCGTCCACCGCATATTCGTGCGGTTCCCAGCCCGTGGAGGTCATCACCGGAACGCCGTAAACCGAGCCCAGCAGGCGCGTCAGATATGTCTTGCGCGTCGTAAAAGCATCCCGATAATCGCCGTTATTGGTAACCAGAAGATCGGTGAGCGTCCGCAGCGTCTGTTCCTGCGCATCCGCAGCCACTTGCGAGCTGTATTTCGGATAGATCTGCGGGTCCTTCGCCAACGCTGTGAAGCCGTCAAACCCCAGCATATCGGAGAAGAAGGCGCGCACCCCCGCCGCCAAACGCGGCGAGTGGGTCATCCGGTCGACCTGTTTGGCAATACCGGAATCAGTATCCAGGTCGCCCTTCGCCGCGGCGTCGAGCAACTCGGAATCCGGCGTGGTATCCCATAGGAAGAAGCTGAGACGCGAGGCTTTGGAATAGCCGTCGAGCCGCCGTTGCCCTGCATTGTCGGGATCGGGCTGGGCAGCCTCCTGACGGAACAGGAACTGCGGCGAGACCAGCATGGCGGAAACGCTGAGTTCCAACCCGCTATAGAAATTCCCCAGCTTCGCTGCCGATTCACCGGCACCCTTGACCTGGGTCGCCATCTCCCCCTGGCTCAGCGGGCGGCGGAAAAGCAGTCTTCCAGTGCGCTCGATGAACTTAGCTGCGCACGCGTCGTCGCGATCGGTGGCCTTTGCCGGCGTGCATGGAACCAGCGTTGTGCGATGAACCTCATCCACGACCTGGGCGGCAATGCCGCGCGCCGTCAAGTCGTACTGCTCGAGCCCAGTTCCAGCAACGCTTTCGCGCGACGTGCCAACGGCGATCAGGCCGTTGTCGCGAATATCAGGCTCGAACCGGCCCGGCACCTTGATCGTCGTACCGAAAACATCGGCGATGACCTGCCGATATTCCGGCTCGGTCAGCCGGCGCAGCGACACTGGCCCGCCTTTTGTGACCGGGGCGTCGTCTTTCTGACCGCAGCCCGTCAGTGCAATCGCCGCGGCGAAACCGAGCGCGCCGAACAGGCGCATCGGACTATTGGACATTACCATCCCAGAGACCTCAACCATCCACCCAAATTCGCCTCGACGCGGTGCGCAGGAAGGGTGCTGCCGGCATCCGAGACCTTCTTGTCGTTCTTGTCTTCCGTGTGGATCACGAAGGCCGGAACGGCCTCGACCTCATAGGCGGTCGAGATCGACTTGTTCTCTCCCGTTGTCGGATCCGGGTCGGCGTCGGCATTGCGCTTCAGCGAGTAATACAAAGCCGGCATGTCGACTGAAGCGCTGTGCTCTTCGACCCAGCCCGACTCGGCATAGCTCCAATACAGCGCGTACCAATCGTGATACCCGCCCAGGATGCCATTCAGCGAACCGTCCGGCTTCAGTTCCAGCTTCAGCTGGGCCTTCTTCCAGCTGAATTCGGGGATCAGGAACGGATCGGCGACGATGCGGATATTCGATGGCTCGGTCGTCAGGATGCCGTTCTTGATGCTGCCATGCAGAACATTGTGCGAGCGCTGGTCGGGATCGACTTTGAACGACATGTCTGAACGGACGGCGCCGGACGCATCGCGGGAAACATGATCCACGCCACGGGAGATCGTCACCGTGACATTGTCCGAATTCTTGGAGTCGGTGATACCCGCGATCTCAATCAGCCAGGCCGGCATCTCATCGCGCAGCACGTCCCATTGTGCCTGCGCCAGGGTCGGGTGGGCAGGCGGCGGGGCGCGGAAACTGCGGATGCAGCCCAGCGAGCGGTAGTACTGGTTCTTGATACCCTTCTCGCCGGTATTCGGATCGGTGAACGAGATCGGCGAATCGGTTTTGCCATCCAGGTTGAAGCCGTAGGCGAACTTGCCTTTGACCTCTTTCAGGCCGGGGTCGGCGGCCGATTCGGGGTGAGCATAGACATTGGTCTTCTTGTCGCCGCGCGTACCCATGATCTTGATGTATTCGCCATCCGGACGGCCCGGATTACCGGGGAAATCCTTCAGCAGCTTGGTCGCATCGGGCTCGGAATAGCCGAGGCGCAGCAACTCCCGCTTATAGAACTCCGTCGACATCGGATTGAGACCGTCCGGGCAGTCGCCTTCCCCGCCGTAATAAGTCGAGACCCCAAACCAGCTCACGACGTAACCACGCGTTTCGCTCGCCGAAGCATGACCGGCGGCAATGGCCAAAGCCAAGCCGGCCACAATGCCGAGTGGCCGCGTATATAACTGGAACCGAGTCATCAGTCTTGCTCCCCCTGTCCCTATGCGGGACACATTATTTAGACCCGCCGCGTCAACCCTTCGCGGCCCAGGAATCGCAATGGCCCTTGGCATTGGCCGGACCGTTGAAAATCTTGCAATTGCCGCAGCTTTTATCGTCATCGGCTTCGAAAAATCCGCAACCGGCGCAGACCATTTTAGCGTCCGGCCCCATCTCGGTATAATGCAAAGACGCCCGCAGGCTGTCGGTCGGATCGGCACATGCTCCGGCAGCCTTGGCAATGGACGGCAGGAACGCCAATGCCGGAACCATCAAAAGCCCGCGCTCGATAACGGTGCGCCGTGAAAACCCAACCTTGCCCATCACATCAACTCCCTTGCCGTACACAGTTTGCTTAACCGGACCTATATACGACAAAAGTCACAAGCCGCTTATTGAAAAACAATATGGTCTTTCACTTTACAAATGTCGAGTCATTTTACGGCTGTTCAATAGGGTGCTATAGGTTAGCAAGGAGCAGGGCTTCACTTACGCTAACGCATTGAGCTAAGTGATGAGAGAGGCCTTACGATGGCGGTCTTAACGGACGAACTGCCGAGTTGATGAATCAAGCCAAGCCGATACCGCTGCGGCGGCAACAACGCGATTTTACCCGCCAGCGCCTGGTCGATGCGGCGCGGGAGCTGTTCGTCCGCAACGGCACGCGCGCCACCTCCGTCGACGACATCGCAAAGGCGGCAGGAACCTCGCGCGCCACCTTCTATGCGCACTTTACCGACAAGCAGGACGTCATCCGCGAATTCGCCCGCAGCATGTGGGAGACCGCCTTCACGCTCTATAAGCATTTCGGCGCCCTGACCGAGTGGAACCATAAGAGCATCGGCGGCTGGATGCGGGAAATGTTCGAGGCATGGGACCAGAATGCCGAGACGACTTATATCGTCATTCAGGAGATGCCCTCCGAATTACGCGCTGACTTCTTGGCGCAGATGGAACATCGCGCCGACGCGCTGATGAGCGACAATCCGTTGTGGAACCGCTTCAGCCCGGAAGAAGGGCGGCGGCGCGCCTATCTCCTGATCCTGCAGCTGGAGCGCTGCATGGACGCCTGGCATTATGGTGGCTGGAAGAACGACCGCGACGCGTTGCTGGCCACCCTGACCGATATTTGGGCCGCGACCTTGGCCGATCGCGCCTAGCCGGCTAAAGCAACTTGATCGAATAGCCGCCATCGACAGTGATGCCGGCGCCGTTCATGAAGTCCGAGGCGCGGCAGGCGAGATAGATCGCGATACCGGCAAAATCGGCGGGCTGACCCCAGCGGCCGGTCGGCGTCCGGCCGGCGATCATTTCGGGCAAGCCCTCGACGTTTTTGGTGCCGGCGGTAATGTCGGTCTCGACCCAGCCCGGCAAAATCGAATTGGTGTTGATGCCATCCGGCCCCCACTCGACCGCGAGTGCCTTGGTCAGCTGCAGCACCCCGCCCTTGCTGGCGCAATAATTCACCGAATAGGACAGTGCGCCGGTCGAGGCGAGCGACCCAACATTGATGATACGCCCGCCATGGGGACGTTCGGCGCCGGCGCTCTTGAGATGCGGATAGGCCGCGCGGCACAGCAGGAACATACCGGTCAGGTTGGTATCGATATCGACATACCAATCCTCCAGCGACAAACTCCCGGCCCTGCCATGTGCGTGGGCGCCGGCATTATTGACCAGAATATCGAGCCGTCCAAACCGCTCCACCGTCTCGGAAATCATGCGGCCGCAGGTCGCTTCATCGCGGACATCGCCCTCGATAAAGCCCGCCTCGGCGCCCAACGCCGCCAACTCCTGCAGCGCGCCCTCTGCCTTGGCGGCGTTGCGCCCGGTGATCATGACCTTGGCCCCGGCCCCGGCCAGCCCTTTGGCCATGCCCAGCCCGATGCCGCCATTTCCGCCGGTGACGATCGCCACGCTGCCGGTGAGGTCGAAGAGATTCATGCTGTCTGTCCCCTGACAGTTATTGATATTGTCTTGCGAACGGAACCGGGCGGTTTCTCTATTCGTCGTCATCCACTGGTACGAACGGCCGCGTGATCTTAGCGAGGCGGGTGTCGTATTTCAGCTGTTTGACCGAGATCGAGGTCTCGACATGGCGGACCCCCGGCAAGGCGAGGATGCTGTTGTTGGCGACGTCGAGCACCTCCTGCAATGTGCCGTACATCCCGACCACAAGAATGTTGAACCGGCCCAACGTGATGATGACGCTGCGGATGCCGCCCATTTCGGCGATCGCCTGCGCCACCTCCTTGACCCGCCCCTGCTCGGCAGTGACCCCGATGAACACGAGCAGCGGGTTGCCAAGATAAGAGAGCGCGGTGACCGCTGTAAAACGCAGATAATTCTCTTCCTGCAGCCGCTTCAGCCGTCCCCGAATGGTGCCTTCCGTGACGCCTAGCGCCTGCGCGATCTTGCGGTTGCTAAGACGGGCATCGCTGGCCAGAACCTTCAATATCTGATGATCGAATGTGTCGAGCTGATATTTGGTCATTCCGGCGCCGCTCACGACAGCGGCGCGATATCGAAATCGAACTTCACGGTATCCACCGCGATCGCCGGCGACAGGCTCCTGATCCCCCGGATCGCCGCGATATCGTTCAGCAGGAAATCGGAAAGTTCGGAGAATTCATGAACCGCCAGCAGGATTTCGATGTCCTTGGCGCCAGTCACGAGGTTGATCGACAATATCTGTGACAGCTTGGCCAGTTCCTGCGCCACATCCTCAGCTGGCCGGCCCTGAACTTCGACCCCGATGGCGATCAGGATATTATAGCCGAAAGCCGAGAAATCGGTGGCGGCGATTACCTTCATCGCCTTGGCATCCTCCATCTGGCGGATGCGCGCGCTGACGGTCGCTGCCGAAATCTTGAGAAGACGCGCGATCTTCTGGTTGGTCGCGCGGCCGTTCACCTTCAGTAGCTCGAGAATTCTCCGGTCCGTTTCATCGAACTCATATCGGCCTGCCTTACCGCCGTTCCCGACCATGCCACCATCCCAATCAGCGACGCCAATCGCCATAGGCGACGAAGTGAGGATTGCGGAATTCCGGCTTGCCGTAAAGGAAAGGTGCGCCGTCCACGGTTTCGATCCGTCCGCCTGCCCCCAGTAACACGGCATGGCCCGCCGCGATATCCCATTCCATCGTCGTGCCGAGCCGCGGATAGACGTCCGCATCGCCGCGCGCGACCAGGCATAATTTGACCGAACTACCGGCCGAACGCTGCTCGGCGATTTTCAAACCCGCCAGGAATGCGTCGAGCTCAGGCCCGGCGCCGTGCGAGCGGGAGGCGACCACCGTAAGCCCTTCCGCCGGCGGCCGGCGTACGCCGATCGCCTTGGCCTCGCCACCGGCTAACGCCAGGGTGGCGGTGCCGGGCCCGGCGGCGCAGTAGGTGTCGCCGGTGACCGGCGAATGGACGATGCCCAGAACCGGCACGCCATCGTCGATCAGCGCGATATTCACGGTGAACTCACCATTCTGCTTGATGAATTCCTTGGTGCCGTCCAGCGGATCGACCAGCCAGAACTTCTTGCCCTTCACCTCAGGGCTGGTTCCCGCCGCCGCTTCTTCCTCCGAGATCACCGGAATATCGGGCGTCAGCGCACGCAAGGCCGGCAGGATGACGGCTTCGGCCGCCGTGTCCGCCGCCGTGACTGGGCTGCCATCTTCCTTCCAGGTCGCTTCCGGCGCGCCGTAAAAGCGCATCGTCTCGCGCCCGGCTTCCTCGGCCACAGGACGCAGCTTTGTCAGCAGATCGGCGAGGTTCACGCGTGGTCTCCCGTCAGCATGCCGCGCTCTTCCAGGACCTTGACGATATGGTCGGCAGCCTGTTCGGCGGACATCGTGGTGGTATCGACGCGGATATCGGGCTTCTCAGGTGCTTCATAGGGCGAGTCGATGCCGGTGAAGTTCTTGATCTCGCCTTTGCGTGCCTTCTTGTAGAGGCCCTTCACGTCGCGGCTCTCGGCGACATTCAGCGGCGTCTCGACATAGACCTCGAGGAACTCGCCCGGCCCCATCAGATCGCGCACCATCTGGCGCTCGGCCCGGAAGGGCGAGATGAACGCTGTCAGCACCAGCAGGCCGGCATCGGCCATCAGCTTCGACACCTCGCCGACGCGGCGGATATTCTCCACCCGGTCGACATCGGTAAAGCCGAGATCGCGGTTCAGCCCGTGGCGGACATTGTCGCCGTCGAGCAGATAGGTATGCCGGTTGATGGCATAGAGCTTCTTCTCGACCAGATTGGCTATGGTCGATTTGCCGGCACCCGACAAGCCGGTGAACCACAATACGGCCGGCTTCTGCGACTTCTGAGTCGCCCGGGCGTTCCTGTCGACATCGACCGCCTGCCAGTGGATGTTCTGGGCGCGGCGCAGCGCGAAGTGGATCAGCCCGGCGCCGACCGTCTCGTTGGTCATCCGGTCGATCAGGATGAAGCCGCCGGTGTCCTTGTTCTCCGCATAGGGGTCGAACGCGATCATCTGCTCGAGGCTGATATTGCAGATGCCGATCTCGTTCAGCTCCAGCGACTTCGCCGCCAGATGCTCCAGCGTGTTGACGTTGACCTTGTGCTTGATCGCCGAGACGTTGGCGCTGACCGTCCGCGCCCCGATCTTCAGCAGATAGGGGCGATGGGGCAGCAGCGCCGTATCGTTCATCCACACGATCGTCGCTTCGAACTGGTCCGACACGCCCGGGGGCGAACCGGCCGCCGAAAGAATATCGCCACGGCTGACATCGATCTCGTCAGTCAGGGTGATGGTGACCGACTGGCCCGAGGTCGCTTGTGGAATCGGGCCGTCCAGCACGATGCTGGCGACGCTGCTCTCCTTGCCCGACGGCAAGGCTTTCAGCCGGTCGCCGACCTTGACCGTGCCGGCGGTGATGACCCCGGAAAAGCCGCGAAAATCGAGGTTCGGGCGGTTGACCCACTGCACCGGCATGCGGAACGGCGCGTCCGGATTTTCCGTCGCGATCGGCACGCTCTCCAGATGCGGCATCAGCGGCTGGCCCGTGTACCAGGGCATGTTGGCGCTGTTATCGGTGATGTTGTCGCCTTTGAAGGCGGACATCGGGATCGGGGTGATGTTCTCAAGCCCGATCTGCTTGGCGAACTCCAGATACTCGGCCACGATCGCGTCGTATTTTTCCTGGGAATAGCCGACCAGATCCATCTTGTTGACGGCCAGCACGACCTGCTTGATGCCGATCAGCGACACCAGATAGGAGTGCCGGCGGCTCTGCACCAGCACGCCCTTGCGGGCGTCGATCAGGATCACGGCCAGATCGGCGGTCGAGGCGCCGGTGATCATATTGCGGGTATATTGCTCGTGCCCGGGCGTGTCGGCGACGATGAACTTGCGCCGGTCTGTCGAGAAGAAGCGGTAGGCGACGTCGATCGTGATGCCCTGCTCGCGCTCGGCGGCCAAGCCGTCGACCAGCAGAGCGAAGTCGATCTCCTGGCCCTGGGTGCCCATCTTCTTGCTGTCGGCTTCGAGCGCCGCCAGCTGATCCTCGAAGATCATCTTCGATTCGTAGAGCAGGCGCCCGATCAGGGTCGACTTGCCGTCGTCGACCGAGCCGCAGGTGATGAAGCGCAGCAGGCTCTTATATTGATGGGACTGGAGATATTGCTCGATGTCGGTTTCGATAAGGTCCGATACGTGCGCCATTAAAAATACCCCTCGCGCTTCTTCTTCTCCATCGACGCAGCGCTGTCATGGTCGATCGCCCGCCCCTGGCGCTCGGACGTCGTGGTCAGCAGCATTTCCTGAATGATGTCCGGCAGGGTCGCCGCGTCGCTTTCGACCGCGCCCGACAGCGGATAGCAGCCCAAGGTGCGGAAGCGGACATTCCGGATCTCGGGCTTTTCGCCGGGATGGAGCCGCATGCGCTCGTCATCGACCATGATCAGGTTGCCGTCGCGCTCGACCACCGGCCGCGGCGCCGAGAAATAGAGCGGCACGATCGGGATATTCTCGAGATAGATGTATTGCCAGATATCCAGCTCGGTCCAGTTGGAGATCGGGAAGACACGGATCGATTCGCCCTTGTTCTTGCGCGCGTTGTAAAGCCGCCACAGTTCGGGCCGTTGGCTCTTCGGGTCCCACACATGATTGGCCGAGCGGAACGAGAAAATGCGCTCCTTGGCGCGGCTCTTCTCCTCGTCGCGTCGCGCGCCGCCGAAGGCCGCGTCGAAGCCGTACTTGTCCAGCGCCTGCTTCAGCGCCTGGGTCTTCATGATGTCGGTATAGGCCGAACCGTGGTCGAACGGGTTGATGTTGTTCGCCAGCCCTTCCGGATTGGTATAGGAGATCAGCTTCAGACCGAGCTCGGCCATCTGCTGATCGCGGAACGCGATCATGTCGTGGAACTTCCACGTCGTATTGACATGCATCATCGGGAATGGCGGCTTGCCCGGCGCGAATGCCTTCATCGCCAGCCGCAGCATGACCGAACTGTCCTTGCCGATCGAATACATCATCACAGGATTCTCGGCTTCCGCCGCGACCTCCCGCATGATGTGAATGCTTTCTGCCTCCAGACGCTGAAGGTGGGTGAGACCCGACATTCTACCTTCCTCTTTTATTCCGCGAGACCGTCGCCGGCCTCGCCCCGTCGGCTTCCGAAATACCGGCCGCCCCAGGGAATTGCGTTGCGCATTTTCTGACTATACGTCCTGTATATACATGGAGTATGATCGTGTCAACGCGATGCGTCGGTTTACGAGGGTTTGCTCTTGAGCGTCAATGTTAATCAGAGACCGAATTTTACGAATTATGGCAATATCGCCGGCTTGAGCGAGCGAACTTTGCTTCTTACTCAGGCTTGCAGTGCGCAAGATGACTAACTTCGCCGGTGAACGCAGTCATCGTGCCGCGCATGGCCCGACGCTTCAGGAGCGGCAAAAGCAGAAAAGCCGCGAAAGCATCCTGCAAGCCGCCAAGGAAATATTCGCGGAAAAGTCCTATGCGACCGCCGCGATCGAGGATGTGATCGCCCGCGCCAATGTCAGTCGCGCCACCTTCTATAAATATTTCGACAGCAAGTTCGCGCTGGGGCGGGAGCTCCATGCCGGGTTCTCGCCGCGCCTTGCGGCGGTCTTCGACCAGTTGCTGTCTTTCGATAATCCAACCGAGCAGGACCTGGTGGACTGGATCGGCCGCCTGGTCGAACTCTATCGCGAGGAAAAGGACCAGATCGTCACGTCGGCCCATATGCTGGCGATCGAGCCCGCCTTCCACCCGATCATGATCGACATCATCCGCGATATCGAGCAGCGCTGGGCCCTGCGCATCCCCGCCTTCCGCGTGTCCGGTTCGAACGCCCCCGATGCGATGCGCGCCCGCATCGAATCCCGCCTGCTTCTGCGGCAGCTCAACGACTTTTGCTACGAGGTCGCAATCTTCGACTGGAAAATCGATGTCACCGAGGGCTCACGCATCATGGCCGGCTATTTCCGGGACTTTATCGAGCGATACAGGCCGAACGCAGGCTAGAGCGGATTGCGTACAGCTTATTCAGTGCCTTTGGCTGGATCGGCCTGAGATACTCGCGCCACAATGGAAACTCCGGAACTCTGCAGAGACGCCTTTACTGACTTCAAAGGCGCTATGTTCAATCCGGCTGCATTCCAGTGATATCTTCAAATTGATCATGTATTATGTACTTGGAATTCCACCCCGCGTCTTGGTTACCCGAAAAGCCGAAAATGCCGCCGAACCTCACCGTGTGGTACAATACGAAATGCCCGGTTTGTAACACTGGGATCGAATGGCAACGCAACAGGCTCGTCCGTGCCGTTCGCGACGGCACGATCGAGTTTCGCGATATCAATAATGAACCTGACGCACTCATGCGATTCGGCGCAAAGATCGACGACGTGCGTCGCCGGCTGCACGCTGTCGATGCGGACGGCCGACTCTATGTCGGCGCCGACTGCGCAATCGCGATCTGGCTTCGAACCCCTGGCGACGCCTTGCTTGGGCGGACGCTAGGGCTGCCGGTCATCCGCCAGATTGCGCGCATCGGATATGATCTGTTCGCCGACGCGCTCTTCGCTTGGAATCGTTGGAAGCGGCATTGGTAGACGACGACGAGGGAGCGTGCAGGCGGCAAAGCGAAGCGCCTTCCGCCACCTTTTGCGAACACGCCGTAGGATGGCGGAACGCGCTTCGCTCTTCTGCCCTACCCGGGAAGGGCCGCAACACGACCCTCGTACGCTGCCCCTACTCGTCCATCACCCGGATATGGGCCGGCACGTTGTGCTGATAGGTCGCTTCTTCGATTCGCTCGCAAATCCGCCAGCCTTGGGGGGTGCGCACATGCCGGTCGCGATACCACAGGCCCAGGAACATCACTTGTTTGGTGCCATCCTCCATCGGAACGCCCATCGGGTTGAAACAGACGATCTTGCTGGTCGCCGTGTCGCCGTCGATCTTGATCGAGACATTCGAGATCATGTGATAATAATTGGAGAAATTCTTGAGGGAATTCTTCAGCCACTCCCTGATCTCGGGATACCGGCCGTCGACGCCGCCCATGGCGCGATAATCGATATAAGCATCGGGCGTGAAGATATTATCCATCCGGTCGATTTCATATTCGTCCAGGGCCGTGGCGTAATCGACCATTAGCTGCTGGATTTCGAGACGATCGGATATTTCCTGAAGGCTGAGCATGAGCGATTTCCCCCGAACTTCATGATTTACGGATTTGATGATTAGCCGAACTTGACGTTTTGATACGCGGCAAAGCTGACCAAGAAACTAGAATGTGTATGATCGGGCGGTCAATGACGGACTGCAATTTCATGTTTGCGTAATTTGGCAGTTCGATTTCAACGAATCTCCCTTGTTTTCGACCTGCCCACTGATAAAATCGGCGGCAACTAACATCTATCCAGAGTCACAAATCATCGTTCACGGGGTCGAGGGAAGCAGCATGACCATCTCATCGCTCGGATATGCCATTGTCGAAGCCACCGATATCGCTGCCTGGCGCAAATTCGGGGCGGACGTATTGGGGCTGATGCCCCTGGACTCGGCGGATGGCGGCGTGCGCTTCCGTATGGACGACCGCCCATTCCGCCTCGCCATCGTGCCCGGCAAGGAAAACCGCTTCGTCGCCTCCGGGTGGGAACTGCCGAGTGTGGATGCCTATGACGTCTGCCTGAACTCGCTGGCCGGCGCGGGTGTCGCCATCGAGCACGGTTCAGTCGCGGATGCCGCCGACCGCAAGGTCCGCGCCATGGCGCGTTGCAAGGATCCGTCGGGCAACAATCTCGAAATCTATCACGGCCGGGTTTACGACTACGCGCCTTTCGTCTCTTCGGCCGGCGTCAGCGGCTTCGTTACCGGCAATATGGGACTCGGCCACGTGGTCCTTCCGGCGCCCAAGGTCGAGGAAACCCGCGCCTTCTATAAGACCTATCTGGGGTTCGGTGACACGGACGAGATGCGGGTGCCGATCGGCGTTCCTGACCATCCCGGCCTCGCCCTTTATTTCCTGCATTGCGATAATCCACGCCATCACAGTCTGGCCCTGTTCGAGGCGGAAATACCGGGCGGTCTGGTCCATTTGATGATCGAGGTGAATAAGTTCGACGATCTGGGCCGCTGCATCGACCGCTGCAAAAGGAACGGCACGCCGATCTCGATCAATATGGGGCGTCACAGCAACGACCTGATGGTGTCGACCTATATCAAGACGCCGTCGGGTTTCGACGTGGAATATGGCTGGGACGCCTGGCAGGTCGATTGGTCGAACTACATCCCGACCAAGAGCGAAATCTTCAGCCTTTGGGGCCATCCGGAGATGAATGGCGGTTAACAAGCTGCTGCCTTTTGGCGGATAGCCGGAGTATGATCCGGTCATTACGCAATGGCCCGGAAATCGGTCACGGTGGGGAAAAGGTTCGATGATCAATCTTAAGGGCAAGACTGCGTTGGTCACCGGCGGCGGGGCGGGCATGGGGCGGGCGATCGCCGAGGCGTTCGGGATGTACGGCGTTCGCGTGGTCGTCGCGGAAATCAATGCCGATCGGGCCGAGACGGTCCGGAATACATTCGAGGCGGAAGGCATCGAAGCTCTGGTCGAGGTCGTCGATGTCCGCGACAAGAAGCGGGTCGCGGCCCTGGCCGATAAAATCGAGACGCGATATGGCGGGCTCGACATATTGGTCAATAATGTCGGCGATTTCATGGGAATCGTCGGTCCCTTCGCGACATCGACCGAGGAACAGTGGGACACGCTGTACCAGGTCAACCTGAAGCAGATGTTCGTCGTCACCCATGCGATGCTGCCGCTGATGCGCAAGTCAGGTCACGGCGGCAGCATCATCAATGTCTCGTCGATCGAGGGGTTCCGCGGCATACCGGGCGGCGTCGTTTACGGCGCGTTCAAGGCTGGCATCACCGGCTTCACGCAAAGCCTGGCGGTCGAATTGGGACCCGAGCATATCCGGGTCAACACGATCGCGCCTGAAACGACCGACACCGAACAGGTTCAGGTCACCAAATGGACCAACCCGAAATATATGAGCCACACCGAACGCTGGATCCCGCTGGGCCGCTTCGGCGTGCCTCAGGATGCCGCCGGTTGCGCCATATTTCTGGCCAGCGATCTGTCCGCCTGGGTCACCGGCACGACCATCCATATGGATGGCGGTGCGCTCGCAGCCGCCGGCTGGTATCGCACGCCAGAGGGACAGTGGACGAACATGCCGGTTATCGCCGATAAAGGCCTGATCTTCTGATCGGCCGATCGTCCGGCTCGGAAGGCCGGGTTCGTTTTCGTAGGTGACGACCAATGAATGTCGCAATATCGGATGAGCCCATCTCGCTTGAGTTTGGGAATCTCGTAGGAGCAGAACTCGACGCGCTGATGACGCGCGCTGCCTCGCTGCGCGACGGCTTCCACGGGCGCATACAAAGCTATTCGCCCAAGGTGTTCATCCCGCTGACCCATCTGTGCCGGGATGTCTGCCATTATTGTACCTTCGCCCGCCCGCCCAAGCGTGGCGAGACGGGGTACATGACCATCGATGAAGTGCTGACCGTCGCCCGTGCCGGCGCCGCCGCCGGCTGCACCGAAGCCCTGTTCACCTTGGGCGACAAGCCTGAACTGCGCTATGGCGCGGCACGAGACGAGCTGGCCCGGCTCGGTCACGAAACCACCTTCTCCTACCTCGCCGAGGCCGCCGGGCTCGTCCTGAAGGAGACGGGCCTGCTGCCGCACATCAATGCCGGGGTCATGGGCGCCGATGACATCGCCCTGCTCAAGCGCGTCTCGGTTAGTCAGGGGTTGATGCTCGAAAGCGCGTCCGAGCGGCTGTCGCAGAAAGGCGGGCCGCATTACGGCTCGCCCGACAAGCTGCCGTCGCGGCGGCTGGAAACGATTCGGCTGGCCGGCGAGCAGAGCGTCCCCTTCACTTCCGGCATATTGATTGGCATCGGCGAAACGCGGGAGGAGCGGATCGAGTCGATCCTCGCGCTGCGCGACCTGCACCGGCAATACGGCCATATCCAGGAAGTCATCATCCAGAATTTCCGGGCCAAGCCGGGAACGCGGATGGCGGACGCGCCGGAACCGGATCTCAACGAACTGCTCTGGACAATTGCCGTCGCGCGTATCCTGCTGGGTGCGGAGATGAACATCCAGGCGCCGCCCAATCTGAGCCCCGGCGAATATGGCGTGCTGATCGAGGCCGGGATCAACGACTGGGGCGGCATATCGCCGGTCACGCTCGACCATGTGAATCCCGAGGCGCCATGGCCGCATCTCGAGGCATTGCGCCGCGAAACCGCGAGCGCCGGCAAGATCCTGACAGCCCGCCTGCCGATCTATCCGGCCTATTACCACGACAATCCCCGCTGGCAGGACCCGGCTCTGATCCCGCGCATCCTGCAATCGGCGGACTCGCACGGCTGGGGCCGCAACGATTCCTGGGCGCCGGGCATCGCCGTGACACCGATCGCGCCCGCCAAGGCGGGCCCCGGCGAGCGGCCGGACCCCATCGTCGTCGATCTGGTTGCCAAAGCCGTCAGCGGTGCGGGGCTCGACGAAGGTGAGATCACCACCCTGTTCGGCGCGCGCGGCGTCGATTTCGAATATGTGACGGACGCGGCCAACCGGCTGCGCACCAAGATCAATGGCGACGTCGTCACCTATGCCGTCAATCGCAACATCAACTACACCAATATCTGCGGCTATAAATGCCGCTTCTGCGCCTTCTCCAAGGGGAAGACCCACGAAGCCTTGCGCGGGGTTCCCTACGATCTCGACCTTTCGGAAGTCGCGCGCCGCGCGGTGGAGGCCTGGGATCTCGGCGCGACCGAAGTCTGCATGCAGGGCGGCATCCACCCGGACTATACCGGCGAGACCTATATCGAACTCTGCCGCACGGTGAAGCGCGCCGTTCCGGATATGCATATCCACGCGTTCTCGTCGCTCGAGGTTCAGCAGGGCGCGGCCACCTTGGCCATGCCCGTGGCCGACTATCTGGTCAGGCTGAAGGAAGCGGGGCTGGGCACCCTCCCCGGTACGGCGGCGGAAATCCTCGATGATGAGATCCGCGACACCCTGTGCCACGACAAGCTGAATACCCAGGAATGGCTCGACATCATGGAAGCCGCCCATAAAGTCGGCTTCCATACGACGGCGACGATCATGTTCGGCCATATCGAGGAACCGAAACACTGGGCACGGCATCTGCTGCGCATCCGCGCGCTGCAGGCGCGCACGGGCGGCTTCACCGAGTTCGTGCCCCTGCCCTTCGTCCATATGGAAGCGCCAATGTACCTCAAGGGCACGGCGCGCAAGGGACCGACCTTCCGCGAGACCGTGCTGATGCATGCCGTCGCCCGCCTGGCGTTGAATCCCGTGCTGACGAACATCCAAGTGTCCTGGGTGAAGCTCGGCCGCGAGGGCGTGCGGGTCTGCCTCGAGGCCGGCGCCAACGACATGGGCGGCACCTTGATGAATGAGAGCATTTCGCGCGCCGCCGGCACCGAGCATGGCCAGGAGCTGCCGCCGCTGGAAATGGAGGCGCTTATCCGCTCGCTCGGCCGGACGCCGAGGCAGCGTAATACCGTCTACGGCCCCGTTTCCGATGAACGCCATGCGGCAGGCCGCGTCGCCGAAGAACTGACGCCAATCATCTTGACACCACCCAAGCCGATCCGGCGCAAGCAGTCCGCGAACGCCTGACTCAAATCGACCAGAAGAGCATCCGATGACAGATTCGTTACCGACTTTAGCCGTTTTAGGCGGCACCGGCGCCGAGGGCAGCGGGTTGGCCTTCCGCTGGGCCTATGCCGGCTATCCGGTTATCCTAGGCAGCCGCTCTGCGGAGAAGGCGCAGGCCGGCGCCGCCGAACTGAACACGCTCCTGGGCAAAGAACTGGTGCGCGGGATGGATAATCTGAGCGCTGCGAAAGAAGCGCAGATCGTCGTACTGACGGTGCCTTATTCGGCGCAGAAGCCGACCGTCTCGGACGTGGCGAGTGCCCTGGAAGGCAAGATCCTGGTCGATGTCACGGTCCCTCTGGTTCCGCCCAAGGTAAACCGGGTTCAGTTGCCGCCCGAAGGCTCGGCGGTCGAGGCCGTACAGAAGATGCTGGGAACCGGCGTCAAAGTCGTCTCGGCCTTCCAGAACGTCTCGGCCCATCACCTGAAGGACCTGTCCCATACGGTCGAATGCGACGTGCTGGTCACGGGGGACGATATTACCGCCCGCGAAGCCGTCATCACACTGGCCAAGGCTGTCGGGCTGCGCGGCCTTCATGCCGGCCCTCTCTGCAATTCCGTCGTCGCTGAGGCCCTGACCTCGGTGCTGATCTCGATCAACCAGCGCTATAACATTCCAGGGTCGGGTATTCGCATCACCGGCCTGCCCGAGCAGGACTGACCATGTCCGCTCCCGCGGAGTTGACGCTTCGCGCTCTCGATGGCGTGCCCCTAGTCAAAGCGGGTGACGATCTAACCGGCATCATCTTGACTGCGCTGGCCGAATCCGGCCTGGCGCTGCAGGCCGGCGACGTCGTCGTTCTGGCGCAGAAGATCGTGTCAAAGGCCGAAGGTTGTTTGGTCGAACTCAGCACAATCGAGCCCTCGGCCAGAGCGATCGAAATCGGCGCTCAGTCCGATAAGGACCCACGCGTCGTCGAACTGATCCTGTCCGAATCCGACGAGGTTCTGCGCATCAGGCCGGGCGCGATCATCGTCGCTCATCGGCTGGGCTTCGTCGCCGCCAATGCCGGTATCGACCAGTCCAACATCGGCAATGGCGAAGAGGACGAACGCGTCCTGCTGCTGCCGCGCGACCCCGACGGTACCTGCGATCGCATCCGCGACGATCTGAAGGCGCGGACCGGGATCGACATCGCCGTTCTGATAATCGACAGCATAGGCCGTGCATGGCGCAATGGCACTGTCGGCACCGCCATCGGCCTCAGCGGCATGGCGGGATTGCTCGATTTGCGTACCAAGCCGGACCTGTTCGGCCGCCCGCTCAAAACCAGCGAGTTGGGTCTTGCCGACGAGCTCGCCTCGGCCGCATCATTGGTGATGGGACAGTCGAGCGAAGGCTGGCCGATCGTGCTGGCACGTGGCGTCCCCTATGCGCGGCGCGAGGGCAACGCCCATGAGCTGATCCGCCCGAAGGAGATCGATCTATTTCGCTAGTCCACGGCAAATCGCCCCGGACCCAGGACGGATTCTACGACCTGGATTCCGTAATCGCCGGGCGTCGTACGGTCCGCCGCTTTCTGCCCGATCCCGTTCCGGATGCGATGATCGCCGGAATGGTCCAGGCGGCAAGCCGTGCCCCCTCGGCCCATAACCGGCAACCCTGGCGCTTCCACGTCGTGCGCGACGCGCCGAACAAGGCGCGTCTGGCTACGGCAATGGGCGACAGGCTGCGGGCCGACCGCTCCAAGGATGGCGACGACAGCGAAGCCATCCGCCAAGACGTCGCCCGCTCATCCGCGCGTATCAACGGCGCGCCGGCCCTGATCGCCGTCTGCCTGACGCTCGAGGACATGGACACCTATCAAGATTCACGCCGGAACGACGCCGAATATCTGATGGCGGTGCAAAGCACGGCGATGGCGGCGCAATTATTGCTGCTCAAGGCCCAGGTCGAAGGTCTCGGCGCCTGCTGGATGTGCGCCCCGCTCTTCTGCGCCGATACGGTTAAGGCCGCGCTGGAATTGCCGGCGTCCTGGCAACCGCAGGGCTTGATGCTGCTCGGCTGGCCGGCCGAACCTGGCCGGGTTCGCGAACGGAAACCGCTGGCTGAAATTGTGACCGGAATCAAACTGCCATGAGCATCCTGGCCCTGGCCGGCGGCGTGGGCGGCGCGAAGCTTGCGGAAGGCTTGGCAGCGATCCTGCCGCCCGGCGAGCTGACCGTCGCGGTCAATACCGGCGACGATTTCGAGCATCTGGGCCTCCGGATCTCGCCCGACATCGACACGGTCACCTACACCCTGGCCGGCCTCAATAATCAGGAGCAAGGCTGGGGTTTGGCCGGCGAAACCTGGAACTTTATCGGCGCGCTGGAACGGCTGGGCGGCGATACTTGGTTCCGGTTGGGCGACCTTGATATCGCCACCCATATCGAGCGCACTCGCCGTCTCAAGACCGAAACGCTATCCACCGTCACCGCCGATTTCGCCACACGGTTGGGCATCAGGCAGCATATCGTCCCGGTCTCCGACGATCCGTTGCGCACGATGGTGGCGACCGACCGGGGCCTGCTCGCATTCCAGGATTATTTCGTCAGGCTGCGCTGCGCCCCGCGGGTCGAACGGCTGGAGTTTCCCGGTATCGAAAATATGAAGCCGAGTGCGGGTTTCATGGCGGCACTCTCTTCATCGGAACTCACCGCGATCGTCATCTGCCCGTCCAACCCGTTTCTCAGTATCCTGCCGATCCTGTCGCTGCCGCGGGTGCGCGATGCGTTGGAACATCGCAGAGTGCCGCTCATCGCCGTGTCGCCGATCGTCGGTGGGCAGGCGGTGAAAGGTCCGGCCGCCAAGATCATGAATGAGCTCGGCATCGCCGTATCGTCGCTGGGTGTGGCGGCTTTCTATGATACGCTGCTCGACGGGTTGATGATCGACGCGGTTGACGCCGGCTTGTCATCCGATATCAAGGGGCCAGCTATACTGGTCAGGGACACGATGATGCGAAACAGTGACGACCGCCGCCGCGTTGCCGCTGAAGTTTTGGCCTTCGCCGAACGGCTGTCCCAAGGCAAGTCCATATCGTGAGCATTGTGGCATGAGCATCTGGGCGATCATCCCGGCCCGACCGCTGGAAGAGGGCAAATCGCGCCTTGCGGACGCGCTGACCGCCGCGGAACGGCAAAGGCTGAATCAGAACTTCTTTCAACAAACGTTGCGGGTCGCCGCCGCGGTCGTCGGCCGGGACCACACGCTGGTGGTCAGCCGATCCGAGACGCTGCTCGCAACCGCCCGGGCGATGGAATTCGAAACCCTCGCCGAAACCGCGCCGTACGGCCTCAACGCGGCGTTGACGCAGGCGGCGGAGGTCGTTCGCCTACACGGAGCGACCACGGTGCTCTCGGTCAGCTGCGACTTGCCGTTTTTGATTCCCGATGACCTCCGCGCGTTGCTGAATGCCGCGCGCGAAAGCCAGGGCTTGGCGATTGCCAGCGACAGGGAGGGCACCGGCACCAACGCCCTGGTCATGTCGCCGGTCGGCGCCATCCCCTATCTTTACGGCCTGGGCAGCTTCGCCGCCCATCAGGCGGCCGCCCGCGCCGCCGGGCTGGCTTTGAGCGTCGTCCGGAAGGCGGGGTTGTCGTTCGACATCGACACGCCGGACGATTTCGAGCAGATGGAAGACATCAAACGTGAAACAATTCCGAGGCTTGCGGCATCTTCGGGTTGCGCTTTTCCTTGAATTTGAGACATTCAGGTCCTGAGTAGGCATGCGCACACTGTATCACTTCCAATTGTCCCCATTTTCACGCGCGATCCGCGTGATGCTGGTGGAAAAAGCCCTTCCATTCGAGCTGGAAGTCGAAAAAGTGTGGGACAGGCGCAGCGAATTCCTGTCGATGAACCCGGCCTGCGAAGTGCCGGTTCTGATCGAGCTGGACGGGGCGATTTTCGCCGACAGCAGGGTCATCTCCGAATATCTCGATGAGGCCTATCCCGAACGTTCGCTGATCGGCGGCGATTCGAACAGCCGCGCGGAGGCGCGGCGGCTGACCCAGTGGTTCGATGTCAAGTTCAACGCCGAGGTCACCGACAACCTGGTCGGCGAGAAGCTGATGAAGCGCCTGTCGGGCCAGGGTTATCCGCAGGCGACGGCCATCCGGACGGGGCTGACTGAGATCCACAATCATCTGGCTTATATCTCGTTCCTGGCCGAACGGCGACGCTGGCTGGCCGGCGACCATTTCTCGGCAGCCGATATCGTGGCCGCCGCCCATCTGTCGGTCGTCGATTATATCGGCGATGTACCGTGGGAGGACCACCCCGGCGCCAAGGACTGGTTCGTCCGCATCAAGTCCCGGCCCAGCTTCCGCCCCTTGCTGGCCGACCGCGTGCCCGGCGTTCAGCCGCCTGCCCATTATGCGGATCTCGATTTCTGACCTGCGCTGCCCCGATTTGACCCCAATCCGACGATAGGGTCGCAGTTCAACCGGGAGGAAACGATATCATGCGTTCACTGATTTTGGCCGCCGCCTTCACGCTGGCCGCACCGCTCGCCAGCGCGCAAACCGCGCCGATCCTCGCCTATCCGCCGCAGAACGATACGGTGTCATTGTCGTTGGCAACCGAAGATTGGGTGCAGACTCAGACGGCCCGCACCGAGATGGCGGTTGATGCGTCGCTGCCCGGCAGCGATGCCGGCAAGGTCCGCAGTGATATAATGGGCGCGTTTAAATCGCTGGCCCAGGGCGCGGATTGGCGCTTCACCGCCTTCGATCGCAACCAGGATGCCAGCGCACTGGAGCATTGGCACGCTGTGATCGAAGCCCGGCTGCCGGAGACACAGCTTGGCGGCCTGTCGGACCGCGCCAAGCAAGCCTCGAAACCGGGCCTGCAGATCCAGGTTCAAAATGTCGATTTCTCGCCAACCTTGGCGGAGGTCGAGGCGACCAAGGCGAAACTGCGCACCGATATGTATAAGAAGGTGAACGAAGCGCTGGCTCAGCTCAACCAGTCGGAACCCGACCGCAAGTACCGGATCATGCGCATTGATTTCAACGGCCCCATCGCAACGCAGCCTGTTCCGAGAATGATGAAGACAATGGCCGCGCCCGCGCCGGAATCGGATATGTCGGAGAATATCGCCTTGTTTGAAAAGGCACAGTTGCGGGCGAATGTAACATTCGCCACGCTGGCGCCGCGCGAATAGTGCCCCGCCTCTTTGTCTTCGGTCTCGGCTACTCCGCTCTGGCGATCTCCTATCGCCTGCAACAAGAGGGTTGGTCGATTGCCGGGACCTGCAGGACGGCGGATGGCGCCGGACGGCTGAAGGCCCATAGCATCGACGCGGTGGTGTTCGACGGGATCACACCGCTTGATCACACCGTCCTCGACGGAACGACCCATCTGCTGGCCTCGATCCCCGCCGATCCCGACGATCCCGCTTTGCGCCATCACGCGGCAGATATTGCCGAGATCAAGGATATCGAGTGGATCGGCTATCTATCCACCACGTCCGTCTACGGCGTCACCGACGGCAGCATGGTCGATGAAACTACGCTCTGCGACCCGGCCAGCGCACGCGGCCAAAGGCGGCTGGCGGCGGAGTTGGCCTGGCAAGCCTTGCCGCTGCCCGGCCATGTCTTCCGCTTGTCTGGGATCTATGGGCCGGGACGCAGCGTCTTGGACACGATCCGCAACGGCAAAGCGCAGCGGATCGTCAAGCCCGGCCAAGCGTTCAATCGCATCCATGTCGACGACATAGCCGGTATCGTCCGCGCCTCGATCAGGTCGCCCGCGCCAGGACGCATCTATAACGTGGCGGACAATCTGCCGGCGCCGTCCGCCGATCTCGTGACCTATGCCTGCAGTCTGATGAAGATCGAGCCGCCGCCGGAAATTCCGTTCGACCAGGCGGTTCTGTCGCCGATGGCGCGCGAATTCTGGGCCGACAATAAGCGGATCGACAACAGCCGGATCAGGAACGAACTCGGCATGCGCCTGACCTATCCGACCTATCGCGAAGGGCTGGACGCGATCTTCGCAGGCGAATAACCCGCTACCATTTCCCCGTATTGGGCATCGACGCCCAGGGTTCGGCCGGCGGCAGCGCGTCGCCAGCCTGCAGCAGTTCGATAGAGATATTGTCTGGCGAGCGGACGAAGGCCATCCGCCCGTCGCGCGGCGGCCGGTTGATCGTGACGCCCTTGTCCATCAGTCGTTGGCAGGCCGCATAGATATCGTCCACCGCATAGGCGAGATGGCCGAAATTGCGCCCCTCGCCCAGAGTCTCCCGATCCCAGTTGAATGTCAGCTCCACCTGAGCGTCCTCGCCGCCGGGTGCCGCCAGGAACACCAGCGTATAGCGGCCCTGCGGAACCTCCTTCCGGCTCAATTCCGTCAAACCCAGCTTGTTGCAGTAGAAGTCGAGGGAGGTGTCGAGGTCCGCGACCCGGACCATGGTGTGGAGATATTTCATGAGAGTCACCCGTTTTGAGAAATCGTGACGGCAGGGGGCGGCGCATATTCGTCCGGTATCGCACAGATCCGGTGGCGAACGAAGAAACGGCCGAGCCCCGTGCCCGCCGTCAAACATGTGAATGGAATGCCGAACAGGCAAGGCAAAATCGTGGGCGCGGCCCATGGCAGGACACTCGGTGCATAGATGGTCAGCACTCCGGCCACAGCTAGGCCGAACAGTGCCTGGGGCCACAACCCGTGCAGGGCTTCGCTGACCCGTACAATGCGTCCGTCACGATTCTGCGCCTCCCAGATCACCCGACGGCCGAAGATCAGGCCACCGACGAATATCGCCTGCGCGATCATCATGACGGGCCCGAGCAACAGCGAGAACAGCATATCCAGGAACCCGCCGGCCAGCAGCCGAACGGTTCCGCCGTAAAGCCGCCGTCGGCCGGGCTGCAAAAGAATGTCCAGCGTTCCGAGTAGGCGCGGCGCGAAACCCAAACTCAGCATCACGAAATACAGCGCGAAAGCGAGAGCCGCCGGGGCCGAAGACCTGCTGCCGTCGCCGATCATCGCCAGGCCGTCCAGCAGCATCAGAAGCCCGGCCGGTGCCCCGGCATACATCATGATCGCGTTGACCAGTTGGAATCGGCCCATGGGCTTAAGCCCCGGCATCCGCAGTAGCTTCAGATATTGCATATTGCCCTGACACCAGCGCAGATCGCGCTTGATGAAATCCGGCAGGTTGGGCGGATTTTCTTCCCAACTTTCGAACTCGTCGGCGATAACCCGCACATCGTAACCGGCACCGCGGATCATCGCCGCTTCGAGCTGGTCGTGACTGAGAATTTGCCCGCTGAGCGGCCCGCGCCCGGGCAGGACCGGCAGGATGCAGTGATCGACGAACGGCCTTATCCGGATGATGGCGTTATGCCCCCAATAGGGCCCTGCCGGCCCCTGCCACCACGCGCTGCCCACTGTCTGGGTCCGCATCGACTGGCGCATGCCGAACTGGAATATTCGAGTAAAGGCGCTGCCCGACGGCTGGCCGACGACGAGTGTCTGAAGAATGCCCAAAGACGGATTGGCCTGCATGGCACGCACCAGCCGCAGCATGGCAGCCGCCGACATGACGCTGTCGGCATCGAGCACGATCATATGGTCGTACCTGCCCTGCTCCCGCGCCGCGAACTCATGCAGATTGCCGGCTTTGAAACCGGTATTCAGGGCTCGCCGGCGATATTGCAGGAACGCCCCGCGCGGGTGGCCGGTCACCAGTTCTGCGAAGGCCTGTTCCTCGGCCGCGACGATGTCCGGCCGGGCGCTGTCGCTCAGAACATGAAAATCGAAAGCATCGGCCCATGGCGTCGCCGCCACGCTGCGGATCATCGAATCCAGCCGGGCGAAAACCAGCCCCACATCCTCATGCCGCACGGCGAGACAGATCGCGGTGCGCGTCGTGATCAGACTGCCCTTTACCGTGAGGCGTATCGCCGCGTTGGTATATCCGACCGGATCTGCTGTGAGGCGCAGGATCACGAAACCGACGGCGGAATTCCAGAAACCGATCAGCGTCCAGGGCAAGCCGACTAGAAACAGCAGCAAAAACAATGCTGAAGCGTAGGACCATCCTCGCGCCGCGAGCACATCGATCATGACCCCGGCGAGCGCGGTCATGCTGGCGGCGTTCAAGGCAAAGAAGACCCAACGACGGCCGGCTAATCCGGAATCAGTGGCGTTCGTCGTTGACTTGGCAACAGGTAGGATCGCGTCGGACATGGGCAATGTGTTACAGGCCGTGGGAAGAGCGAGCTATAGATACTCCATGCAAGACTCATCCCCCAAACCGCAGGCGCTTTGGATTACAGGTCCGGCCTTGGCAGAGCTGCGCCCGGCAAGCTTGCCGCCGGCTGACGACAACACGCTTCACGTCAAGGCGCTGACCAGCGGTATCAGCCGCGGCACGGAGTCCCTCGTTTTCCATGGAAAGGTACCCAAGAGCGAATGGACGCGCATGCGCTGCCCGTTCCAGGACGGCGAATTTCCTTATCCCGTGAAGTACGGTTACGCGATGGTAGGCCGGATCGAACACGGCCCGGCGGATCGCAACGGCGAGCGGGTCTTCTGCCTGTATCCGCATCAGAGCCGCTTTGCGATTCCGGCTGCCTCCGCGATCCTGATCCCCGACGCGGTATCCGATGAGCGCGCTGTTCTGGCGGCGCAGATGGAAACCGCGATGAACGCGATCTGGGATGCCGCCCCCCGCATCGGCGACCGCATCGCCATCGTCGGCGGCGGCGTTGCCGGCTGCCTGCTTGCCTATTTGTGCGCCCGCCTGCCGGGCGCTGAGGTGACGCTGATCGACATCAACCCCGATCGGCGGCATACGGCCGACGCACTCGACATAAGCTTCGCGACTCCGGCAGAAGCTTTGCCGTCCGGCTGCGACCTCGTCTTCCACGCCTCGGGCACCGGCGAGGGCCTGCAGCTTGCTTTGTCGCTGGCGGGCTTGGAGGCCACAATTATCGAGATGAGCTGGTATGGCTCGCAGCCGGTCATGGTGGAGCTTGGCGGCGCGTTCCACAGTCAGCGCCTGACCATTCTGTCGTCGCAAGTCGGCACCGTGTCGCCCGCACGCCGTGCGCGCTGGGACCATCGGCGGCGCCTGTCGAAAGCACTATCATTGTGCGCCGACCCGCGCCTGGATGTGCTGGTCGCGGATGAAACACCTTTCGCCGAGGTGCCGGCGCGCCTACCGGAAATCCTCGGTGCGCCTGGTGCGCTCTGTCATCTCATCCGATATTCTTAAGCAGGAGTAAGCATGTACGCCGTAGAAGTCCGCGATCACATCATGATCGCCCATAGCCTGAACGGCGCGGTATTCGGCCCGGCCCAGCGCCTGCACGGCGCGACCTATGTCGTCGACGTTGCTTTTTTCCGTGAGGAACTCGACCCAGACAATATCGTCGTCGATATCGGCCGCGCGACCGATGCGCTCAAACAGACGCTGCACGCACTCAACTACGCCAATCTCGACGAGTATCCTACCTTCGCTGGCAAGGTGACCACGACCGAATTCCTGGCCCGCCATATTTTCGATGCGATGGCAGAGGCGGTCCGCAGCTGCGAACTCGGCCCCCATGCCGGCGGCATCAACCGCATCCGCGTCACCCTCAACGAATCGCATATCGCCAAGGCTTGGTATGAAGCCGCGATTGGCGCGTAAGCTCTGGTTCGCGATACCCGGCGACATCGACACCCGCACCGGCGGCACAATCTATGACAAGCAGATGATGGCCGAGCTGCGGCGCATGGGATGGGAAGTCGAGCATATAGCGTGGCCCACCTCCTTTCCCTTCCCGTCCCCCGCCGATATCCAAATCGCCGCCGAGAGCCTGGCCGTGTGCCCGGATGGCGCGCTGGTCCTCATCGACGGGCTGGCATTCGGCGTGTTGCCGGATGTGGCGGCGGCGGCGGCGCAAAGATTGAACCTCGCGGCGCTCGTCCACCATCCGCTGGCGCTGGAGTCCGGCCTTTCGCCGAATACGGCACGAAGCCTGGCGGCCTCGGAACGGCAGGCTCTGGCCCATGTTCGTGCGATCATTGTGACCAGCGAACTGACCGCCGCAACGTTGCGCGCGGATTACGACATCGGCGAAACGCCGGTCACCGTGGCCAAGCCCGGAATTCATAAGCCAGGTCCCTACCCTCGCCCCCGCAATCCGGTGCCCCATCTCCTGTCGGTCGGAACGGTGATTCCACGTAAGGCTTATGACATTCTGGTCGAAAGTCTGGCGCTCATCACCGACTTGGAATGGCGTTGCACCATCGCGGGAAGCCTTGCTCGATCGCCTGAGACCACTGCTAATCTTAGGGAACTTATTTCAAAATATTCAATGGATTACCTTATTACCCTCACAGGTGAGGTAAGCGACCTGGATCCGCTTTACCGGGCGGCGGACGTCCTCATTTCATCCAGCCGCTACGAGGGCTATGGCATGGCGATTGCCGAAGCGCTCGCTTACCGGCTTCCCGTAGTCGCGGCAAATGCAGGCGCGATTCCCGATTTAGTGCCCGAGTACGCCGGCATACTGGTTCCGCCGGGTGATCCAGTGGCCTTGGCGGCGGCATTGCGGCATCTACTGGGCGATCCAGCATATCGCGAAACGCTCGCTACCGGCGCCGCGAAAGCCGCTCTCGAGCTGGCGGGTTGGAACGACACCGCGGCGCAAGTCGCTTCAGCGCTCGACGCCATCCAACTGCAATGAATCTGCCGCGAAAGCGGCCGCCCGCGGTTCCAACAGGCAATCGAACAGCATGTCCATGCCCAATCTATGGACTGAGGTTTGTGGCCTAATGGCATGGTGTAATTCATCTATCGGCGGCAGGGTGATGCCTATTGGTCCTGACCCGATGACGATCGGTGCGATGCAGAGATGGAGCCGATCGATCGCCCTGGCGGCGAGAAACCCGGATACCGTTCCCGCCCCACCCTCGACCAGCAGCCGCCTGAACCCCCGATCAGCCAGCGCAGCAACGATGGCGGCGGGAACGAGATTACCCTCGCGCGGCTGCACGGTGATCGGCGTCACCCAGCTCGGGCGCGGTCGGTCGCATCCCTGCACGACGAAGACCGGGCAACCGTCATCCGCCAGGATTCTGGCGTCAGGCGGCAGGCGGCCGTTCGGATCGATCACGACCCGCGCAGGATCTCGCCCCTCGACCTTTCGTACCGTCAGCTGCGGATCGTCGGCCACCACCGTTCCGATTCCGACGATCACCGCATCGACGAGCGCACGGAGGCAATGCAGATGCCGGATCGATTCCGGCCCGTTGATATAATGCGAACGCCCGGTGGGGGTGGCGATTCGCCCGTCCAGGGATTGGCCCAACTGCCCCACCACGAACGGCGAACGGCCATTACCGCAGGCAATTGGAGCATACAGGTCCCAGAACGACCGTCCGGCTTCCGTATCCACCGGACGGACGATGTCATGCCCGGCAGCAAGCTTTAGAAGTTCAGGCCACATCGTCTGTTCGGTAGTATCGCGGTCGCTGGAAATTCTGGATCACTCCGAGGTTTCGATCGCTAAAATTTGCTCGCAGGGCCTTAGTAATTTGGCGAACCCGCATAATTTAGTTACAGGAAACTAGTTCCGCCAAAAACACGGTTGTCAGACGTCTTTCGCTATGACCCACAGCATCGCCCATTGCAAGTACGGACCATACAGCGCCGTTCCTACGGCCAGAGGCTAACCACGTGAGTACATCATCCGCTGATTTCGCCGGCCTGCTCGACAGCGCGGTGCATATCGCCTTCGACCGCGCCGCCGCTGAGTTGCGCAGCGGGCGGCCGATCGT
>JAQGIF010000095.1 GCA_028291345.1 Rhodospirillales bacterium | reverse complement strand
TCAGCAGCATGGATATTTCGCCCGCTCTTTCGAGCAAGGACGTCACCTTTACCGATAGCGCCGATGTGATCGTGGTGGGGATGGGCGTCGCCGGTGCTTGCGCGGCGCTGGAGGCGCATGAGGCCGGGGCGGACGTGCTGGTGATCGAGCGCACGTCGGGCGGCGGCGGGTCGAGTGCGATGGCGGGGGGCTATGTCTATTTCGGCGGCGGCACCCGGGTGCAGAAGGCGAACGGCTTCGACGACACGGTCGAAGACATGTTCAACTACATCATGGCGGTGACACCGGAGCCGGACGCGGAGAAGATCCGGCTTTATTGCGAGAACAGCGTCGCGCATTTCGATTGGATGGAACGCCAGGGCGTGCCGTTCAACGACCGCTTCTTTCCCGGCAAGGACCCGGAACACCCGACCGACGAAACTCTGTCCTGGACGGGCAATGAAGATGCCTGGCCGTTCAATCAGATCGCCAAGCCTGTCCCGCGCGGCCATAAGGTCGGCGTTCCGGGCGCCGCAGCCTACGCAATGATGAACGGGCTGATCGCGACGGTGCAACGCGTCGGCATCCATGTGGAGTTCGATTCGGCGGTCAATGCGCTGGTGCGCGACGAGACGGGGCGCATCGTCGGCGTGCGCTACCGGCATTTCGACGAAATCCGCTATGCCGAGTCCCGCAAGGGGGTGGTGCTGACCACCGGCGGCTTCGTCTGGAACCGGGAGCTGATCGACAAATACACGCCGAACATGGCGCTTGAGGGCGTCATCCCGCACGGCGCGCCAACCTCCGACGGGGCGGGCCAGCAACTGGGCCTGTCGGTTGGCGGCGCGCTGACGAACATGGCGGCGACGATGATCTCGATCCCGATCTATGCGCCGGAGAGCAGGATCAAGGGCATATTGGTCAACAAGAACGGCCAGCGCTTCATCAATGAGGACACCTATCACGGCCGCGCCACGGCCTTCGCTATGCAACAGCCGAACATGGTCGCCTATCTGATCTGCGACGCGCTCGCCTTCGGTGAGCGGAACGGCTATGAGGCTCTGATCGACGCCTGGGAAACGGTGGCCGAGATGGAGCACGATCTCGGCATTGCCGAGGGCGCGCTGCAGAAAACCCTCGCGGATTATAACGCGAACGCGGCGCGAGGCGAGGACCCGAATTTCCATAAGGCCGCTAAATATCTGACCCCGCTGGTCGAGCCGCCCTTCGCCGCGGTGAATATCACGCTGGGTCCGGTATCAGCCCAGGGATTGACGCAGGGCGGGCTGACGACGACGGCGGATGCCCAGGTGCTGGACGAGGCAGGCCGGATCATTCCCGGCCTTTATGCGGCGGGCGCTACGGCGTCGAATATAGCCAAGGACAGCGCCGGCTATGCCAGCGGCTTCATGATCGGCGAATCCTCCTATTTCGGCCGCCGCGCCGGAGCGCATGCAGCCGGGCGGTGACGCCGGACCGGCGATCAGACGCCATCCGCCTCATGGTCGCCTGGGATCGAGCCGGTCAGCGGGCAAGGCGAAACAAAGAGATAGCCGTGCCATGCGCCATGCAGCGTGCGCCCCATCACCACAACCCAAAATGCCGTCAGGCAGACGATCAGCCCGCCGCCGACGGCAAGCAGGAAATCGAGATGCGTCGCGCTCGCGAGTGCCAACGTGCCGACCGCATAGACGCCGAGCGGGAAAGTGAAGCCCCACCAGCCGATATTGAATGGCATACCTTCGCGGATATAGCGCGCGGTTGTCAGCACGGCGAGAAGCAGCCACCACGGACCATACCCCCACAGCATCGTCCCGCCGATCACGCCGGTGCCCGCCGCGACCTGGCCGACTTCCGGCATTCCAACGCTTGAGAATATGGGTGGCGCATCCCCACCCAAAAGAATCAGGCCCAGTGCGCCGGTTCCGATCGGGCCCAGCGCCAACCGGCCCGACGCCGCCATGTCGCGATGCGGCAGCTTATGGATGGCAAGGCGAAGCAACAATATGACCAGGATGCTCATCGCCAGCGGTACCGCGAAGGCCCACAGGGCGTAGCTGACGACCAGAATGCGGAACGCCTCGACATCGGCGAGGTGGGGCGCGAGAAGCCCACCGCTCGCGGCCGCGACTTCGGCCGCCACCACCGGCAAAAGCAAATGGCCGTCATTTTATCGACGCTGTGATCTTGGCGCGTGAACATCAGGAACGGGATCGCGACGCCGCACGCCAACGACATTGACGCATCGATCCACCACAACACACGCGCGATATTGACGGCGTACTGTCCCCAAAGTGTGGTGCCGAAGACGAGAAACCCGTTGACGATCGTGGCCAGGCCCATCGGTATCGCGCCGAAAAACATCGAGACGACCGAATGGCCGAATATGCGCCGCGCACCGTTGAAAAACAGGATCCACCGCGCCGTATAGAGCGCGCTGAATAGCGCGAACAGGGCGATGTTGGTCAGCCACAGTGCTTGACCGACGGCGTGCAGCCCCGGGATGGGTATGGGGAACTGGTTGAGGGCCAGAGCCAGGATGCCGGTACCCATAGTCACGGTGAACCAGTTTGGCGTGAACTGGCGGATCGTTTCCAAGAGGCGGGCGGGGGGATTGACGGTCTTTGTGACAGAGATCAGTTAGGGCTACGGCTGTCGGCATCTTCTGGTCCCTCCGGGAAAGGTCGCCTGTCAGCTCGGCGTTCTTCGAAGTGGGCCACGCGGGATAATTCAGGAAATTGATTGTTACAATTTGATCAATCTAATTTCTAGCCTAATACGCTCCCGAGAAGGGCCGGCGGATCAGGCCCGACAGTGCATGACCGACCAGGGTGGTGATGTCGAATACCGGTCGGCCGGTCGCTTCCTGCACCGCATGAGCGTAGGGCGGCAGGTCGACGCATTCGAACAATATGGCCCGGACATCCGGTTTTTCCGTAATCAGTGCCTGAGCGACCTCGACCACTTCGGCCTCGGCTTTTTCGGAATCCAGTACGCCGCCGGCCATGCCGTCGCGGAAATGGGGCTTGCCGTCCATGGTGGCGATGGCGACCGGAATCTCCGCGCCGGCCGTCGCCATCAACAGATGCTCGGGTTTCAGGTTATTGCGGCTGGACGCCATGACGCCGATCACACCGTCAGGCCCGATCAAGCTGGCGATCAGCGGCAGTTGCAGCAGGCTGGACATCAGCACGGGCACCGGTAGCGCCTTGGCCAGCGCAGCTTGATGCACGATCATCAGCCCGCAATTGCCGGCGATAGCCGAAACGCCCTTTTCGACCAGTGCCCGGCCGGCATTCAGGAAAGCCTGCCGGCTGTCCGGATTGTTGAGGCCAATCAGGCTGCCGATGTTGGCATCTTTCACGACCTCATACATGACGGGGTGGGAGAATGTGGTCGGGTTCCCCGGTGTGCCGGGCGGGCAAGGAATGAACTCCTCCAGCGAGATGATGCCGAGCGGCCTGCCATAGCTCATCTGCTGCTTGCGTGCGCGATAGATCATTGATGTCTCCCTTGCCCTGCGCGGCGGACAAGCCGGTTCCGGATGCGGGTTGGAGATTATCAGATCGCGTACAGGATTGTGAACAATCTTGGGGTAAGATCGCTGAAAATTATTGGAATCGCGTCCGCGTCAGCCTGTGCGGCGATAATCCTCCGTCATGGAGCGGAGGCGGACATGCATACGGTCTTGCCACGACGCCTTCAGGGCGCTCGCCAGCTGCTCGACGTTATAAGCCGCGGTCTCGGTGTCATTCTGTCGGCAGCCATCGTCATGGCATCGAACGCAAGCTTAATTGCGTCTTCGCGCGTGGGCGGGTCTATAAGCCTTTCCAGAAGTTGCGTCGTCATCGCCACTTCTAGCAATGGTCGGCCGACGAGTTATAGAGCCGCAGTCAGCAGACTGGTGCGCGAATTTGTGATGTCGCGGATTAGTTATATTTGTATGATGTTTCGTATTGTTATGGGTACATGGCTTTTTGGTTTTCGTAAAAGCCGGTTTTTTGCTTGTAGGAACATGTGGGGCTATCTACGACCCTGCGCTTTATCTGGCTTGGATCAGCTCGATGATCAGTGTG
>JAQGIF010000081.1 GCA_028291345.1 Rhodospirillales bacterium | reverse complement strand
GATAATCGCCTTACGCACGAAATTTGTGTTGCTAGGTGATCCGGCCATGGCGCAAGCACATGCCATGCGGTGTCCCGCCGCGCAATGCACGAGCCCAAATGTGGTTTCGCCGGGCAGTGACAATCTGCGCAGGCGTCATAGCCGCCTAGTAATATGATTCCAGCTCCAAGGAGTCTCCAAACAGGAATCCCATGCCGCAACAGGATGATTTCACAAAGAAGATGCGCCGCCGGCGACGGCAAGGGCGCCGGCTTCATCTTCATCGAGGGCGGGACGGTGTCGGACAAAGACAAGTCGGCCGGTCTTACCCTCACCATCACGTTGTCCGCCTGGGACGAGCTCTATGCCGGGCGCCTCGGCGGATGTCGGCGGGGATGGGCGGCAAGCGCAAAATGTCCGACATGGGGCTGGCAATGCAGCTCGGGTCCAAACTCGACGCGCTCGGCCACAAGACGACGGGGTAGCGGCCTTGGGCTCCAGGCACAGTGACGGCAGCGCCGGGGACGCAAATTACGGCGTGATCGGCGCGGGATACGCCCACTACCGGCGGCCCGATCCGCATATCGCGGAATTCATCGGACGCGCATTGGGCGATGCCCGTACGGTTCTGAATGTCGGGGCCGGCGCGGGCTCGTACGAGCCGACCGACCGTGCTGTTACCGCCGTGGAGCCATCCGCCGCGATGCGGGCGCAGCGGCCCGTGCATCTGCCCACCGCCATCGACGCCGTCGCCGGGAGCCTGCCGTTCGAGGACGGCTGTTTCGATGCAGCTACGGCGACCTTCACCGTCCATCAATGGCCCGATCTGGCGGCCGGCCTTGCCGAGATGCGGCGGGTCACGCGCGGCCCGGTTCTGATCCTCACTTGCGACCGGGACGCGTTGGACCGCTTCTGGCTCGACGACTACGCTCCGGAGGTCACCGCGGTAGAGGCAAGCCGGTATCCGCCGATCGAGACGATCGCGAAGGCTTTGGGCTGCGCCACGGAGGTGCTGTCCGTGCCAATCCCGCTCGACTGCACCGACGGCTTCGGCGAGGCCTATTACGGCCGCCCCGAACGCCTTCTCGAACCCGGCGCGCGGTTGGCTTGTTCGGCGTGGAGCTTTGTCGATCCGTCAGTGACCGCGCGCTTTGTGTCAGGGCTGACGCAAGATCTCGAAAGTGGGACATGGGATGCGAAACACGGTCACCTGCGCACGAAGTCTTATTTCGACGGGTCGCTGAAACTGATTGTCGGCCGTGTTGAGTCTTGACATTCATTTCCGGCCGGTCAGCAATTATGCAGGCCTGCATTGTCGTATAAGGCATGGCCGCTCAGGCACATTCCTATGCCGCGAATCTCATATTCCGGAGCCGCCGGCCCATGCGGATCGCCGAAGCTTTCGACCTCTGCTTGAAATTGCCCCCGTTCGATAACGACTCGATCGGCATTGAGATAAAGGGGCGGATCGCGTGTGAGCGCGTCACGCTTCCATAAATCCTGAATCGCGTTGACGCTTACAACCAGTCGCGTCGCACTGGCTGCCGGACGGCGGTGGCGCGGGCGCCAGTCCGCATGCGGAATCATTGTCGCGGTAATCTCCGGCTCTTTTCCCACTGCCGACCCGGCGAGCAACGGCCCAACGCCAAGTTGGACCGCAGTCCGCCACATCCGCGTCGCGACCGAGAGATAGTGCATCCGAAACTCTCAGATGGATGGCGAATCCGCCATCACTCCGCGTGAGTATACAAAATGATGACAAGATCGTCGCCGAGACTACTCCAACTGGCCCCAAGTCCGCGTTTCTAGGCATCCAGATAGTCGGTCCACTCCTTGATCTTGCCCTTCTTCACCACGAACACGCCCACCACCTTGAAGGCCTGATCCGGCTTGCCGGGGGTTTTCAGCGTGTCGATGCGCGTGTTGGTCACCACCGGCCCTTCGGCGAAGGTCGACAGGATTTTGACGTCGATGGTTTCGCCATGGCCCATGAAGGTCTTGAAGGCAGCGCCGACCGCTGCCGGTCCAACGACCGGCGGCTTATCTTCCTCCATGCGGACCGAGGCGTCGTCGGCGAGGTAAGCGACGGATTTGTCGGGCTCGTTCCATGCCTTGATGAAATCTTCGACGATTTTGATGTTGGCTTTCTGCGCTTTGGTCGGCGTTGCTGCCTGGGCCGTTTTTGCCAAGCCGGCCGCGGCTACCGCGCCCAAAGCGCCCGCGACGAACGCCGTGCGGCGCGTGATGTTGGTGTCGTTCATGTCATCCTCCCTGTTAAATGGCCGATCGCTGTCGATTGCGCTTTGCGGCACGCTATCAGGGGCGAGGGACGCTGAGAAGTAACAGTTTAAGGGGCTTTGCTTATATGTTCGGCCCGCGCCGTCTCGAAGGCGGGAAGATGCCCGACGATCCAGCGCCAGAGCGGCAGGATTTGGCTCAGAAAGTCGCTAGCGAGCATCGTGGTTTTCATATTCCACGCGCGGCGGGCACCTGCGGATAGAGTGTCCGCGTGAGCAGCCCATCCTTTTCCGGTGCGCGCAGCGTCTGGGTCAGGATCTTCTGGCTGACGCCCTCCACCCGCTCGGCTAGCCGCGAAAACCGCAGCGGTCCATTGCCCGCTGCCAAAACCTGCAGCACCAAGAGCGGTGCCCGCATCACCGGGATCGCGGCCTTGGTGACATTGACCGAAGCGGGCGGAGAGGCGAAGAGCTTTCCGTGGGAGAAGAAGTAGGGTTGGTGAAAAAGGGCCGGGCGCGTCGTCCAAAAGTGGACTTGCCCGCGCCCTTGACCATATAACCGGCCTATGACGATCCCCTTTCGCAAAATGCACGGGCTTGGCAACGATTTCATCGTGTTCGACGCGCGGCTGCGGCCGCTTGTTCTGACGCCTGACGACACGCGCGCGCTCGCCGACCGCCATACCGGCATCGGGGCCGATACGATCGTGGTGATCGAGCCCGCGGGTGACTTACCGGCGGATGTTTCTGTGCGCTTCGTCAATGCCGATGGCGGCGATATCGGCACATGCGGGAACGCCTCGCGCTGCGTCGCCGCGTTGCTGTTCGCCGAAACCGGGCGGGACCAGGTGCGCATTGCGACGGCGGTGGGGATCCTCGATGCCTGGAAGGATGGGACGGATGTCGCCGTCGATATGGGCCCGCCGAAACTCGACTGGCTTCAAATTCCGGTGACGCATGCTGTCGATACGTTGCATCTGCCGATAACCGGCCCGCTCTTTGACCCCGTTGGGGTCAATATGGGCAATCCCCATGCCGTGTTCTTCGTGCCGGACGCAGAGGCGGTTGATATCGCCACGCTTGGCCGCCCGGTCGAACATGACCTGCTCTTCCCCGAACGAGTGAATGTCGAGGTCGCGACGGTTCAGGCGTGGGACCGCATCCGCATGCGGGTGTGGGAGCGGGGGGTGGGCGTCACCCAGGCCTGCGGCAGCGGCGCCTGCGCCACTTTGGTCGCGGCGGTGCGGCGGGGTCTCACCGGGCGCAAGGCCATGCTCGTCCTCGATGGTGGCGATCTCATGATCGAATGGCGCGATGACGATCACGTCATTATGACCGGTCCGGCTGCGACAAGCTTCACCGGCGAGATCGACGAAAGCCTGCTGTCCGGCGATACGCTTCGCGCCGCAGCGGCATGAGCAGCCCTCCTGACGCGGCCGTCCAAATCCTGACTTTCGGCTGCCGTCTCAACGCCTATGAGTCCGAAGTGATGCGCGGCCATGCCCAGGCGGCGGGGATGGCGGATGCGATCATCGTCAACACCTGTGCCGTCACCGCCGAGGCTGAACGCCAAGCCCGTCAGGCGATCCGCCGCGCCCGCCGCGACCGGCCCGATGCCCAGATCATCGTCACCGGCTGCGCTGCGCAGATCGATCCCGGCGCCTTCGCGGCGATGCCCGAGGTCAGCCGGGTGCTGGGTAATGCCGAGAAGCTGAACGCCGAAAGCTGGGGCGGCATTCCTGACGCGCGCGTAATGGTCAACGACATCATGTCCGTTACCGAGACCGCCGGTCACCTGACGGCCGGCTTCGACGGCAAGGCGCGGGCCTTTATCCAAGTGCAGAATGGCTGCGACCATCGCTGCACCTTCTGCATCATTCCTTATGGTAGGGGGCCGGCGCGCTCCGTGCCGATGGGTGCGATCGTCGCCGAGACGCGCCAGCTGGTCGAGGCCGGCTTTCGCGAGATCGTCATGACCGGGGTGGATTTGACTTCGTACGGGCCCGATCTGCCGGGCCAGCCGACCCTGGGCCAGATGATCCGCCGGCTGTTGGCGGCGGTGCCGAACCTGGAGCGGCTGCGCCTGTCATCGCTCGATCCGGTCGAGATCGATGAGGATTTGTGGCGGCTGATCGCAGATGAGCCGCGCTTGATGCCCCATCTGCATCTCAGCATACAGGCCGGCGACGATATGGTGCTGAAGCGTATGAAGCGCCGTCACTTGCGCGCCGATGCTGTGACAGCGTGTGAACGGGCGCGTAGCTTGCGCCCCGGCATTGTATTCGGTGCCGACCTTATCGTCGGGTTTCCCACAGAGACTGAAGATATGTTTGTCAATACGCTGAATTTGCTGGATGAGTGTGGCCTGACCTATCTCCATATCTTCCCCTATTCCGCCCGCAAGGGCACGCCAGCTGCTCGCATGCCGCAAGTGCCGATGGAACGCCGCAAGGCTCGCGCGGCTGAACTGCGCGCGGCGGGCTATCGGCGCTTGAACCTGTTTCTGGCTCGCCAGATCGGGGCGGAGATCTCTGCATTGATCGAGAAGCCGGGCGAGGGACGCAGCGAGCATTACGCCCCTGTGCGACTGGCCGATGATCTGGCTGCCGTTGGCAGCGTGGTCAGGGCGCGGGTTACGGACGTGATCGACGGCGCGTTAGTTGCTGAAAGTTTTGAAAGCGCTAACCCAAAGTCGTCCCCGTGACCGAGAAGGTCAGCTGGTTCCAGCGCCTCAAAACCGGCCTCTCACGCTCTTCCTCGCGTCTGACCGAGGGGTTGGCGGCGATCCTAGTGAAGCGGAAACTCGACCAGGAGACGTTGGATGAGATCGAGGAGTTGCTGATCGCCGCCGATCTCGGTCCGGCAACGGCGGCGCAGCTTGCCGCTGATCTCGGCCGGTCGCGCTTCGGCAAGGAGGTCACCGACGACGAGGTCCGGCTGTTCCTGGCGGAGCGCATTGCCGCACTGCTGGCGCCGGTCGCCCTGCCGCTCGACACCGCGGGAGCCAAGCCCTTCGTCGTGCTGATGGTCGGTGTCAACGGCGTCGGCAAGACCACCACGATCGGCAAGCTGGCGGAGCGTTATCGCGGTGAGGGCAAGCGGGTGATGATGGCCGCCGGCGATACGTTCCGCGCTGCCGCGGTCGCGCAGTTGGCGATCTGGGGCGAACGTACCGGCGCGCCGGTGGTGACAAAAGAGCAGGGGGCAGACCCCGCCGCGCTTGCCTATGAGGCGCTGGAGCGCGCTCGCCGCGAGAATATCGACGTGCTGCTAATCGACACGGCCGGCAGGCTGCACAATAAGGCCGGGCTGATGGAGGAACTGGCCAAGATCATCCGTGTGCTGCAAAAAATCGACCCCGCCGCGCCGCATGCGACCGTGCTGGTGCTGGATGCGACCACCGGTCAGAACGCCGTGCAGCAAGTCGAAACCTTCCGCAACCTGGTCAAGATAAACGGCCTGGTGGTGACCAAGCTGGATGGTTCCGCCAAGGGCGGCGT
>JAQGIF010000076.1 GCA_028291345.1 Rhodospirillales bacterium | reverse complement strand
CGACTGTCATTCCTCGGATCATAATGATCGACATCTGAGGGTATCTGCAGCTATGCGCTTTTCACTGATTTATGAAGCACAGACGACCGATGCGTCCCGTGCCGGCGACCGGCGCGTCTTTGAAGATATGGTCGAGCAGTCGGTGTTGGCCGAGGAAATGGGCTTCGATGTGATCTGGGCAGTGGAGCACACCGGGCTGACAAACTATGCCCATATGAGCGTCCCGGAAACCTTCCTGGCCTACCTGGCGGGCCGCACCAGCCGGATCGGCCTCGACCATGGCGTGGTTTGCCTACCGCCGGCGATGAACCATCCGGTCAAAGTCGCAGAACGGGTGGCCCTGCTCGACATATTGTCGAAAGGACGTGTGCATTTTGGCGTTGGAAAGGGTGGTACACAGCAGGAGGCGGGCACGTTTGGCTATGACCTCGCGGAGCTGCAGCCGATGATCGATGAAGCGATGTATCTGATCCCGAAAATCTTCGTGCAGGATGAGATCGAGCATAACGGAAGGTACATTCAAATTCCGCGCCGACCGATTCACCCCAAACCTTATCAGGATCCGCATCCGCCGATGTATCTCGCTTGCACCAACACCGAGACGCTGAAACGCGCGGGCGGACGTGGCATGGGGGCGCTGGTGCTGGGCTTTGGCGGCCCAGAGGAAGTCGCCAAGAAAAGCATTATCTACCGAGAAGCCTGGGCATCTCGCGTCATCGCCGACCAGGTCGGCTATCGGCCGATCCAGCATCTCGCGGCCCTATGCCCGACAGTCGTCCTCGATGACGGCGCTTTGGCCCGCAAGATCGGCATTCGTGGCCAGCGTTATTTCATGGAATCGCTGGCCTATTGGTATAGCGGCGGGGAACGTCCGGACCACACGAAATGGCAGGACGATCTCACCGAATCCACGACCGGCGAAATGGTCATCAAATCCCGTTGGGCGTCCGAGGAGATCACGGTGGATTTCAGTGATTCATCGATGGCGCTGATGAATCCTAATCATGCCTACGGCACCATTCAGGACTGCGTCGGCTATGTCCAGCGCCTGATCGATGCGGGCGCCGACGAGATGTTATTCATCTGCCAAATGGGCACTGTGCCGCAATGGGCGCAACTCGAAACGATCCGAAACATCGGCAAGCATGTCATTCCGTATTTCCGACCCTGTTCGGTCTGACCGGACAACCGTCCCTGTTTGATCCGGATCAAGGCGGGTAACGGACGGGGCGCGCATGGTCGTGAGGAAGGGTTGCGGGAACGCAGACTCATTTCTCAGCGATTATTGGAGGTTAGCATGTCGAGCGACAATCAGCTGCAACACGCCGTTCTTGCCGAATTAAGCTGGGATCCAAGTATCAACGCCGCGCATATCGGCGTTACCGCAAGCGACGGAATCGTAACCCTTACCGGTCACGTCGGGACGTTTGCGCAAAAACACGCGGCGGAAGATGCCGTCCGGCGCGTAAAAGGCGTCAAAGCCGTAGCCGAGGAAATTAAGGTTCGTTTGGCATTCGAGGCGGAGCGTAGTGACGATGACATAGCTGCTGCAGCGGTAGGGCGGCTTGGGGGGAATGTAGCCCTTCCACGCGATGCGGTCACGTTGACGGTCGAGAAGGGCTGGATCACCCTCGTCGGACAAGTCGAGTGGCACTACCAGAAGGACGCCGCCGAACAGGACGTTCGCCACCTATCGGGCGTCGTTGGCGTGTCCAACCGGATCGCCATCAAGCCGAGGATCGATGTGACGAATATCGGCGACGAGATTATGCACGCGTTGCATCGCTCGTGGTTTTTCGATCCGAAGACTATCACCGTGACCGGAGATGGCGGCAAGGTGCGGCTCACCGGCACGGTTCATACGCCGAACGAGAGGCAGGTGGCGGCTGCGACTGCCTGGGCTGCGCCCGGGGTTGCCGACGTCACGAACGAGATCAGAATAATCTAATCTTGGACGAGGGCCGCCGGTGTCTCGGGCCGGCGGTTGGTCTCCTGCGCGGTTTAGGTGCAGTTGAACAAGTACATCAGGCCGAAATCCCTGTGCTGCTGCATGTGGCAGTGGAAAAGTCTCTTACGAGTCGACGCTTCACCGGATGTCGGCCCCGCATTAGCCAAGTTTTTTTGGGGCGCATTGAGGTTGAAACCATAGTCACGCCGCTGATCTGGCGGAGCTTGTCTAGTGGCTTCGACGCTACTGCCTGCGCCGACCAACGCGTTGACCCAAATCAACGCCGACACGGAAATGGTGGCTATCGTCGATCCGTAGCGCAAGCGGCGCCCAATTGGAGTCCAAAGTCATGACGTTCAAACATGTGCTGGTCCATGTCGAACCCGGCCCCGCTTCCGAGGCTCGGCTGAAATATGCGATCGCTCTCGCTCGAAATTTCGGCTCGACGCTGACTGGACTAACCGTAACTCTGCCTGCCACCGAAATCCCTGCCGCTATGGCGGGGGATGCGCAGCTTTTCAACGCTGCGGTGGAGGCAGCGAAGGAATCAGCCATTTTCGCAAAACGCCAGTTCGAAAAGATGATAGCAGAGTGTGGGCTTTCAACCGACTGGCGCAACGGCGAGGGCAATCCAGTACAGGTGGTCAGCGCAGAGGCTGGGCGGGCAGATTTGTTGATTCTTGGAGGCCAGATCCGGCGCGATCTTGACGGAGGCATGTATAGGCTGGCGCCGGACGATGTGTTGATGACATGTGGCCGTCCGACCATTGTCCTTCCTGAAAAGATCGTGTCGGATTTTGAAGCGAAGCGAGTTCTGCTCGCGTGGAAGAACACACCAGAGGCGGCGAGGGCCGCGCATGACTCACTTCCTATTCTGATCCAAGCCGAGGAAGTCGTCCTCATCGAGATAGTTTCGACAGATGCTTGGAACGGCCATTATACGATCTCGATTGAAGATATGGCGGATCATATACGGGCTCACGGCGCGAAGGTCGCGATCGCCAGACTTCAAGGCAAAGGATCCGACGCGGGGGATCTGCTGCTTAATTTTGCTTCCAAGAACAGGTCCGATTTTGTTGTCGCGGGCGCCTATGGACATAGTCGTGTTCGCGAGTGGGCGCTCGGCGGCGTTACCGCATCGCTTTTGCAGCGCGCGCACATCCCATGCCTGTTTTCGCATTAAGCCAAACCGGCCGGTTACCGGTCATGGCGGGATCAACGCTGGAGCACGACCTCCAATGTTTTGTCAGGCAACATGTAAAATGAAGCCTCGCCCTCATATCCTAACGGCTTGTCTCATGACCCCCGGTTTAGGAACTCCTGGAAATGCGCCCCTCGTTTTTTACGAGCCTAATCGCGCTGTTCTGGCGACGGACCTTGGCTTGAGGGGCGCTGCAATTCGGGTAGTTGGGCGTTGGAACGCAAACTGACGGATCACGAGCGCGGTGCCGTCATGGCGGTCGATTATATCTGGAGTTCCCACCGCCCTCCCGATCATTTCCACATCCTGTCGCTAGATGTCTATGCGCGCAGCGACAGCGTCTGGGCCAACTCATACCGCGTCAGTTGGCACAATTTCATAGAGAAATGGCGCGAGCCGGATATCCGCGTCATCGAACCTTTCGTCGTTCTCGATCTCGAAACCGGTGAGTATGAACGCAAGCACTCGTCCCAGCTGTCCGACGCAACTCAAATTGCCATGGGCATATTACGCCGATCATTGCCAAGCTGCGCGGCGGCGACCGCGGTTCGACATTCGCCTCATTCAAGCGCTTCAACTTCCGCTACTTCAGGCGCAACCCGACCGGATAACTCAAGTCGCATGCGCAAGAAAATCTGGAGATATTTATCGACTGGTTGCGGCGTGTCTCGTTAAAGCTCGGCATCAAACGGCCCATAAAGCGTGTCTACCGTAGGGTCCTCAGTGATCCGGCAATATAGGCCGGCTCCGATCCTCAATTTGTTGAGGATCGGAGCCGGACTCTTAGTGCACGATGCGCAAGCTGATGAGATAGTCGATGATCTTGATAAGTTCGTCCTCACTCAATTGCGGATTCGGCATTGCCAGGGGAATCATCGCATTGGAGTGTGTGGCCCGCAAATGGCGTCTCAATGACCGTTCAGTAATGTCCGGACGGTTGGCCACGGTCTGAAACGCCGGGCCACCCACGTGGTTCGGCGGATCGCTTTGGCCAGGCTCGACCATGTGGCATGCCGAGCAAAGACGTTGCACCAGATCGTGCCCCATCCCCGTCACCACTCCATTGGAAGTGGCCCAAGCCGCAGGGGTACTCGCCAAGACGCCTATCATCGTTGTCGCAACGGCGAGGGTCGCTGTTCTTGTGGTCATTGGTCGCTCCCGATGGGAATTCAGATACCTTCGCGAAAGATAATTCGCTCAGCCTTTCGGCGCCTTGATTCAAGTCAATCTATCTTTAGCGATTTTGGGGTGCGATCACGGGCTATAATCTTTCAATAATTGTCGCGTCTGCTTGACCTCCGCCTTCGCACATCGTCTGGAATCCAAACCGCCCCTTGCGACGCTCCAGCTCATGAAGCAACCTCGTCATGACCTTGGTGCCGGTTGCGCCAAGCGGGTGGCCCAGAGCGATCGCGCCCCCATTCACATTTGTTTGAGCGTGGGGATAGCCGATCTCCTGCAGCCAGGCCATCACGACGGGCGTGAACGCTTCGTTGATTTCGACAAGGTCGATGTCTTCCAGCCGCATTGTAGCTTTTGCCAGAGCCCTTCGGGTCGCCGCGATCGGCGCGGTCAGCATCGAAATCGGGTCGTCGCCCGTCACACTGATATGGTGGATCCGTGCGCGCGGCGTGAGTTGATAAAGCTTTAGGGCCTTTTGGGATACGCTCAGCATTGCGCCTGCAGCATCGCAGGTTTGGCTTGAAACCGCTGCTGTAATGGTGCCACCTTCGCTTGGCGGTTTAAGTGCCGCCATTTTTTCATAGAGGTCTCACGCACTGTTTCATCGCATGCGACCGATTCCAGAGGTACGATTTCCGATCGAAAGAAAGACCGGCATCCATGGGGTGACGTGCACGCCTGTGCGATTCCAGCGCGAAAGCTTCCATGGCCTCCCGCGAACAGTTCCATTGATCGGCGATCATTTGCGCCGATTGAAATTGATCTATCTCCTGAAAGCCCAAGCGGGTAGTCCACCCTGTCGATCGTGAGAATGGATCAGCGCCAAGGCTTAGTGACTCTTCCGCTCGCATAGCGGCGCTGATGGGGATATGGCTCATTGTCTGCACGCCGCCGGCCAAAATCACATCGGCCGTCCCGGACATGACGGCTTGCGCCGCGAAATGAACCGCCTGTTGAGACGAGCCACATTGCCGGTCGATTGTCGTTCCCGGCACGCTGATTGGCATGCCGGCGGCAAGCCACGACGTGCGCGCAATGTCACCGGCCACCGGTCAGATCGCATCTAGACATCCGAAAATCACATCGTCCTAATCTTCCGCGGGAATTCCATTGCGTCTAACGATAGAGGCGATGACGTGAGCGCCAAGATCGGCGCCGTGAATATGGGCAAGTCCGCCGCTACGGCGACCGGTGGGGCTTCGCAGGGCATCGACGATATAAGCCTCGGGCATAAGACATTCTCCACTTTGGTATCAGGCAATTTCGAGAATCCGAGCTGACCCCAGGCCCCGAGGCGTTTGGAGCCGGCCAGCCTTAACGCGGCATGCTTAGGATCATGCACAAAATATTATATATGATGTCTTGGATATCAATTTAGCAATTTGACACTAACATTCTAATGGATCATGGTTTGAGGAGAAGTAGCGTCTCGCCGTGGAGCGCTATGATCGGTGGCCGATGAGCTATGAAACAATTTGACGTTATTGCCGTGCTGGCATGTCTCAGTAGCGATGATCAGCTCAATATCTTCCGCCTTTTGGTTCGGGCGGGCGCGGAAGGATTGCCCGGGCGCCAGATCGGGCAGCGGCTCCGTCTTTCATTATCGGCACTGACGTTCGCGCTCAACCAGCTCAAAGAAGCCGGTCTTGTCGCGTTTCACGGCGAAGAAGAAGCAGTCGTCTATAATGCCAATGGGCTGTCATGAATAAGGTAATCGCTTACCTTATCGACACCTATTGTGAGGGTGGTGTTTGGGTTTCCGGTGTCGGAAACGATGTCGCGCTGATACTCTGGTGATCTTACTTAATACATTAATTATCATTTTCTGGACGTCATTTCCACAAGGTGCTACTCGGGGCCTCAGCCAGATGGAGCCCCTATGATCACCGCTGCCCAACTACGTGCCGCACGTGCCTTACTGAGTATCGATCAGCGCGAACTCGCTGAACTTTCAGGCGTATCGCTGCCAACCATTCAGCGGATGGAAGCAAGCGAAGGCAATGTACGGGGCGTGATCGACACGCTGACCAAGATCATCGAGGCGCTGGATACCGCCGGCATAGAGCTGATCG
>JAQGIF010000063.1 GCA_028291345.1 Rhodospirillales bacterium | reverse complement strand
TGCGGCAGCGACCGTGCAGTAAAAATGATGCTGATCTCGGGGTGACCTTTATTGAAAAGGTCTATCCCGGGAACGGCGGCTAGCGTCCTGGGAGCGGCCTCCGAATGCACCTGCCGCTCGGGAGGCGGCATTGACTGGATGAACCTTGGTTTGGAGAACCGAGGCCCTGCCATCGTGCAGGTTGCCGCTCAAGGTAGCGGATCCGAGACGTTTCATTGTTCTTCGCATTGCGTTGTCGCGGGGGATTCTTCGCGGGCGATTGTCCTCATCCCCGCGCTGCTACGCGGGTTGTCCGGCGGCTTCCAGGATTAGGCGGGTGATCTCGTCGGGATGGGAGATCAGCGAGAGATGGCTTGATTTCACTTCAATGGTGTGGGCACCCATCCGCTTGGCCATGAAACGTTCGAGGTCCGGATTGATCGTGCGATCTTCCGTCGAAACAGCATAGAAGCTCGGCTTCGACCGCCAGGCCGCATGTGTGGTCTTGCCGGTGAGCAGAACCTTTGGAACGGCTCCTGGACCGCATAGAGCACCTTCTCCTTCGCTTCCGGCAGATCGCCCGCGAAATCGCGCAGAAACGCCGCCTCGCTGAGACGCCCTTCATCGCCGTCGAAGACGATACCGGCGGATGCAGGGGGCGTCGGATAGGTCTTGGCCAAGGCCGTGTAGTCTTCGCCCGCCTCCGGCGCCCGCGCCGCCACATAGACAAGAGCCGACACGTTCGGATGCACGCCGGCGTCGGTGACGATCATTCCGGAAAAAGAGTGCCCGACCAGCACGGTCGGGCCATCCTGCCGATCCAGCACAAACTGCGCCGATGCGACCGCTTCAGGCAACGTCGTCAGAGGATTTTGCACGGCCGTGGCATTGAGTCCCGCCGCCTGCAATCGTACGATCACCTCGGACCAGCATCATCCGTCGGCGAACAAGCCGTGCACGAGAACGATGTTGCGCGCCTTCGCCGGAGCTGGAGTTGCGGCTATTCCGCGGGTGGAAATCAGCGAAGCGGCTGCGCCGGCAATCAGCGCGGTCGAAAAAGTCCGCCTGTTCATCATCATGATTTGTCCTCCTTCTCTGGTAGGAATTCGTGGTGAAATTCGGGGCAGGACCCTTAGTTCCCAATCAATTTCGAGTGATCAAAGCTGATGCTCACGGGCGATCGCCCTGCTGGCCTGCTCGCCGATGATGACGCTGGGGGCCATTGTGTTAGCCAGGGGAACCCGGGGCATCACGGAGGCGTCGGCGATACGGAGGCGGTTAACGCCGTAGACCTTGAGGCGGCCATCCACGACGGACATGTCATCTTGTCCCATCTTGGCGGTGCAGCTCTGATGCCAAATGGTCGAGACTCCATCGCGGATAAAATCGTCCATGGCGGCAGAAGTGAGCGCCCTTGGCATGACCTCCCGCTTCACGAAGCGCCGAAGCCCCTGAGCATTGCCAACCTCTCGCGCAAGGTCCACGCACCGCCGCAATGCGGTCAGGTCGCCCGGCTCGGAGAGAATTTGCGAGTCGATCAGAATGGGATCTTCGGGCTTGGTGCCTGTCAGGCGCAGGCGGCCCACGCTATGCGGACGCAGCAGCGCCGGAAAGATTCCCCAGGATCCGGCCGGGATGGTGTAGCGACCGGCGAGTTCGGGTGTCGCGACCGGAAACTGGATCTGGAGCAATTGGATATCTGGACTGTCAAGCTCTGGCGCGCTTTTGGCGAAGATGGTCGCTTCGCCACCATTATCGTGAGGCGCCACCGGCTCCGGATATTCCCAGATGCAACTGGTGACCATGATGTGGTCCTGGAAGTTGGCGCCTACCCCCGGAAGATGTTGAACGATCGGGATACCCAGGGATGCCAGCGTTTCGGCATCGCCAACGCCCGACTGCATCAACACCTTTGGCGTATGGATGGCGCCGAGGGACAGGATTACTTCCTTGGAAGCTTTGAAGGAATGTCGCCGACCGGCGATGAGGCACTCCACCCCAATTGCAGCTCCGCGCTCGATCAGGACGCGTGTGACCAGGGTGCCGGGCAGCACCGTAATGTTCGGCTGGCTCATAAGCGGGAACGTGTAGGACCGGAAAATCGACTGACGCCGGCCGTTGTTAATGCGCAGGTTCATGTAGCCAGCGCCCCCAGGGCCTTCCATCATGGAGCCGTTCACGTCGTCGAAGATAGGAATGCCAAGTTCGGTGGCTGCGTCGAGCATCGCGGTTGCGACCGGGTTCGGCTCGGTCGGGGGTGTGATGTAGAGCAGGCCATCGCGTCCGCGTCGGGCGGGATCGGGTGTGCCTTGCCAGTTTTCGATCTCGCGGTAGATGTCGAGAACTCGGTCATAGCTCCAGGCGGGATCGCCGGCCGCGGCAGCGAAGTAGTCCCAGTCGCTTTTATGGCCGCGGGCCCAGAGCATGACGTTGATGCTCGATCCTCCCCCAAGCACCTTGCCCATGCTCATCGGGATGACACGCCCGTTGAGATGCGGATTGGGCAACGCAGTGAAACCCCAGTCGCGCGCGCTGCCTAGATTCAGCGGCCAGGCTGCCGCCATTTCCACCTCAGGCGCGCTGTCGGGCCCACCGGCTTCGATCAGCAGTACCGAAACGTCCGAATTCTCGGCCAATCGCCGCGCCACAACCGCACCGGACGAACCGGATCCACATACGATAAAGTCGTAGGTGGTCCGCAAGGAGCCGCGAAGTCGAAGCTGGTTTTCTTCCACCTCACGGGCGAATTCCGCGTCAAGACGCTCAAGTGTCGATGCTTTGCTCATTTGCCACTCCAAGAAAAGGAATTCCGCGTCGGCCTAGGCCGCACGGCCCGGTCGCGTGGTGGGCCGAGGCGATGGTGCCCTCGGCTAGGCGTCCAGGAAGGTGCGGGCGTGGCTCACAAAGAGCGCGTGGTGTTGGAAGAGGGCGCCGTGGCCGGAGTCGGGATAGAGGACCAGCTGACCGTTGCTCATAGCCTTGAACATCGCGTAGGCGTTATCCGCCGGCAGCATCGTGTCGTGGCTACCGCTGACTATGAGGGCAGGCTGGTTGATCGCACGCAAGACGGCGTGCTCGGGATCGGGCGTGGCGCACCAGGTGATCAGCGCCTTGGCTTGCGGATCCGTCACGGCGTTGCCATTGTCGGTGTCCCGATCTTCCTTCCGAGCATAGACCCGGTTTAGGAACGCCTTGCCGGCGGCCTGGCTGGCGGCCGATTGAGTGAAGAACAGCGGCAGCCGAGGATCCGGCACTTCGGTGTGGAAGAAAGCCTCCTTGAGGACCGACAGCAGATGCTCTTCACCGCCCTGCGGCGCGGTGCCGACGAGGATCAGCTTGCGGACCAGCGGACCGTGCTCGGCCGCCATCTGCTGGGCAACGCAGCCGCCGAGGGAATAGCCCAACAAGTCGACGTTGGAGAAGCCGAGAAGCTCGATGAAGGCGATGGCGCCGCGGGCCATGGCCGCAACGTTGTCGGGGGTTCGGCCGGTCGAGCGGCCGACGCCGGCGTTGTCGAAGGCGATCACGGGGCGATCGGCGGCCAGAGCGTTCACGACAGCGGGATCCCAGGCGTCGATGTTACCCGACAAGTGCTGCAGCAGGACCAGCGGTGTTCCGGTCGACGGGCCGAGTTGACGGTAGGCGAAGCTGATCCCGCTGCCTTCAACATAACGGGTGGGCGCTGTCTCCAGGGTGGCGACCTCACGGTTCGCGGAAATGAGTTCGGTCATGTCATCCTCCAGGTGTGCTGAGAAAATCGTCCGTTCAGAGCGGCACGGCAGAGGATGGCATGACGGCTATCGGATCGGATGTTATGAGGCGTAAGGCGGCGCAAAGCCCTGTTACCTAAGTAGGTCGGATGATCGAGCGCGGCTCGTCGGCAACCGACCCGCCCCATCCGAAGCTTATTGTGAGCGCAATGTTTGTGACCGGCCTCGTCCTGCTGGTCTGATCCCGACGGCGGAAGCGCCCTCGTCACGGGGGATGGGCATCAACGCCAACGGCGCGCACGCCTGACTGTCCCGCGGTGCGAAGCCCCGAAAGCCCCCGCCTTCGACCAATCGGAACGGACTGCGGCGGCGAACTATATCTCCAGCCTTCAGCCGGCTGGTTCAGCGTCGACGACACGGGCGCGCGCCATGCTGGGGTCAATGGCGTGTGCACGCAGATTGGCATCCGTCTGGTAGACTCGATTTTTCAGGTTAGATCAGAAGGAAAGAACCCGAATCGATAGCGCCACAGGTTCAAATCCCCGGCACGATTTGAACCTGAGAGACGGCACTTAGCATCGATCACCCGCGTCACAGCCATTTCTCTCCTACGCGATCGCTAGGTTCCACGATGCGCATTTGGTCACCTTCTCGAATTCTCCATCTTCAAATCGTATAACTCGCAGGACTCGCCCGGTTGTTTGATCGTTCCGGCTAAGCCGATCGAACCGTCGATTTCGACTACTTGCTCGACCGTAAACGAATTATAGAGACCCTGCCCGACCGCATTATAAGTCCGGTATGCCGACATGGGCAAAGCCGCCGCGACGATACGCTTGGCTTTGTGGGTCCATTCGTGGGATAAAACCAGAACGCCTATTTTATTCAATCATTTCAATAGGTTCTGGTGGAAGGGGGAGGATTCGAACCTCCGTACTCATAAGAGGGCAGATTTACAGTCTGCTGCCATTAACCACTCGGCCACCCTTCCATGCGAACCCAGATTATT
>JAQGIF010000046.1 GCA_028291345.1 Rhodospirillales bacterium | reverse complement strand
AGATCGAGGGCGCGCACGCTGAACCATGGCTGCTGGATGCAGAGCCGGCTGGCATCGCGATGAATCCCGATAGCTTCTGCGATGGTCAAACCTTCAACCCTGCTCATTAAAACGGCAATCGCCCCCGCGCCGCAGCAAAAATAGGCAGCGGCATTTCCGAAAACGTGTCCGGACGGCCTCATACCCCAGTTTCTCGGCTGGCACGGCTATTGCAATGCAATACACACAGCCCGCCGCGTTTCGATCTCGGCAGGCGCCTGCCCCGCTCAACGGCGAGCGCGGTTTGAAGCCTGGGCGGCCCCCGGCCTCCCTTCCTTGTTTCGGCGGATCAATGGCGATCCCCATGGGCCTTAAGCGCCCGGCAAGATTGGATCGATCATGAATAAAGGGTTCCTCAAGGCTGGGCATCTGCCCACGCTCGTTTCCGCTTTCCTGTATTTCGATCTCAGCTTCATGGTGTGGGTGATTTTGGGCCCACTCGGCATTCAAATCGCCAAGACATTGGGCCTTAATGCTGCCGAGAAGGGGTTGATGGTCGCCATCCCTGTTCTGGCCGGCGCCGGTCTGCGCATCGTCAACGGCGTGCTCGTCGATCATCTCGGCCCCAAGCGCGCCGGCATCATCGCGCAACTCGTGGTCATCGCCGGGCTGGTCGTGGCCTGGCTCCACGGCATTCACAGCTTCACGCAAATCCTGCTGGTCGGTGCCATTCTCGGCATGGCTGGGGCTTCCTTCGCGGTGGCGCTGCCGCTCGCATCGCGCTGGTATCCGGCGGAGCATCAGGGCATGGCGCTCGGCATCGCCGGCGCCGGCAACTCCGGCACGGTGCTCGCCGCCTTGTTCGCGCCGAGCCTGGCCGTCGCCTATGGCTGGAACAATGTGCTGGGGCTGGTCGTGCTCCCGCTGCTCGCTGTCTTCGCCTTTTTCCTGGTGTTCGCCAAGGACAGTGCGGATCAGCCGCCACCGAAATCGCTGCTGGATTACTCGAAGATCCTTAAGGTCGGCGACGCCTGGTGGTTCATGTTCTTCTACGGCGTGACTTTCGGTGGCTTCGTCGGCCTCTCCTCATCGCTGAGCATCTATTACAACGATCAGTACGGGCTGACCCCGGTCGTTGCCGGTTACGCCACGGCCGCCTGTGTCTTCGCCGGATCTCTGCTGCGGCCTATCGGCGGCGCACTGGCCGACCGGATCGGCGGCATCCCGACCCTGTCTGCCATGTATATCGCCGCCGCTGCCGCCTTGATCGTCGTCAGCTTCGGCCTGCCGCATCTGTGGATGGCGATCGCCGGCTTCGTGATCGGCATGGGCGCGCTTGGCATGGGCAACGGGGCGATCTTCCAGCTGGTGCCTCAGCGGTTCCGGCGCGAGATCGGCGTGATGACCGGGCTGGTCGGCGCGATGGGCGGCGTCGGCGGCTTCTATCTCGCCTCGAGTCTCGGCCTTTCGAAGCAGATGACCGGCAATTACCAGGCCGGCTTCCTGGTGTTCGCGGCGCTGGCGCTGGTGGCGCTCGTGGCGCTGACCGCCGCCAAGAAGGTGTGGCGGGCAAGCTGGGGTTCCATCCCCGGTACGGTCCGGATCTGAAGGGGGCTGCAACGATGAACATGATGCATCGCCGGGAACGGCTCATTGTCGTCGGTAACGGAATGGCGGGGATGCGGACGGTCGAGGAGCTGTTGAAGCGCGACCCGATCCGCTACCAGATCACCGTCTTCGGGGCCGAACCGCATATCAATTATGACCGCATCGCGCTCTCGTCGGTCCTGGCCGGCGATAAGGAGATCGGCCAGATCACCATCCATTCGCTGGCCTGGTACGCCGAGAATGGAATCCAGCTTTGCGCCGGCGATCCGGTGGTCTCGATCGACCGGGTGGCGAAGACCGTCACCTCTGAGAGCGGCCGAACCGAGCCATACGACAGACTGCTGTTGGCGGCCGGCTCGCGCCCGATCGTCCCGCCGATTCCCGGGCTGGAACTGACGGGGGTTTGCGCCTTCCGCGATATCGCCGATGTGGAGCAGATGATCGCCGCCTCGACCGAGCATCGCCGGGCGATCGTCATCGGCGGCGGCCTGTTGGGGCTTGAGGCTGCCAACGGCTTGCTGAAGCGCGGCATGTCGGTCGCGGTCGTGCACCTGACCGACACGCTGATGGAGCGCCAGCTCGATGGGGCGGCCGGCAGGCTGCTGCAGCGGGAACTGGATGAGCGCGGCCTCAATTTCTTTATGAACGGCCAGACCGAGGAGATATTCGGCGGCGAGCGGGTCGAGGGGGTTCGTCTCGCCGACGGCCGCGAGGTGCCGGGCGATCTGGTGTGTATGGCGATCGGCATCCGGCCCAGCATCGACTTGGCGCGGGCCTGCGATCTCGACATCAATCGCGGCATCGTTGTCCATGACGATCTGCGCACCTCCGACCCCGATATCTTCGCGGTCGGCGAATGCGCCGAGCATCGCGGCAAGACCTACGGCCTGGTCGCGCCGCTTTATGAGATGGCGAAAATCTGCGCCGATCATCTGGCCGGCGACGAGACGACATCGACCGCCTATGCCGGCACGATCCTGTTCACCAAGCTGAAGGTGACGGGAGTCGACGTCTTTTCCGCCGGGGCGCTGGCGGGCGGGGAGGAAAGCGGTGAGCTGACCTATAACGACACGGCACGGCAGATTTACAAAAAGCTTGTGGTGCGCGACGGCAAGATCGACGGGGTCGTGCTTTACGGCGATGTCGCAGACAGCAATTGGTATCTCGAGCTGCTGCGCAAGGGCGAGGACATCACTCCGTTCCAGGACGCCATATTGTTCGGCCAGTCGGTGGTCGCGGCGATGGGCAAGGTCAAGCCGCTCAGCGTCGCGAACTTCGCCGACGATTATCAAATCTGCGGCTGCAACGGCGTCTGCAAGGGCACGATTACCCAGGCCATCGCCGAGAAGCGCCTCACCACCTTGGAGGGGGTGCGGCAGCACACCAAGGCCTCGGCCTCCTGCGGGTCCTGCACCGGTTTGGTCGAAAGCCTGTTGATAGCGACGGTCGGCGACGCGGCCGCCAAGCCTAAACCTGGCGGCATGTGCCGCTGTACGATGCTGACGCATGAAGAGGTTCGGACGCGAATCGCGGCGGATGCGCTGAAGACCATTCCGCAGACCATGCAGGCCTTGGGCTGGGCCAACACCGACGGCTGCCATTCCTGCCGTCCGGCGCTCAATTTCTATCTGCTGTGCGCCTGGCCGGGCGAGTATCGCGATGATGAGCAGTCGCGTTTCATCAACGAACGCGCGCATGCGAATATCCAAAAAGACGGCACGTTTTCCGTCATTCCGCGCATGTGGGGCGGCGTCACCAACGCCAAGGAATTGCGCGCCATCGCCGATGTCGTCGAAAAATACGACATCCCGTCGGTGAAGGTGACGGGCGGCCAGCGCATCGACATGCTGGGCGTGCCCAAGGACCAGCTGCCGGCGGTGTGGCGCGACCTGAACGCGGCCGGCATGGTGTCCGGTCATGCCTACGGTAAGGCGCTGCGCACGGTGAAGACCTGCGTCGGGTCGGAATGGTGCCGGTTCGGGACCCAGGATTCGACCGCGATGGGCATCGCTCTAGAGCGTATGACCTGGGGATCCTGGCATCCGCATAAGGTGAAGCTGGCGGTCTCGGGCTGCCCGCGCAACTGCGCCGAATCCACCATCAAGGATTTCGGTGTCATCGCTGTCGATAGCGGCTGGGAACTGCATGTCGGCGGCAATGGCGGCATCAAGCTGCGCGGCACGGATTTCCTGTGCAAGGTTGGAACGCAGGCCGAGGTGTTGGAATATTGCGGCGCCTTCCTGCAGCTCTATCGCGAGGAAGCCCGCTATCTCGACCGCACGGCTTCATGGATCGAGCAGGTCGGGCTCGATTATGTGAAGAGCCAAATCGTCGATGATCAGGCCGGGCGCAAGCTGCTGCATGCGCGCTTCCTCCATGCTCAGCAATTTGCGCAGACCGACCCCTGGGCCGAACGGGCGAACAGCGAAAGCCAGTCGCGTGAGTTCCACGCTCTTGCGAGGGTCTCATGATCATGGACGGCATGACAAGCGGCACCGCATGGCGCGACATCGGCAGGCTGGACGAGGTGCCGTGCCTCGGCTCCCGCGTCGTAGCGACCCCGCGCGGCAAGATCGCAGTCTTCCGCACCAGGGACGACCGGGTCTTCGCGCTGGAGGATCGCTGCCCGCATAACGGTGGGCCGCTGTCTCAAGGAATCGTCCACGGCAACCACGTGACCTGTCCGCTGCATAATTGGGTCATCGCCCTGGCCACCGGTGAGGCGGTGGCTCCAGACATAGGCTGCGCCCCGACTATACCGACGCAGGTGCGGCAGGATAGGATATTGCTGCTGCTTCCGTACGCGATGTCATGAGGGCCATCGCGTAATGACTGCGGTGAAGACGACCTGCCCCTATTGCGGCGTTGGCTGCGGCGTCATCGTGGCGCCGGATCGGACGGTGCGCGGCGATCCGGACCATCCGGCCAATATGGGAAGGCTCTGTTCCAAGGGCTCGGCGCTAGGCGAGACGCTGGATGATAGCGGACGTCTCCTCAGGCCGCGGGTCGATGGTGCAGAGACAGGGTGGGACGAGGCGCTCGACTTCGTGGCAAGGCGCTTCGCCAACACGATCGCCGAGCATGGGCCGGATTCGGTGGCTTTCTATGGCTCCGGCCAGTTCCTGACTGAGGATTACTACGTCGCCAATAAGCTGATGAAAGGCTTCATCGGCAGCGCCAATATTGACACTAATTCGCGGCTCTGCATGGCCTCGACCGTGGCGGGGCACGTGCGGGCTTTCGGCGCCGACGTGGTGCCGGGGGTCTATGAGGATTGGGACGAGGCCGATCTGGTGATCCTGGTCGGCAGCAACACCGCCTGGTGCCACCCGGTACTGTTTCAGCGTCTGGTGGCAGCCCGCGCCGAGCGCGGCACCAAGATCGTGGTGGTCGATCCACGCCGGACTGCGACCTGCGACAGCGCCGACCTGCATCTGCAGCTGGCGCCGGGCAGCGACGTGGCGCTGTTCGCCGGTCTGCTGAACCATATTTCGGAAAGCCGGCACCTGGATGCCGCCTGGGTCGCGACGCATACGACGGGGTTAGAGGCCGCGCTGGAAGTGGCGAAGGTGTCGGCTGGAACCGTCGCCAAGATCACGCGGCTGCCGGAAAGCGACTTGCGAGCCTTCTACGATCTATTCGTCTCGACCGAGCGGGTGATGACGGTGTTCTCCCAGGGCGTGAACCAATCCTCCGCCGGAACCGACAAGGTGAACGCGATCATCAACTGCCATCTGGCGACCGGCAGGATCGGGCGGCCCGGCATGGGGCCGTTCTCGGTCACCGGGCAGCCTAATGCGATGGGTGGGCGCGAGGTCGGTGGGCTGGCCAATCAGCTTGCCGCGCATATGAGCTTCGACCGGCCGGGCGATGTGGATCGGGTCGGGCGGTTCTGGAATGCCGCCAATATGGCGAGCTGGCCCGGGCTGAAGGCGGTCGATCTGTTCGATGCCGTGCGTGACGGGCGGGTCAAGGCGCTGTGGATCATGGCGACTAACCCCGCCGCCAGCATGCCGCGGGTCGGACTGATCCGCGAAGCGCTGGAAGCCTGCCCGTTCGTCGTCGTGTCGGACTGCTGGAACACCGATACGACAGCGCTCGCCGATGTCGTCCTGCCGGCGGCAAGCTGGGGTGAGAAGAACGGCACCGCCACCAATTCGGAGCGGTGCATATCGCGGCAGCGCCCCTTCCGGGCAGCGGTGGGCGAGGCCCGGCCCGACTGGTGGATCATTTCAAAGGTCGCCCAAGGCATGGGCTGGGGCGATGCCTTCACCTATCGGACGGCGGCCGATGTGTTTCGTGAACATGCCGCTTTGTCAGCCTTCGAGAATGACGGTGTGCGTGCTTTCAATATCGGTGCGTTCGCAAGCGTCAGCGACGACGAGTATGACGCGCTGACGCAGTTTCGCTGGCCTGCGCGCGCCGGTAGGGAAAATGCCGGCCGCATGTTCGCCGGTGGCGGGTTTTTCACGCCGGACCGCAAGGCGCGGTTCGTGCCCACCGCCTGGCGGGCGCCGGTTGCGAAGCAGGAGCGCCGCTTCCCCTACATGCTGAATACCGGCCGCATTCGCGATCAGTGGCACACGATGACACGCACCGGGCTGACGCCGCGCCTGATGGCCCATCAGGACGAGCCTTATGTCGAGCTTCATCCCCATGATGCGATGAAGCTCGGCGTCGACACGGGCGATCTGCTCCGCGTTCAAACTGCGCATGGCGCCGCGATCCTGCGGGCGCAGGTTACTGACGGGCAGCGGATCGGCGATATCTTCGTGCCCATGCATTGGACCGACCGCTTCTCCTCCAGCGGGCCGGTGGACCGGCTGGTCAGCGGCGTGTGCGATCCGATTTCCGGCCAGCCCGAATTGAAGGCGACCGCCGCGCACCTCACCCCGATACCGACTCTGTGGCGCGGCTTGATGATCGGCCCGGAGACGCTGCGGGAAAGCGGCTTCTATCACGCGCGTATTCCGGTGGGCTCCGGACCGGCGCAGCGGCAATTCTATGAGATGCGGGGATGGGCGCCGTTGCCCGACGTGGCGGAACTGGCAGATTGGGTCACGCGATTTATCGGCCAGCCGCAAGGCGCGGGGCGGGTCGAGCTGATCGATCCGGCACGGGGCACCTATCGTTTTGCCAATGTCGTCGATGGCAGGTTGCATTCGTGCCTGATGCTGTCCTCCAAGGCGCAGTTTCCGCCGCCCGAGCGATCAGCCCTGATCGCGATGATGGACGGTCTGGACAGCGAGGCGAAGCTCAGGATGCTGTCGGTAGTGTGCGAATCAGCCGAGGCAGCGCCGGCGCGGCGTATGGTCTGTGCCTGTTTCTCTATCGACCGTACGCAGATCGAACAGGCGATCCGGGCCGGCCGGCTGGACAGCGCCGCTGGGATCGGCGGGGCGGTGAAGGCCGGCACCAATTGCGGGTCCTGCATCCCGGAACTGAAGGAAATTCTGCGCAATATCCAAGTCGGTGCGTGACGGTTTAATCCGCCAGCGATTGCGCGCGTTGAAGCTCGTCTGGGCTGTTGATGTTGTAGAAGGGATCGGTGCTAACCACAGCGAAATCGGCGTAGGCGACCCGGTACCGCCCGGCGAATTCGGTCACCCGGCGCAGAGCCTCCTGTGTGACAGCTCGATGGAGCGCGTCCGCAACACCGATCGGCCAGAGCGCGACGACGGGGTGGGGTTGGTCGTTGCTCCTGGCGACCGCGATGTCGGCGTTCTCGGCGATGCGCGCCGCCTGCAAGCGCTCGACCAGGTCTGTGGGAAGAAAGGGCAGGTCGGTGGGGATCGACAGGATTTCGGATATTTCGGGAAACCGTTCCCGCGCCCAGTTCATTCCCGCGTGAATCCCCGCGAGCGGACCGGGATAGCCGCCAATCTCGTCGGCAATAACCGGTAGGTCCCACGCGGCGAAGCGCACCGGATCGCCGTTTGCGTTGAGCGCGAGGGCCGCGACCTGCGGCTGGATGCGCCCGATGACATGCGACAGGATCGGGCGGCCGGCCAGGATATGAAGAGATTTGTCGCCGCCACCCATTCTGCGCGCGGTCCCGCCAGCCAGCAATATCGCCGCGGGTCTCATAGACCCAGCGCGGAAAACGGCATAAAAGGCAGCACCATGCCCGGCGCGATGTCCGCGATCTCCTCGCCGATTTCGAGAAGACCCTCGCTGGCCGCGACCGACGACAGCACGCCGGACCCGCCGCGCTCAAACCGCCGGGCGAGGAGGCTATGGCGATCTCCTTCTTGGAGGGTGCAGCGCAGGAACTCCCGCTTGCCCGGCCGTCTAGCCATGCTGAAATCGGCGGTGACCGGAAACCGGCGCAGGTCGGGCGGTTGTGCACCCGAGAGGCGCAGCAGTGCTGGGCGGACGATCATCAGGAATGTCACGATCATCGCCACCGGATTGCCCGGCAGGCCGAAGAACGGAACTTCGCCGATACGTCCGACGGCAATGGGGCGGCCGGGTTTGATCGCGACGCTCCAGAAATTGAGCGTTCCCAGCGCGCGCACAGCCGATTTCACGTGATCCTCATCGCCGACTGACATTCCGGCCGAACAGATCACCGCGTGATGGCTCTTCGCCGCACCGCTCAGCCGCGCGCGGATGATATCAGGTCGGTCGGGCAGAATGCCTAGATCGGTGGCGACGATTCCCAAGCCCTTCAGCATCGCGAGCAGCACCGGGCGGTTCGAATCGTGGATTTGGCCCGGTGCGAGTTGCCCGCCCACGTCCCGCAATTCGTCGCCGGCCGAAAACACGGCCGCTTTGAGCGGTGCGTAAACCCCGATCCGGCCGAGGCCGATCGAGGCCAGCATGCCGATCGCCGCCGGTTCCAGCCGGTCGCCTGCCATCAATATCCGGCTGCCGATCGCGATATCCTCCCCGGCGTGCCGACGATTATCGCCTTCGCGCCGTCCAGCCGGAATCGTCACGGTCACTGCGTCGGCGGAGACATCTTCCTGTGGGACGACGGTATCGGCGCCAGCGGGCATGACCGCGCCGGTGAAGATGCGTACCGCCTCCCCCATGGCAATTTGGCCTTGATAGGGATGGCCTGCCGCGGCCGTGCCCGCGATCCGCAACGCGGTTCCGTCATGCGGCGCGAGATCGGCGTGGCGAAATGCGTAGCCGTCGACCGCCGAATTATCCGCCGCCGGGACAGCAATCGGCGCGACGATGTCGGCTGCCAGCACACGACCGCATGCCGTCCCCAGCGCCACGATCTCGCTGTCGGTGGCCGGGGAATAATTCCGCGCGATCACCGCCAGCGCATCAGCTAGGCTGATCGGCGCCACGCTGATCGGCGGTTGCTCAGGCGGTAGGGTGTTTGCGGTCTTGGCCATCATTCACTCTATCGCGAACAGCTCGGATGCCAATATGAAGCCGGCAATCGCTTCCGTGTCGTTCAGCGGCAGCCCGGGAAGGTCCAGGCCGGCGATGGGTTTGGGCGCGGCGACCGCCACGATCATCGGATCGTCGGGATAAAGCGGGGGCTTGTCCAGTTCGGGCCGAAATATCTCGATCTTCGGATGCGACCCATGACGGAAGCCCTCGATGATGACGAGATCTGCGGGGGAAAGCCTGGACAGAAGCTCCTCGAGGCTAGGCTCGGCCGCGCCGCGCAGCTCGTGGATCAGCGCAAAGCGGTTGGCCGATGACACGATCACCTCGGTTGCGCCGGCTTGCCGATGGAGCCAGCTATCCTTGCCGGGCTGGTCGATATTGAATGCGTGGTGCGCGTGCTTGACCGTCGAGACCTTGAGACCGCGCGCCGTTAGGACCGGGATCAGCTTAGCGATCAGCGTCGTCTTGCCGGACCCGCTCCACCCGGCGAGGCCCACAAGGCGCTTGGGTAGCGATGAACTCATGCGTGATCCGTCCCCGGCTTCATAACGGGATCAGTCTAGCGCGGAAGCCGCCGCAACGGGAATGCGCCAATGGGCGTATCGGCGGACTGGCTCTACTGTCCCGCCACGACCGGCGCGTTCGCCAATCCGCATCGGCGCATCCTCAGAGCTTCGGCGGCGGCTTCCGACAAATCGATGCCGCGCCCATAGCCCGGTCCGCGATCGGTGACCGTGACATTGACCGTTGCGCCGTTCGCCAGATTGGTGACCTTGACGCGCATCTTGAGCGAGAGTGACGGGTGTGCCGCTGTCAGCCCATGTTCGTCGATCCGCGTGCCGTCGGCCATGACATGTCCATGATGTTCCCGGCCATGCCAGGAGGCGACGATCGCTTCAGGCGGCGAGCGGCCCGTCGGCAGGCACGGCGTAGCGCCGGCCGCGGCCGAAAACGAGCACGCCAGACCGGCAAGCCGCAACGCCAGCGCCAGGGATTTGCGCGCGGCGGCAGGAGGCCATGGCGGCCCATAAACAATCCATATCTGTCGAACGGGGTTCTTATAAAGATGTGGATGTCTTCGAAATCAGCCTGAGAATAAAAATATTTTTATCAATTGGGCTGATCTTTTTTACCTGGGCTTTATTAATTAGTTCACGTTCCGGTCTCGAATTTTTATGCTGCCCCGCACTAAGTAATCGGGGCAGGCCACAGGGTCCGTTCTTACTCAGGGTCCATTCATGTTCGATTTCATCTGGCTGGTTCTCATTCTGGGACTTTTTGGCGTTGGCCTCGCCTATTTGACCGCCTGCGAACGCATGTGAGGGTGGTCCAATGTTGATCGATTATATACTTGGCGCGGCGGTCTCGGCCGGACTGACGATCTATCTCGTCTACGCCCTGATCCGCCCTGAACGCTTCTAGCTTAGCGCTTCGCGCTTTAGGAAATCCCCATGACCGTCAACGGTATTTTGCAGATCGCGATATTCTGTATCGCGATCATCGCGTTGGTCCGGCCGCTCGGCGGTTACATGACCCGTGTCTTCAATGGCGACAAGACCTTCCTGTCGCCGGTTTTCCGGCCGGTCGAGCGCGTGCTTTACGCCGCCTCGGGCGTCAGGCCCGAGGTAGAGCAGAGTTGGCGCGTCTATGGCGTGGCCATGCTGCTGTTCAGCCTCGCCGGTTCGGTCTCGCTTTATGCGATATTCCGGCTACAGGACATTTTGCCGCTCAATCCGCAGGGGTTTCCGGCACTGCCGCCGGAACTCGCGCTCAACACCGCGATCAGTTTCGTCACCAATACGAACTGGCAGTTCTATTCGGGCGAAAGCACGATGAGCTATCTGTCGCAGATGATCGGGCTGACCGTTCATAACTTTGTGTCGGCGGCGACAGGTATCGCGCTCGCTATGGCGATCATCCGCGGCTTCGCCCGGCGATCGGCCAAGACGGTAGGCAATTTCTGGGTCGATCTGACCCGTTGCGTGCTCTACATCCTGATGCCGGTCGCAATCGTCTACGCGCTGTTCCTGATTTGGCAGGGTGTGCCGCAGACGCTGGCCGCTTATGTCGACGCGACGACGCTGGAAGGCGCCAAGCAGACCATCGCGGTCGGCCCGGTCGCCTCGCAGGAAGCCATCAAGATGCTCGGCACCAATGGTGGCGGCTTCTTCAACGGCAACTCGGCCCATCCGTTCGAGAATCCAACCGCGCTGTCGAACCTGATCCAGATGATATCGATCTTCTCGATGGGCGCGGCCCTGACCAACGTCTTCGGCCGGATGGTCGGCCGCGAACGCCAGGGTTGGGCTCTGTTCGGCGTCATGGGGCTGCTGTTCCTGGCCGGCACCTTCATCGTCTATCCGGTCGAGGCTGGCGGAAACCCCGCGATCGCCGCGATGGGCGTCGACCAGTCGGTCGGACCCGGACAGGTCGGCGGCAATATGGAGGGCAAGGAGGTTCGCTTCGGCATCGCCAATTCCTCCCTGTTCACAGTCGTCACCACCGACACCTCCTGCGGCGCGGTCAACAACATGCATGACAGCCTTATGCCGCTGGCGGGCATGATCCCACTGATCAATATCCAGCTAGGCGAGATCATCTTCGGCGGCGTCGGCTCCGGTCTCTACGGTATGCTGATGTTCGCCATCATCGCGGTCTTCGTGGCCGGGCTGATGGTCGGGCGGACGCCGGAATATATCGGCAAAAAGCTGGAAGCGCGGGAGGTGAAGATGAGCATTCTCGCCATCCTGATCCTGCCTTTGTCGATCCTGGGCTTCACCGCTATCGCCACCGTCGTACCGCAGGGCATCGCCACGCTGACCAATTCCGGCCCGCATGGCTTCAGCGAGATCCTCTATGCCTATACTTCGGCGACGGGCAATAACGGCAGCGCCTTCGCCGGCCTGGGGCCCAACATGTTTTGGCAGGTGACCATGGCGATCGCCATGTTCATGGGCCGGTTCCTGTTCATCGTCCCGATGCTGGCCGTCGCCGGCTCGCTCGCCGCCAAGAAAATCGTCCCGCCATCCGCCGGCACCTTCCCGACCGATAACGGCCTGTTTGTGGCCTTGTTGATCGGCGTGATCCTGATTGTCGGCGGCCTCACCTTCTTCCCCGCGCTGGCTCTCGGCCCTGTGGTCGAGCATCTCGCCATGCAAGCGGGCAGCATGTTCTGATCCGGAGCAACATCAATGTCTGACTTCACACTCAATCCTGATAGCGGTCGGTCCGACAGCAGTCATCATGGGCGCAGGTCAAGCTCGATCTTCGATCGGGCGATCATCGGGCCCGCGATCGGTCACTCCTTCCGCAAGCTCGACCCCAGGACGCTGATCCGCAACCCGGT
>JAQGIF010000044.1 GCA_028291345.1 Rhodospirillales bacterium | reverse complement strand
TCCGGGTTGCTGCAATGGCGATAGAGATATCCCAGAATGGCGGCGCTCTCTTCCTTCGAAACGCCGACGATATTCGTTGTATAGGATGGGTTGACGAAGATCAGCTTGCGTCCCGAAACTGGATGCGTGCGGATCACAGGATGGGTCGAGCAGGGATATTTGCGGTCGATATCGGGAAATAGCGGCCGATAGACATGGTCTGCATCGTGAACGGCGGTTAGCCCGTCCAGATAGACTTTCATCCGCGGCGACAGCGCCTCGTAGGCGGAATACATGCTGGCGAACATGGTGTCGCCACCATTGTCCGGGCTGATCGGCATGTACAGGATGCTGCCAAGCGGTGGTTCGGCATCCGCGGTCAGGTCCGAGTGCCAGGATTCGCCGGCGACGAAGTTCGAGTTCTCGTCGGCATGGATCGCGACGATCTCGGGATGATCCGGCAGGCCCGGCACGCCAGAATGAATCGCTAATTTCCCGAAATGGCGGCCGAAGGCTTTCTGCCCGTCATGGCTCAGATTCTGGTCGCGGAAGAAGATGACCTGATATTGGATCAAGGCGTCGTGGATTTCCTGGATCTCGCGGTTGCTGAGCGCCTCGAGATCGACGCCGAAAATCTCGGCGCCGATCCTGCGGGTCATTGGTTTTACCTCGATGGCTTCATAAGTCATGGCGCTTAAGCGTCCTCCAACCAACTCGTCCGATACTAGAATCCTCGCACGGGCGGCGCGCCGCGTCTTGTAGTAACGCGTCCGGTATCTTGACAGCTGAACAGAGATACCGGCCCGCCTCGTTACGTAGGGCCGCAAACACCGAGGGCTGCCAAAGCGTAGATTGTGGTGCACTCCATCAGGTCGTCAATGGATGGCCGCCAGCGGACCGGTCCCATTGTGACTGCCGGAATGCGATTCATGTTGAAGATATTATGGTCGCGCCACATGCTTGAATAGACCGAACCGCTGGGTGCGATCGGTGCGCCGCGGATGGCGGCGTGTGCTTGGTCCAGGGCGAGGCGAAGCGGCTCGACCTGCGTTGCGTCGGCTTCGAAGCCATGCCGAACGACATAAGGTAGAATCTCGATCTCGCCCAGGTCCGCGTCGCGGAAGGCCGCCTTCAGGCTGCGATCGACATCGGCAATGGTTTGCGCCGGAGTCAGATTGATCTCGACATAGATCGAGCAAACTTCGCTGCCTGCGCCAATCGAACGGGCATTGCCGCCGCGAATGGCACCGATCTGGACTTTGGGAATCGCCGTTCCACCGGGTCCCTCATACCGGTGCCTCACTTCATACTCACGCGACCACCGCTGCAGCACCTCAATCGCGGGCGCCATGCGAATGATTGGATTGGGATGGTCCTTGCTTTCCAGCGGATGGGAAAGAAGCGGCGTGAATACGCCCTCGCCGTAAAGCGTGATGCAGTAATTCGCATAGCCGCACGCAGCCCAGTTTACACCGAAGTCGGTGCCTTCGGCCGCTATGGCGAAATCGGGCGCCACGCCGCCGTGGGTCAGCATAAATTGCGCCCCGACCTCCTTGCCCAGGAAGGACGGACCCTGGTTTTCCTCGGCTGGTTCAGGCCCGATCTCGCCCGGGCAGGCGGTCAGATAGAGTGTGCCCGACAGGTCGATACCAGCTTTTTTGAGCGCCTTGGCGGCCATCAGGAAACAGGCCATGGGACCGCGGTCGTTGCCTACCGCGTGCCCAAAGAAGGTTTCGCCTTCCAGCCAGGCGCTAAGCCATTGCGGGTCGGCGACGGTTTCGGGCCGCAAGCTATAACGGTCATCGGAGTGATAAAGCGGGCTTTCAGTATCCAGATGGCTGGTGAACAGGAGGTTGGGGCCGTCGCCGCGCCCGCCATAGCTGCCGATGACGTTGAAGCGTTCCGTGACCAGGCCGGACTTGCGCGGACGAAACCCCTCACGCGCCATCCAGTCATAGACGAATTGACCCGATCTGCCGCCCTCGCCGACCGGTGCCGGAATATTGCAAAGGTCGAGGACCAGCTTGACCAGCTCGTCGCGGTCGACCGCCGCCGAGATCGCTTCGACGTCGGCCCGGTCATAGGTTGCTGGCATGGTCAATCTCGTTGAAATTGGGGAACAAGGCGGGTCGGGAAGGCATAATTGGCAGGCCCATGAATGAGGCGGCGACAGAGATTGGCAGTAGGATCAATCCGAGCACCGCCAGTGCCGGCGTGAAGCTCCCGGTGAGGTCGGCGACCGAGCCGGCGTCTGCCGGACCGGCGGTTGCGGTGCCCGCCGGCATCCAGATCGTCGACAGCGCGGCGCCGCCGCTCCTGCTGCCGAAATAACGGGTCAAAAGCACGGTGAGGGCGAGGCCCGTCCGCTCCAACCGACGCCATAGACTGGGATGAAGGCATAGGCGCTCCAGCCATTACGATGGAAAGCGAGCAGGACAATACCCAATCCTTCGGCCACCAAGCCGGGCACAAGCATCGCCTTAGGATCATATCGCTTGGTCATCCAGCCACAAATCCCGGTCGCTACCGCGCGGACAAGCGCCTGCAGGCCCAATATCTGCGCGGCGAAACCGCTGCTCCAGCCGAGACGCACGAAATGCGAGATGGTGACGCCCGACACTGAGATCAGACAGGTCTGGGTCGCCACCATGGCAAGGGCGATAATGATGAATTGCGGTGTGAGCAGCGCCTCGCGACAGCCCCAATTCTTAGGGATGGCGAAATCGGAAGTCTGGGCGGGCGCCGATGGCGGCTCTCGGGAAGGATTGCGCACATCGCCGCCAGCAGCAGCAGCAGCGCGACATTGGTCATCGCCAGCCAATGCGGGCGCCAGCCGCCGCTGCTCGAGATCAACGCTTCGGCCACGGGCGGCCCGACCGCGCCACCCAACGTGCCGCTCATCAGATAAACCCCAAGCAGGCGCGGTGACTGATCGCCGAACCAGCTGGCGATCAGGTAGATGCCGGACGTATTCGCCACAAGGGAAAAAGCCAGCCCGAACGGCCCGGCGGCGAGATAGAACACGGGCAAGGCGCTGGTCCTGTAGGCGAGGAAAAAGCCCAGGGCAAGGACAAAGCTGCCGCAGACGATGGTCCAGCGCGCACCGATACGCGGGATCATCGCGACGGGCAGCCGCCCCGATGCGGCGCAGATCAGGCCGAGTGACATGTACGCCGCGCCTTCCGCCCCGGCGGACCTGTGAAACTCGCCCACCATAGCGAACAGCACGATACTCATTGCTTGGAAGACGGTGGCGGACACGAAGAAAGAGATCGTTGCCACCGCAATGAACACCAGCGATTCGCGCCGTAAGGTCATGCCTCACCGCTTTGGCCCACATTGTTTCGGCCCGGCCCAATTAAGGCGAGCAGCGTATCCATCGTCCTGACATCGGCGAAATTGAGACAAAGGTTGAGCAAGGCGGCATTGTGCTCGGTATCGGTCACCGCGGCGGTCGCATCGGCGGCGAACAGCACACGATAACCCAGCATATAGGCGTCCCGCGCTGAGCTTTCGCAGCAGACATTGGTTAACGTGCCGGCAACGATGAGCGTATCGACGCCAAGCGCGCGCAAACGGGCGTCGATTTCCGAGGCATTCTGGATAAAGGCGCTATAGCGATATTTGTTGAGGACGATATCGGCGTCGCCTATCTCCACCGCGCCATGCAGCCGGTGTCCCTCAGCCCCGTCGGTCAG
>JAQGIF010000037.1 GCA_028291345.1 Rhodospirillales bacterium | reverse complement strand
AGGCCAATCGAGGAGGAAGCCATGGCAGAGTCGGTCTACAAAATCATCGAGCTGGTCGGCACGAGCACCGAATCTTGGGAAAAGGCGGCCAAAGCCGCCGTGGATCGAGCATCGAATTCCCTCAGGGACCTGCGTATAGCGGAAGTGGTCGAACTCGACTTGCAACTGAAAGACGGATCAGTCGAGGCTTATAGGGCGAAGGTCAAAGTATCCTTCAAGTACGAAAGCGGCGATTGAAGTCTGCTTTATGGAACCGCGCCAAAAAGCGCCAAGGTTCGATGGAGGTCCGCAATCTTAGTGACCCCCGTGTTGGAACTTGGGGCGCATTGCCGGCTCAATTATTGAAGGCTGCGACGCACCTGGCTCAGCAGTATGTCACCTCGCGGGCGAAATGAATCGCCACCCGAGCAATTCGCCACGATCGTGATGGGCCTAGCCTCGGCATGGCTGCTCAGGCTTGACGGTCTCGGAGGCCTGCGGGGCTGGCGCTGGCTGTTCCTGATGGAAGGGCTGCCTGCGCTTTTGATTGGAGCGGCATATCTTTTTTACCTGCCTGACTCTCCGGCGACCGCGCCGTGGCTGTCGCCTGAAGAGCGCGACTGTCTTGCGAGCCAGCGCGCCCGGCAGCCACAGTGTCCTCGCCACACTTACCAATCCGATCGTGCTGCAACTCGGCGTGCTCGGCGCGCTCGGGATCGGCAGCTTCTACGCGCTCAGCCTGTCCGCACCTACGCTGCTAATGGCTGCGACCGGCTGGGATGTCACACATGTCGGCCGGCTGACCGGCTCCGGCGGGCTGATCGCCGCGGTCGGCATGCTCTATACCGGCGCGCTTTCGGACAGGCTTGGGAGTCGCTGGGGCGTGTTCATCGGCGCGCTGCTGGTAATGGCGTCGGGCAGCCTAACTCTGGCGTTCGCCACCTCGGGCATGGTGACCGTGATCGGTTACCTCCTGTTCGCCCTCGGTTGGTCGAGCGTCACCAATGCTACCCTCATGGTCTGGGCTGACGTGCTGTCGCCCCGCATCCGCGCATTGGGGTGCGCGACCGCCAACTCGATGAACTTCGTCGGCGGCTTCGTCGCGCCAATATCGTGGGGCATCGCGAAGGACGCGACCGGCAACTATAAACTCGGTCTGACGGTCATGACGTTCGCGCTGTTGGTTGAGGTCGCAATGGTGCTGATCCTCCGAGCGCAGGTGACGGCGCAACGCCGAATATTGGCAACCACGAGCAGCGCCTAGTCCTTTAGAGGTTCGGCGACGCAGGACGATCCCGCGCCGCTCGAAATACGGCCGCCAGCTGCGATGCGCCATTTGTTCGTCGGCGTCGAGCCGCGCATAGGATCAATCCTCAGCCGCACATGTGGTCGCAAAGGCATTCGGGACTGGCGTCAGCTTCTCTATCGCGGCGAAAGTCAGGGCTGATCTGTGCTGGTAAAGATGCTGCCGTCTTCTTCCGCCCCAATTCGGCTATACAACGAGTTTGGCTCCGATCTCGGAAGCGGACATTGCGACGCTAACGGTTATCCCATCCCGCCAAGACCTGGCAGCCAAGATCCCGAGTACATCCCGCTGGGGGTTCCTCGGGCGAAATATAGCCCATCGCGCGCCGCTACCGTCCGACGATCCTGACTTCTTGGCCGGGCACCGCGACGGGATTTCCGTTCACGATGTCCGGCGCCAACTGTGTATTGCGGAGTTGCTCGACTGCCAGACGTGTTGGGATGCCCGGCTCCGATGTTGCGACGACCTCGACGTCCGTCGCCGTACCCGTTTCCGTCAAGGTGTATTTCAGCCTGATCCACTGATGCGGCTTGAGGTATAGGCATCGTGAACTCGACAGTCCGGCGCAGATGAGTCGGCGGGGCGCTGGGATTGGGCAGTGGTTCGAATTCGGCTGCTTTAACCATATTGACCGCCACTTCGTCGAACAGGCCGGGCGTCGTGGCCTCCACCGCCCTGACATTCGTCGTATCGCCGTCCGCCGTCACATCGAACGCGACTACGACTTTGCCCTCGGCCTTTGCTAGATAGGCGGCCTCCGGATAGTACGGGGCGGGTGAGAAGACAACGGCCCGTTCGTCTGCGGGCGCACCGGGCTTGAAGCGTAACACAATGACGTTGTCCGGCTGCTCGACCGCTTTGCTATTGACGGTGCGCGGTCGATAAATGCAATTCGCTACGGCGGCGAGCGCCGCGCTGTCGAATAAGCCCCTAGGATTGCTGTCGATGACGGAAGCGTCGTGAACATGCCCGTCCGTGCCGATCTTGAACGACAGCTTCACCATTCCGTCGGCGTTGGCCACGCTATCGGGATAGCCGGGTGGCTGCCGATCGACCGGCACTGCCGGCTGAACTGCGTCCGCCGCGATCGCGCATGCGGGCGCCGCCAACAAAGCTGCAATGATCGCAGTCGCCAAGCGCATTATTTTCTCCCTCTTGGCGGACAAAATGCAGGAGACATGAGGCAGTTGCAATCGGAAATCGGCAACCGCCGGACTGCCGGCGCTGCCACTACGGGGGCGCGTCCAAGGCTACACGGTTTGAAGTTCTGACGCCGGAGTAGGGAAGCCTTTCCGGAAAGATCGAGGGTGGAGACGTGTATCGACCCAGGTACGCCGTTTAGGCGCTCCGCTCCACCGCCCGAAAGCGGCCATACGTTCATGTTTGCCGGTTCAGCTCGAACGGGCCGTTTACTGCCTGTCCGCTGTCGGACGAGGAGTATCCCAGGATGGGGGCCACTCAGCGCTGATCGGGGGAGTGGTCGCTTTCAGGCCGCGGACAATGACGCGCTGCGGCGTTCGAATTTCAGTCGAACAGGATCACCGTCCGGGAGGCTCTCGGCTAATCGCCTTCTAACGGCGGCACTCATTTGGGTGTGCCTTTTTGCCCGATGAAGATCGCCAACCGCTTTGTAAGCGATTGCGCTGGTCGCGTGGACCCGCCATTCGGCAATTGGAACCTGCACCTCCTCACACGCGGCCAAAGCTTTAGCGACATGCTCGATTGCTTCCGCCGAATCGCCGCAGGACAAGGCAGCCCGCGCGCGTGCTTCCCAGGCGAGAGCCTGCCAGCCTCGCTCGTCGGTGTGCGCCGCCAAGTCACAGAGTTTTTTCGCGCGTTCAACGGCCGCAAAGTGATTGGCCTCGGCAATGAGGATATTGACCATTCCCCACTCCAAATGGAGCCGCCAATACCAATCCAAATACACCGGCTGCCGTTCCATCTCGCGTTCTGCCGTGCGCAAGTAATCGAGCGCTCTCGAGTTATTTTCGAGCGCCGCCTCGGCCAAACCACAGAATATCAGTGCAATTCGGCGCGCGATAGGCGGGATTTGGATAGCAGATGCAGCGCTGTGTTCCGTGGAAAACGAAGCAACCGTCGCGCAGTATTCTATGACGCCTTCATAATCCATCGCGTGAAAAAGCAAGGCGCCGCGATGGACTTCAAGATAATCGGCGTCGGAGGGATTGCCACTCTTCTCGACAGCAACCGTGCTGGCACTCAGATCCGTCAGGGCGGAACCCAATTCTCCAAGAAGCGTCAGCGACCAGGGTACGTCTATGCACCGGATCCAGGTGATCCGAGACAGATCGGCTTGGGACACACTCTGAGGCGTTTCGCTCAGCACGCGATAGGCATGATTTAGGAGATCATGGGCCTCCTGATAGCGTGTCGAAAGGAGGCACAACAGTCCGAAGTTGGCTTCCGCCCATGCAATCGTCGGGGGATCGCCATGCCTTCTGACGTGATCAAGCAAGGCTTCGCATTTTTGGTTGTCTTCGCGCTTCCAGCCAAATCTCGCACGTTCTGCATAGATCATGATTTGTGTGAGGTCTCGTTGGATCGGGTCGGCTTGCCTCTCAGAAAGCGTCAGTACTTCGTCGAGGATTTTGAGGCCGTAGGCGAGGTCGTACGAAATGGCACGGGCAGCCACGCCGAGGAGCGCCCGGCACTGCGTATCGATATCGCCATGTTCGCCGGCTTTTGCCGCGAGCTGGACGTAGCTTTCTCTGGCTTGAGGATCATTCGCCAGTGCCTGCGTGGCGGCACGCCACATCAGAAGCTCGATTTCCGCCGGAATTCTGGCGCTGTCGGCCAGGTTGGCGGCCAACTCGGAGGCGCGGTCGAGAATGGCCAACGCGTCACGGTGCGCAAAGCGGTTGTTTGCGATACGCAGGGCGGAGCGGAGATAGTTCAGCGCCTTTGGCCATTCCCGCGCGGAGGCAAAATGTTGCGCTAGCCGGACAGCCAGATCGCCGCGTTGGTCGGGCGGGTAAATCTCCTCTAATCGCTCGCCAATCTTGCGGTGCAGATGCGCCCGGTGCACCGGCCCGATCCGATCGTACAGGGCTTGTCGATAGACCGCGTGCGTGAAGGTATAGCTGCGAACAAGTTGATTGGTAGGAAGGATCAGTAGCTCGCCCCGGCGAATTGTGGATGGGGTGAGGTTTTCGCAGGAGGCTTCGAATGCCTCCTCGTCCATCTCCGCAACACTGGCCAAAGTGATGGGATCGAAATGCTCGCCCGCCACGCTTGCAACCACGAGCACCCGCCGCTGCTCATCGGTCATCCCTTCGATCCTTAATTCGATCGCGCGAGCGAGAGTGGGGGGCGGCTCGGGGGCCAACCTGTCGACTAATATAAGAAGGCGCCAACCCTGCGCTGTACGCGCGATATCACCTCGCTCCAGCAGATAGTCCAGGGTAACCCGCATGAAAAGCGGATTGCCGCCAGTGCGCTCCTTGATGAACCGTGTGAACTCTGCCGAGACTGGTTCGCTCTCGGCGTTACCTGACAGCACCTCGGAGATCGCAGGTGTCGAAAGAGGGGCAAGCTCGATCTCGCTACAGTAATTGTGCAAGGCAAGGTCTTGGGCCATTTGTTTCAACGGATGGCGAGCAGCCCTCAGATTTTCAGGCCGATAGCTCCCGATCAGCATGAGCTTCGCCGATGACCGACGCCGGCATAGCGCCGAGATGAAATCGATCGTCGCAAAGTCCGCCCAATGGAGATCCTCGAGGACAAGGACCAACGGATGCTCGGTCGCGAGCGCCTCGAACAGGGTGCAGGCTTGACGCACCATTCGGCTTCGTTCTTCGGGCCCGACCTGTCGGCCCGCCGCCCCTTGGCCAGGAGAGCTCAGATCGGGCAATTCGGACGCCCAAGAGGGCGCCAGCTCCACGAGAGCCCGAACCACCCTATTGCGATAGGCCGTCTTGGACAGCCCCCGGAGCGCCTCGAATATCGGGCAATACGGCTCCGGTCCGGCGAAGCCCTCGGTACAGTGCCCTTGCGCCTCGGCGAGATCGAGACGGCCACGGGCGCGGACGAGGAACTGTTCGATCAACGTTGTCTTGCCGATCCCAGGCTCACCGCTGATGAATACGGCGCGTGGTTCGCCGGACAACACCTGCTCATAGAGTGCCAGGAGTTCCCGCATCGGTTCGGCTCGCCCGGCGAAGATCCCAAGGTCGAGGGCTGCCTCGGGCTTCGCCTCCGGTAAAGCGAGCCCGGTCATTTGCCCGATGAAGCGGTAGCCTCGACCTCGCTGCGTTTCGATGAATTTCGGGCTGGAGCTGTCGTCTCCGAGCGCGGTTCTAATCGCAAGGATGTGGGTTTTCAGGACTTCCGGCTGGACGTGGACGTCAGGCCACACGGCCGTCAGCAGCTCATCGTGGG
>JAQGIF010000034.1 GCA_028291345.1 Rhodospirillales bacterium | reverse complement strand
AATAACTTGTCGATGTCGATAAGGGGAAGTTCAGTCTAACAAGGACGGCCAGGTATTTTCGCGAACTGCGAGAGGCTTACCGGGCAACCGGCGCCTTCATATCGCCGATCACTGCGGGCCTGCGCGCTACCGGTCGCAGGGCGCTTATCGGCGCCATGTCCCGTGCTTTCGCTTGCGCTTGCGTCTTGAATACGACGTCCGACGTCCTGCGCTTGTTTTCGGCCTTCCGGTGGTTGACGAAAGTGCGATAGGCGATGAACATAATGGTGGATGTGGAAAAATACAGAATTGACGTCCAAATCAAATTTGCCACCATGGCCTTCTCTAATGCCCAGCCGATAATTGTAACACTGGCGGGAAACGCAAGGAATCATGTGTGGCGCACATTGGCGGTCACTACCCGTGGACCTGTCCTGCCGACGACGGGGCTGGGAGCAAGATCTGGGACCACTGCGGACGCGGCCGGTTTCTTCGCCATGCCGAGGTTGGTCCTAAAGGCTTCTTTCGGCTCGGTGGCCAGCCGCCGTTCAACAATACCACGAGCAGCAAGACTCAGCGCGCAAAGCTCATAGGGCATACTTTGCGTCGCGTCGGACAAGAACTGCGAGCCGGCCAGGAATGTCCACATAGCAAGCTGCAGCATGCCACCCAGATTGATAGCCCAGGCCAATTCCGGAATTTTTTTTGCACGCTTGCTCATGGTCTGGCAGTTGAAGATCATGCCCATGATCAGAAGTAGAAACAGTCCCAACCCGACGAAGCCATGATCGGCCAAGGTCTCGAAAAGAATGTTATGCGCTTCGAGATACATCGGGTTGTCGAAGGTTCCCGTCTGGTGCAGCAGGAAGGTGTGATAGCCGCCGCCCGTGATCGGGTGGTCGGCAGCAAATTTCCAACCCCACGCCCACGAATCGATGCGACCGGCTGATGACGATTCCGTGGAGTCGGATATCGTATTCATGCGCGTGAAATATCCGGCAGGCGCCACCAGGAAGATCATCCCCGCCAAAATCGGCAGGACCATCACAAATGTCAGCTTGCGTTTGGATTTGAAGAAGTAAAATACCGATAAAACACCAAGCGACACAAAGCCGGTTCGAGCCTGCGTGCCGACGGTGGCGAGTACGCAAAGGACAGTGAAGATGTCGAGACCGATCTTGGCCTTCCGGGTGAGCTGTATGATCGTCGCGTAATCCCGTAGATAGCGGATCAGGGGAATAATCGTTGTAACGGCGATGGCGAACGACACGCGTTCGCCGAGAATATTGCCGTCGGCGCCGATAACTGTATTACCGCCGCCGCCGCTGATTACGGTCTTGATTGCCCCTATAATGACAAAATTGCCGATCGACAGGCAAACGATCCAGAGGAAAGCCTCGATACGCTGCTGGGTCCGCGCCATGATGCTGAGGATCAGAGTAAAGCCCAGCGTCTTGTATGAACGGTCCCATTGGGCATAGCCGCCGCCGTTGGGAACGATCGAAACCAGCTCGGTGATCTGGAGCCAAATGGCGTAAATAACAAATACCGCAAACAGCCAAGTCGGCTTGGGCATCGTCTTTTTATCGCGGAACAGCCAAAGTATGATCGCGACCGCGCCCATGACCAGCGACAAATTGCTGAACGCACCGGCGTTATAGACCGAGTTCGGCGGCATATATTGCAGCCACTCATAAGCAAGCGCTCCGCCGAACGGAAACATGAAGGCGATCGGCAGGAGGATCAGATAGCTTATGAGAAAGAGTGACTCGGTGATCATTTCGGTTTTTGTCCCGCGAGCATGAGCTATACGGCCCATGCAATCACAATAGATCACCCTACTATGATTACCTCTAAATTTCCACGAAGCACGGGAACAGCGCGCCTCGCTATGTAAGGAGAGCGTCAAGGCCGCGCAACTGGCCCTCCCAACTGAATTGCCCGACGACGCGTTGGCGTGCCGCCGTTCCGATTCTCCAAGCTTCCAACGAGTCCGTGGCCAGACGACAGGCCGCAAGTGCGAATGCCTGGACGTCGTCGGCGAGCAGCAGTTCCGCTTCGTGAACCGCGTCTATCCCCTGCAGCGCATCCGACGTGACGATCACCGGCTTCGCCATCGCCATCGCTTCAAGCACCTTGTTCTGGATACCCCGCGCGATGCGCATGGGCGCGACGGCGGCGGTGGCGTGGGCCAGGTAGGGCCTCACATCCGCCACGCGTCCGGTGACATGGATGCCATCGATCTGCGTCAGGACCTGGACCGCCGACGCGGGGCTCGACCCGACGATGTAGAATTGTGCTTGCGGTAAGGTTCGGCGGATGATCGGCAGAATATCCTGGGCAAACCAGATGACCGCATCAACGTTCGGAACATAATCCATTGTTCCGGTGAAAACAAAGCTCGGTAACGTCGCGTCAAATGGCGCGGCGAAATCTTCGCTCGGGTCAAAATAGGCCGAATCCACGCCATTCGAGATGCCGACGATCGCTTCGGCCCTATCTGGCATCAGGCTTCGGAACATCTTCGCCTCCACCTCGGAGACGAAGGTGCAATAATCGCCTTCCCGCGCGATACGCCGTTCGAGATTCAGGACCATTCGGGCTTCGCGCCGATAGATCCACTTCATGCCGCCGGAAGCTCTATCCGAATAGGCGCGCCATTTCTCGGAATCAACATCGACAAGATCGAAAATATGTTTGCCGCCGCGCCTGGCATGTTCCAGTACATAAGGCGCCATGTTGGACGAAGCGACGAAAACGACTTCCGGCCGCACGCTATCCAGGACACGCGAAGCCCACCGCGCCAGCTCACGGTTTTGATAGAGCGCGACGCTGAGTGCATTGCCGCCGGCAAGGGCGCTCAAATGGGAAAGAACGTCCCAACGCCTGTCGAGCTGCGCGAAGTGGGCATCGGCGCAGAGGGCTTTGACGGTGTCGATATGATCCCAGTCGCTCGGATCGTCCACCAGGCACCCCAAATGAACATTATAGCTCTTCGCCAGATGCTTGAGGAACTGATAGTGCCGGATTTTCTCCCCCTTGTTCGGCGGGTAGGGGATGCGCTGGGTGAGAAAAAGCAGGTCGCGTTTGGGTGGCTCGGGTAGGATGCCCGCATCAGCAACCATTATGGACTTTCAGCCTTGTCAAGACGCGGACCCATGCCCCTTTTGGCAAGTCCGTTACCCTAATGACCACCAGTCCAGGGTTCAACAATTCCGTCGTTTAATGGAGCGTTGCGGCGGCCCTATCCACCCATATTTGTGGAAATCTTAGTATGTTCATGTTATGATCATATTTGTCGAGCTGGAACCTGAGCTTGACGACGACCGTTATACGCCAGTCTGAATTTATCAGCCTGTTGAAACTCCTGTCTTCGCACGTACATGAGTGCCACATGAACCAATCACAGCAGTCCGATCGACCAATCGCCACGGCTCAGGATGGCTTGTCGTACAGTTATCGCGCTGTGCGGGCCGAGACCGAAGCGCGCGCCGCGCCTCTCTCGCCAGAGGATCAACAGGTGCAATCCATGCCGGATTGCAGCCCGACTAAATGGCACCGGGCGCATACGACCTGGTTCTTCGAAACCTTCGTGCTCAGCCAACAGGCCGGATATGTCCCGTTCGATCCAGCCTTCGGCTATTTGTTCAACTCCTATTATGAGGCTGTTGGTTCGCGTCACCCGCGCCCTGAGCGCGGACTGCTGACCCGGCCGACTACCGAAACGATCGACCGCTACCGGGTGCATGTCGACCGGGCGATGGCGAAACTGATCGACGGCCAAACCACGCCCGATGCGCTGACAGATCTGATCGCGTTGGGCCTGCACCATGAGCAGCAGCATCAGGAACTGCTGCTAACGGATATCAAGCATGCGTTCGGGCTCAATCCCACGCGCCCTGCCTATCAAGCCGGTCCCGAGCGGCCGGCACCGAACTCGGGTGCCGCGGGTTGGGTCGAGTTGCCGCCCGGCATCTATGAGGCGGGCGCCGGGTCTGATGGATTTGCTTTCGATAATGAGTGGCCGCGCCATCGGCATTATCTGCAGAGCTGTCGGGTTGCGACGCAGCCCGTGACGTGCGGCGAGTATCTCGAATTCATCGAAGCCGACGGGTATCGCCGACCGGAGTTCTGGCTGTCGGACGGATGGGCGGCGGTGCAGCGCGAAGGCTGGGTGGCGCCACTCTATTGGACCCTGTGGGACGATGGCTGGCGCGTTTTCCGGCTAGATGGTGAGGGATCGTTGGAGCCGACGGAGCCGGTCCAGCATATCAGCCACTACGAAGCCTGGGCCTACGCTGCATGGCGGGGTCGGCGATTGCCGACAGAATTCGAGTGGGAAGCCGCCGCTGCCTTGCATGGCGTCGAGCAAATGGGCATCGGTTGCGTTTGGGAATGGACGTCCAGCGCCTATTCGCCCTATCCCGGTTTTCGAATCGCGCCGGGCGCGGTGGGAGAATATAACGGCAAGTTCATGTCCGGCCAGATGGTACTACGTGGATCGTCATGGGCGACTCCGCGGGATCATAGCCGCCCGACCTACAGAAACTTTTTCCCGCCAGCCGCGCGTTGGCAGGTCAGTGGATTGCGACTTGCGGAGGATATGTGAGCCAGAACAACAGCCAACTTGCGGCGCTGATTGATCTTTCACCCAGCGTCGCAGAATTTCGCGCGAGCGTATGGGCGGGTCTAGCCCAGCATCAGAAGACCATTCCGGCCAAATTCTTCTACGACCGCGAGGGATCGCGGCTGTTCGAGGAGATTTGCCTTACGCCTGAATATTACCCGACCCGTACCGAGAAAAAGCTGCTCGCTGACGTTGTATCTGAAATCGCCGGTCTCGCCGGGCCGGGCCGGGCCGTATTGGAATTCGGAAGCGGGGCGGGGGTGAAGACCCGCGCGTTGCTGGATCGTCTCGACGCACCAGCCGCCTATGTTCCGGTCGAGATCAGCCGGGCCCGTCTGGTCGAAGTGACGTCCGAGCTGGCTGCCGATTATCCGAAGATCCAGATCGCGCCAGTCTGCGCCGACTATACCAAGCCGTTCAATCTGCCGTCGGTAGCGATGGGAGTCGCGCACTGGCTGGGCTTTTTCCCGGGCTCGACGATCGGGAATTTCACGCCGCCTCAGGCCGTTCAGTTTCTGTCCCAGGTGCGGCGGATGCTCGGCACGACCGGCCTGATGCTCATCGGCGTCGACCTGCGCAAGGACATCGCCGTACTGAATGCCGCATATAACGACGCAGCGGGCGTGACCGCCGACTTCAATCTCAATTTGCTGACCAGGATCAATCGGGAGCTCGACGGCGATTTCGATCTGTCGCAGTTCGGCCATAGCGCATTCTATGAGCCGGAGCAGGGCCGTATCGAGATGCATCTTATCAGCCGTAGGGCGCAGTCAGTGAATGTGGCAGGGCGGGCTTTCGATTTTGCCGCGGACGAGACAATTCACACCGAAAACTCTTACAAGTACGATGTCGATCAATTTCGCTGCCTGGCGGCAAGCGCCGGCTGGTCGCATCGCGCGGTTTGGACCGACAGCGATCGGCTCTTCAGCCTGCATTTGCTCGCCTGCGAATAGCGGATTGGCAAGCCGCTGCCCAGCGGCATATCAAAGACAGGACCGATCTCGACATGGTGCAAGAAAAGAATGGCTCGCAGCCGGTTAGGCTAACGGGCCTGTCGGCCGTTGCCGATCGTTTTGACGGGGCGCTCCTCGATCAATGGGGCGTTCTGCATGATGGCGCCAAGGCGCCGGCCGGCGCAATCGATGCGGTGAATGCCATGGCGGCCGCCGGCAAGCGTTTGGTCGTGCTTTCGAATTCGGCCCGCTTCTCTTCTGATTCGCGGGAGCGCCTGATCGCGCTGGGTTACGACCCAGCCCTATTCGCCGGGATGGTGACATCGGGCGAGATCGTCAACGAAATGCTGCGGGATCGACGCGACTCCTTTTTCGGGGGTCTGGGCAAGTCGGTCCTGCTGATCGCGCGGGACGACACACTGATCAATGGGCTGGACTACCGTGCCGCCGACAGCGTCGAGACGGCCGACTTCGTTCTGCTCGGCAGTTCCACGGCGCCTGAAAAGTCGCTTGCCGCCGACTATATCGGGGTCCTCGAGCGCGCGGCGGCGCGCGGTCTGCCGCTGGTCTGCGCTAATCCGGACCGTGTTGGCGTAGCCGCCACCGGTTTTATCGAAGGACCTGGTGCGTTGGCGGCTTATTATGAGACTATCGGCGGCGTCGTTCGTTATCTGGGCAAGCCGTATCCCGAGGTTTATGCGCGGGCGGCCGCGTTGCTCGGCCTGCCGATGAACCGAGTTATCGCGGTTGGCGACTCTCTTGAGCACGACATCGCCGGTGGTCGCCGCGCCGGCTGCCTGACCGCCTTTGTCGAGGCCGGGATCCATGCACCCGATCTAGCCAAGCCGGACGGGCTGTTGAAGCTATGCGTCCATTATGGCGCAACACCCGACTTCACGATCCCCAAACTTCTCTGGTAGCGCTCAGTCCGGATCGGATCGCGGGAGCGACTGTGTCAGCACCATTAGCGCGTCGCGAATCTGCGGCAGCCTACGCTCGACCGCCGATGCGCCCTCCTCGATCAATTCGGCGGCGCGGTCGAATTCCGCCATGCCGATATGCCCGATACGCGGATCGATAACGACGTCCGGTGGATCGCCGGCGAGGCGGGAGCGGGCGATCCGGTCCTGCAAAATGTTTAATGAAGAGAACATCACCCCAAACAGGCTGGGATGATCGGGCTCGCGTTTGAAGAAGCGCCGGAGCAGGGGCGTACGGCGCGCCTCTTCCGCAGCCTCGTGTGGTTCATCCAGCAGATCGAATCCGGCGACGGTCTGGATCTTGGCGCCGGGACGGCGCGCCATGCCGATGATGTCAGCATTGAGATTGACCGCGATCGTCATCTGCGCGCCCATCGCGACGGCGGGCGAGACCGGCACCGGATTGACCAGCGCCCCGTCGACCAGCCAGCGATGATCCTGCATCACCGGTGGGAAAATGCCCGGCAGCGAGAATGAGGCGCGCAGCGCATCGACCAGCGGACCCTGCCGCAACCAGACTTCGTGCCCCGTCGCCAGGTCGGCCGCAACCGCGATGAACGGCCGGCCGAGATCCTCGATTTTGATGTCGCCCAAATGTTCATGCAGGGCAGCGACAAGCCGGTTGCCGTTGATGAGACCGGCCGAAACCCTGAAATCGAGATAGGACATGATCCGGAAGCGGTTGAGCGACCGTGCCCAATCCTCCATGACGTCGAGCTTGCCCGCCAGATAGGCCGCGCCGACCACCGCGCCGATCGAGGTGCCGATAACGATGTCCGGCACGATGCCATGCTTGGTCAGCGCGCGCAGCGCGCCGATATGGGCAAAGCCGCGCGCCACACCGCCGCCCAGGACCAGTCCGATCTTGGGATGCCATCTTGTTTCGGCAGGTGCGGTCATCGTCATTAGGTCCCAGAGTTTTTGTGCGTTCGTCGGCACTATGCTAGACAGATTTCGCCGATGCCAGGGCGCGGGACCGTATGAGGCCGACGCCCCCTTTATCGAAAAGCCTTATCGAAAAAGCCTTGAGCCAAACCGTTCGTCAAAGTCATTCGCTTCATTTGCTGAAACGCCTGCTGCGCACATATCTTGCGCCGCATGGCCGGCAATTGGCGCTCGCCGTCCTGCTGATGATCGTGGCCTCCGCCACCACGTCGGGCAAGGCGGTTCTGATCCGCTATATCTTCGACGAGATTTTCGCCAAGAAGCAGGCGGATTGGATACTGCCGATCGCTGGCGTCGTCTTCGTCGTATTTCTGCTGGGCGGGCTGGCTGCCTATGGCTCCAGCATCATCCTGAATCGGATCGGGCAGGGCGTCGTCACCGATATCCAGCGTCACAGCCTGGCCCATCTGATCGATGCCGATCTGGCGTTCTTCCACGAACATCCGGCGGGCGAGCTGATCTCGCGCCTGACCAACGATGTCGAGGAGATGCGCTACGCCATCGTCGAAGCAATGACCAATTCCGGCACGAACACGCTAAGGCTGGTGGGGCTGATCGGCATCATGTTCTGGATGGATTGGCGGCTGTCGATATTCAGTGTCATCGTGTTCCCGCTGGCCGGGCTGTGGGTCGGGGGGCGTGGCAAGCGGATGCGTCGAGTCTCGAATTCCACCCAGGTCGAGCGCGGGCAGTTCGCCCATCTGCTAAACCAGACCTTCCAGAATGTCCGCCATATCAAAGCCTATGGCATGGAAGGTTATGAGAAAAAGCGGGTCGGCGACACGATCCAGCGGCTTTTCGTGCTTGCCCATAAGGGTTTCCGCATTTCGGCGATCTCCGAACCGATCAACGAGCTGCTTGGTGCGATTCCGGTCTGCGGCCTGATCGTCTATGGCGGAAGCGAGGTGATCGCCGGCCGCACGACGACGGGTGCATTGATGGCCTTCATCTTCGCCTTCCTGTCGGCCTACGAGCCGATCAAGCGGCTGGCGAAGACCAGCGCGGTGATGCAGCGCGGCCTGTCGGCGGCGGATCGGCTATTCGCGGTGCTGGACGACCGGCCGGCAATTCGCGACCGGCCCGGCGCTGTCCCGCTCACCATCACGACGCCGACCATCCGGCTTCAGGATGTGCGTTTCTCATACCGCACAGGAAAGCCGGCACTGGAGGGGGTGACCATCGACGTGCCTGCCGGCAAGACCGTGGCGCTGGTCGGACCGTCGGGCGCCGGCAAGTCGACGGTGCTGAGCCTCATCCCGCGCTTCTACGATGCCGATCCTGATGGCGGAGCCGTGCTGATCGACGGCCAGGACGTGCGCAGCGTGACGGCGCAAAGCCTGCGCAGCCAAATGGCGCTGGTCAGCCAGGAAGTCGCCTTGTTCGACGACACGATCCTGTCGAACATCGCCTATGGCCGGCCCGGGGCCAGCGAGGCCGAGATCATCGGCGCAGCTGAGGGCGCCGCCGCCGCCGAATTTATCCGCAACCTCCCCGAAGGCTACGCCACCCGCGTTGGCGAGAACGGCGTCAAGCTGTCGGGCGGCCAGCGCCAGCGCATCGCAATCGCCCGCGCTCTGCTGCGCGGCGCCCCCATCCTCCTGCTGGACGAGGCGACCTCGGCGCTGGACGCCGAATCCGAACGCATCGTTCAGGAGGCGCTGAGCATCCTGGGCGAAGGCCGTACCGTGCTCGTCATCGCCCATCGCCTGTCGACGGTGGTCGGCGCCGACCTGATCTATGTGATGGATCGCGGCCGCGTCGTCGAAAGCGGAAGCCATGCCGAGCTGATGCGCAATGGCGGGCTATATAGCCGGCTTTACGGGATGCAGGCGGCTGAGCGGGAACAGCCGGAAATACCAGCCGTCGCCTGACTTCCACTATTCTTTGAGCTATTCCAAAATCACCAGCGGTATCTCGCGCGTGGTCAGCGTCTGATAGTGGACATAGGTGGGGAGCATCTTGCCCAGCTCTTTCCATAGCGGCGCCCGCTCTTCGCCGGCGGCGATCCGCGCTTTCACACGGCGGGCCTTGCGGTCGATATAGATCGTGGCGTTCGGGTTAGCGCGCAGGTTGGTGACCCATTGCGGGTCGATCGGGCCGCCGCCGCGCGAGCCGACCACGAACAGGCGGCCGTGCGCCTCGAAATAGGGCAGGGCGGAGGCGCGGTCCTTGCCGCTCTTGCGGCCCTTGACCACCAGAAGCAAAGCCGGCCTCGGCGGGAAGCCGCCCATCTTGGCGAAGACGTTGCAGAGCGGCGATTTTCCTGTCCAGCGAACCAGGAAACGGTCCCACGCAAGGCCGGCCGGGCTCATCATCAGTTTTAACAACATGCCGCTCACCTCAGATTTTTGCGACCAGCTCGGCCAAGCGGGTGACTTCGGTGACGTCGGCGGAAGCGGGGACCATGAACAACTCGTCGATGCCGGTTTCCTTCATCGCGCGCATCGTCTGCAGGATCAGGTCGGGCGAATGTTGTGTCATGCTATCGGCGATCTGGGTTGCGAAGTCGTGGCCGGCGATTCGCAGATATTCATAGACATAGTGGTGCAGACCCTGTTGGGCGTTGTCGGCCAGCGAATACCAGAACCCGCCGATCTTGTGCGGCTTGCCTTTGCGGCCAGCGGCTTTCCAGCCATCTTCGAACCAGCCCATCTTCTCCTTGATCTCGCCGGCCTGGCCGGGAATGGAAAAGCCATAGAGTCCATTGGCCCAGGCGGCAGATTGGGCAATGGCCTTGGGACCGGCGAAGCCGCCGATCACGCGTGGGCCTCCCGGCTGATAGGGTCGGGGACCGATAATCTCGGAACCTTCGAAGGGCGGCTCACCGGCCCAGATCGAGCGCATCTTCGCCACCTGGCCCGGAAGGCGCTGGTTGCGCGTTGCAAAGTCCGCGCCCACCGCCTGATAGTCGTTCGGCCGGCCGCCGGTGCCGACCACGACGTCGAGACGTCCCTTCGACAGGATGTCGAGCGTCGCAATCTCCTTGGCCGCCCAGACCGCATTGTGCATTGGCAGGATATAGAGTGTTGTGACGATCCGTACCCGCTCGGTCAGCAGGGCGGCGCCAGCCATCATGGCGCGCATTTCCATAGCGTGCGGGCCGGAAATCCTCTCCCCGCAGGACACGCTGGTCAGCGGGCTGTCCTCGATCGCGCGGCACCAGTCGATCAGCGTCTGGCGGGTGATCCCCGGCTCAGAATAGGGCAGGCAAATTCCAACATCCATTGTTCTTCTCCCCTTACATTTTTCGGCCGGACAGCGATTGTATAGTGAGTGTCAGCCCGGCGGCGGCCTTTCCATCTCCGCGGCAGTGAGCATTGCGCTGTGGCGCTCATTCATCGCCTCGGCGAAGCGGGCGAAGAACTTGTCGGCATAGCGGGTCGCGGTGCCATGCATCAGCTTGATGCCGAGCTTGGCCAGCCGACCGCCGATGGCGGTCTCCGCCTCGTAATGCAGCACTGCGCCGCCTGGCAGGTCGACCAGTTTCACTTTCGCGCTGCCCGACGCGCTGCCGGCGATCGCTCCATACGCCTCGACGCTGATGCGATAGCTGGTCGGCGGGTCAAGTTCCGAGAGCTTGATCGTTCCCTTGAAGCCCGCGTTGAACAGGCCGAGATCCACCTTCAGATGGCCGGCATAGTCCGTCGCCGTGATCCGCTCCATGGCGTCGCAGCCGGGGATCGTGCGCATCAGCACCTCGGTGTCGTTGAGCGCCAGCCAGACATCCATGGCCGACGCGTTGAAGCGATATTCCCCGGTGAACTCCATCAGCGGTGAGCCGAGTCCCGTTTGTTTCAGTTATCGAAATCTAGGCTCTATCGCGCGGAGGGCAAGACGCGTCTTCTTTTACGGCCATTTCCGCGTGGGCTCGCTTGGGATAGACAGACGGTTCACTCCCTCCGTGAGCACCTTCCTTAGCCATGAGATCAGCGGTCTATCTGTGCGGTTTGGCTCTGGGTATGGCGCTGGCTTCGTCGGAGACCGGCGCCGAGCTTCCGAATTATGGTTATCGCGTCTTGCATGCCTATCCGCACGACCGCCATGCCTATACCGAGGGCTTGTTTTTTCTGGACGGCTTCTTGTACGAGAGCACAGGACAGGTCGGCCAATCGACGATCCGGAAGGTCCGTCTCGAGGATGGCGCCGTGCTTCAGTCCCGTGCCATCCTGCCTTCTCTGTTTGGCGAAGGGATCGTCAATTGGAACGGTGAGATCATCAGCTTAACCTGGCAGGACCATGTAGGTTTTCGCTGGAACCTCAAGGATTTCAGCGAAATCGGCCAATTCAGTTATGCCGGCGAGGGTTGGGCGCTAACTCAGAATGGCGAAAGCCTCATCAAAAGCGACGGGACATCGATCCTGCATTTTCTCGATCCGGTGACCCTGGCGGAGACGAGGCGGCTGCAAGTGATGGCCGAGGGACGGCCGGTCAAGAACCTGAACGAGCTGGAATGGGTCAAGGGTGAAATATTGGCGAATATCTGGCTGACCAACCGCATCGCGCGGATCGATCCGGCAACGGGCAAGGTCAAAGGCTGGATCGATGTCGGTCTGCTGCCCGAGGCGCGGAATAAAGCCAACGCCGATGACGTTCCCAACGGCATCGCCTATGACAAGGCCGGCGACCGGCTGTTCATCACCGGCAAGGATTGGTCGCATCTTTATGAGATTCGCCTGGATGCGGAGCCGGTTCGGTAGCTGATGGGCGCTGCTCGCCTTGTCCCGTGCCGGTGCTTCGTGTATTCCGTCCCTCGTGGTTTCGGGGTGTGGCGCAGTCTGGTAGCGCGCCTGCTTTGGGAGCAGGAGGCCCCCGGTTCGAATCCGGGCTCCCCGACCACGATAAGACGGCCTTAGTCACAAGGAAGATCTGCAATGACGCCCCACCCCGAACTCGCAAAGAGCTCAGGACCCGCCAAGATCCATTGCCGCATCTATCAGCCGCCGAAAAGCTCCATGCAGTCGGGCCGGGCCAAGACCAATTGCTGGCTGCTGGAATATGAGCCGGAAACCGCACGCCGCCCCGAACCGCTGATGGGCTGGACGGCGTCGGGCGACACGCTGAATCAGGTCAAGCTGAGCTTTACCACCAAGGAAGAAGCCGTTGCCTTCGCCGAGCGGGAAGGGTTTCATTATTCCGTGGAACTGCCCAAACCGCACCGTGTGCGCCCGCGCAGCTATGCCGATAATTTCCGCTACATCCCGCCGAAGCCGGTTGCGGCTTTGTAACTGTCTCTTTCATAAGACGCGCCCTCGGGTCTTCGAGCATCCTACGGAAAGCGTGGCCAACAGCCCGGACACGCGTCGGCATCGCCGTTCCGTGAGGAAAGCGGCGACACCAGGACGCTATTGCCCCGACGGAAAATCCGTCGCCAGGGTCACTGCTTCCCATTCCTTCAGCGAGGCGATCACTCCGTCCAGCTTGGTGCGATAGCTGTCATAAAGCACTTTGCCCAGCAGCAATTGCAGCGGCGGCTCGGCGATGTCGTATAGGGCTACGATGGCCTGACCGGCGCGCTTAGGGTCGCCGGGCAGCTTGCCATGCATGGAGGCGATGAAGGCGCGCCGGGAGCCGACATGCTCGGCATAGTCCGGGATTGGATCGGCGACCTGCTTCATCGAACGGCCGGACCAGTCGGTGCGGAAGGGGCCGGGTTCGACGGCGGTGACGCGGATGCCGAAGGGCTTCACTTCGCGTGACAGGCCTTCGGTCATGCCCTCCATGGCGAATTTGGACGCGCTATAGAAGGCGGTGCCGGGGTTGGACATCAGCCCGGCCTGGGACGAGATATTGATAATATAGCCGCTGCGCCGCTTACGCATCTCTGGCAGGATCGCGCGGATCAGCTTCATCGGGCCCCAGAAATTGGTCTCGAACATGGCGCGAACCTCGTCCTCGTCGCCTTCCTCGATCGCTGCCAGATAGCCATAGCCCGCATTATTCACCATGACATCGATCTGGCCGAACGCGGTATTGCCCTCGGCAATCACACTGGCGATCTGCTCGGGCTTGGTGACGTCCAGCGCGACAGCGATGGCCTGGCCGGGATATTGGGCGCGCAGATCCTCGACTGTGCCGGGATCGCGGGCGGTCAGCACGACGCGGTATTTCTTCTCCAACGCGGCGATGGCGATCTCGCGGCCGATGCCGGTAGAGCAGCCGGTGATAAGCCAGACGGGGGCGGTGGAGGCGGTCATGGGGAAGTCCTGAAAAGTGACATGTTACTACATTCTCGTCATGCGCGGGCCTGCCCCGCGCATCTACGTCTTATGGCTGCGTTCGCTGAAGAGCGTGGGTGACCGGGTCAAGCCTGGTCATGACGAGGTAAGAGCGGAAACGCGTGTTGCGATCAATGCTCCTGCAACCGCCACGCATAATTCGCCTCGCGCTCGGCCTGTTGTGTCTTCCGTTCTTCCGGCGTCACGAATTTGGTCTCGGGCGGCAGTTCGGATTTGAGGTCGGCAGGCTTGACCACCTTGCTGGTCGCGCCCAGGTCCTGACCCGGGACACCGCCGGGGAATTCGGCCCAGCGCAGGGTCAGGATACCCTCGTGCATGTCGCAGGGATCGACCCAGTTATGCACGCCGGGGTCCTTGGCTGAGACGACGAAGGTGTAGGTGCCATCCTTATCGGCGACGGATTGGGCCTTGTTCATGCTGGCGGTGCGGGTGTTGACGGCGTTAGTCGTGCCCCACCAGTTGGTGATCGGCACAATGAAATATTCCGCGCCGCCGGTGCGCAGATTGACGATCAGCGCCTCGTCGTCGGCCACCTTAAAATGGCCCAGTATGTAGATCTGGCTGCGCTGCGCGCCATCGGTGTCGCGGTCGATGGTGAAGTCGAAACCGTTGACCGGCTTCTTCAAGGCCTGATCGTTCCAGCGCGCAGTGCTGGTATAATAACGATTCAGGAAGGACGCCGTCAGTTCCGCCTGCTCGTCGTCGGTGAGCGGGGCCTTCTTCGGCGGCGGGCCCAGCCGTTCGACGGACAGTTCGTTGATCATCTCCTTCGACCAATCCATGACGACGTCGCGGATATAGAATTCATGTGCGGCCGCGGTTGACTGTATGTGATTGACGCGGCCGTTGGCTGGGGCGCTGTCGACCGTGCAGGTGAAGTTGCCGTCGGCCTCCAGCACCAGATCCTTGCCGTTCAGCACAGCGACCGAATTCATGGTCGTGTCCCACAGGCTGAAGTAATTCTCGGTCAGCCGGTTCTTGGCGACCTTGCCGCGGATGACATAGCGCTCGTCGCCCGAGATTGGGATTACCCGATAGACGGAGTCGGGATTGTCGAGGCCCCAGCGCGAGCCGGGGATGTCGAGATTGCCGAGCTTGTGCGGCAGGCGGGTGATGGTGATGACCTTCGGCCGCTCCTTGTCGGTGTTCAGCGACCAGATGACGGCGGCATAGACCACCTCCTCGAAGGCCCATTCGAACGCCTTCATCATTTCAGGGCTGGGCTTCACCATTTCCGGCCAAGCCTTCCGAATCTCGGCGACGGTTTTCTTGACCAGCGGGTGGCCCAGGACCTCGAAGGCACGCCTTTCGATCGCGGCCTGATCCGCCGTTGCGATGGGATTCTTGATTGCCATGGTTTCCTCCACGATGTCGCTGGGCGTCCGATTAGACTGATCGGGCGGTCAGTCATGTTCTGGAAGCCTTGTGCCGGAGGTGCGGAGCGGTGCCAAGAAAGTTTTTCTTGATGGCTCATTTCATTGTGTCAATAATCTCATTTGGTAAGCCCTCGCTTGAACGGGTTGTACAATGCCTTTTTTCCAGGATCGGCAGTTTCCGCTGCTGATGGATAATCTCAAGCTGCATCTGAAGGCGCAGGGGCTGCGGCAACGGGACATTGCGGCACGTTTGGGCGTGGGCCTGGCGACAGTGAAGCGCTGGCTGGCGGGGGACGGGCTGACCACCCGGCGGCTGGAGGATCTGTGCGACCTGGCCAAGATCGAGCTGTTCGAGCTTGTGGAGATGACCGCGCGCAGCCATTCGGGTAAGGCGGACCGATTCACCCCTTCGCAGGAGCGGGCGCTGGGCAAGGACCCGCGGCTCTTCTTCATCTTCTTCTCGCTGCTGAACGGCTGGCCGGCGGAGGAGTGCGAGCGCGAGCTCAGGATTTCCCACCAGACGATGCAGGCCGAATTGCAGACGCTGGTGCGGCTGGGGCTGATCGACGTACTGAGCGGCGGCCGCATCCGCGTGCTGACCACCCGCATGGTGTCATGGCGCAAGGAAGGCCCGGTCGCCAAGCATTTCGAGGCGCGGCAGAGCTTCGTCGATATTGAGAATGCCGACGATGCGCTGACTATGTCCGACTTCGTCCGCCTGACCGACGCCGCCGTGGTCCAGGTGCGCCGTCTGACGGAGGATCTGCGCCGCGAAATCCACCGCATCGCCCAGGTCGACCGTCACGACCCAAATCTGGAGCGCACCTGGTACGGCGTGCTGTTCTTCGCCCGGCCGCTGAATATACCGGCGATCCGGAGTTCGATTTCGGATTCGGCGGCGGATTGAGAGTTTAGTTGAACCGCCAAGGCGCCAAGACGCCAAGTAAATCGGGTTTATCCGCAGATTAACCCAGCTCAAATCCGGATATACTGGGTTAGACGGCGGAAAGCCGCGCAGCGAGAACTCATAATTTGCGTAATCTGCAGATAAATTCTTGTTCTTGGCGCCTTGGCGTTT
>JAQGIF010000030.1 GCA_028291345.1 Rhodospirillales bacterium | reverse complement strand
CCAGTATCACAGCATCAAACGGCCTGTGCCCGCTGGATTGAACGACCACATCCGCTGGCATCGGCCCGAGCAGCGTGGTCGAATCCGTCGGCGGCGCGATCAAACGAACGGAGAAGCCGGACCGGACACCAAGCTTGGCTGCGACCGGCTTGTCGTTCATCACTATCCCAGCGCGACGGCGTAATCGGCGGCCGTCTTCGCCTTGACTTCGTCCAACGTCACGCCGTCGGCCAGTTCGATCAAGGTGAGTCCAGTCGGGTCGCCGCGCCGGAGCGTAAAGACGGCCAGTTCGGTGATCACCATGTCGACGACGCCCGAGCCAGTCAGCGGGAGGGTGCAGTGCTTCAGCAGCTTGGACGAGCCATCCTTGGCCGCGTGCTCCATCGTGACCACGACGCGCTTGACCCCTGCGACCAGATCCATGGCGCCGCCCATGCCCTTTACCATCTTGCCGGGCACCATCCAGTTGGCGAGGTCGCCATTCTGCGACACCTCCATTGCGCCCAGCACCGACAGGTCGATATGGCCGCCGCGGATCATCGCGAAGCTGTCGGCCGAGCTGAAGAAACTGGTCTCCGGCAACTTGGTCACGGTCTGTTTGCCGGCATTGATCAGATCCGCGTCGATCTCGTCCTCGGTCGGGAAGGGACCCATGCCCAGCATGCCGTTCTCGCTCTGAAGCGTGACCGAGATGCCGGGTGGGATGTTGTTGGCTACCAGCGTCGGGATGCCGATGCCGAGATTGACGTAGAAACCGTCCTTCAGTTCGCGGGCGGCGCGGGCCGCCATCTGGTCGCGGGTCCAGGGCATCAGGCGGCATCCTTCTGACGTATCGTGCGCTGTTCGATGCGCTTTTCGTAATTCGTGCCCTGGATGATGCGCTTTACATAAATCCCCGGCGTATGAATGCAATCGGGGTCGAGTTCGCCCGGCTTTACCAACTCCTCCACCTCGGCCACCGTGACTTTGCCGGCTGTCGCCATCATCGGGTTGAAGTTCCGCGCGGTCATCCGGTAAACGAGATTGCCGTCGGTATCGCCCTTCCAGGCCTTCACGATTGCCAGATCGGCGGTCAGGCCGCGTTCCATGACATAGTTCTGGCCGTCGAACTCGCGCACTTCCTTGCCGTCGGCGACGATCGTACCGACGCCGGTCTTTGTGAAGAAGGCGGGAATGCCGGCGCCACCGGCGCGGATGCGCTCCGCCAAGGTGCCCTGCGGGTTGAATTCGATCTCCAATTCGCCGCCCAGATAAAGCTGTGCGAACAGCTTGTTCTCGCCAACATAGGACGAGACCATCTTCTTGATCTGCCGCGCGTCTAGCATCTTGCCCAGGCCGAAACCATCGACGCCGCAATTGTTCGAGATGACCGTCAGGTCCTCGACCTTGGTCGCCACCAGGGCGTCGATCAGATTTTCAGGGATGCCGCACAGGCCGAAACCACCGGCCATCAGCGTCATGCCGTCATGCACCAGGCCGTCAAGCGCAGACGCCGCGTCGGAAAAGACCTTTTTCAAGCGAAATCACCGTCATTGCCAGCGGTTCGAGGGATCAATCGGATGTAAAGGCGGGGCGATTTCCTGTCAACGCGCGATAGGGCGGGGCGGCCGCCCTATTGCTGCATTATCTGGCCGATTCGCTAGGCGGCAAGTCGATCAGCGGCTGCGCGCGATACATCAGCGCGATCAGCCGGGCGCGCCAGCCATCGGGGTCGGGCCGACGGACGCTTTGCGCCAGTGCGATCACGTCGTTGCACGACAGGTCGCGCACGGCGGGATCGCCCCGGAGCAATTCCCCGAAACCTGCCGCCGCGACGGCAAGCCGGACGACCTCGGGCGCGTTGTCGATGGTGCCGACTGCGTCCGCTGCCGTGATCGGCTGGTCTAGCTTCGGCGCACCCGCGTCCTGGTGGGGGGCGACATGCAGCACTGCATATTGCATGTTCGCCTTTGGCAGACCGCTCTTGTCAATGGGCTGGGGCGACAGCTCATAGATCATAGCCACTCGGCCTGATAGCCCGCCGCCCGGCGTCCTCGGTGGACGGGGCAATGCCGAGGGGTCCCCCAACGTCCGGAAGGCGGTGACCGCTCTGGGATCGAACTCGACGCTGATCGCGGTTCCGCCGGTCATGGCCAGATCCGGGATCTCGACCCATAACAGCAGTGTGTCGTCGTTCCAGGGGGTCGTTGCCAGGATGGCTCGGGGCCGAGCCGCAGCGCCGTCCGGTGCGGACAGCTCGATCGACGATGTTGCCCGGTTGACCAGCTCTTCGATCCTCACGCTGGTACGCGCGGGCAGCATGTTCCCCATCAAAGCCGCTCGAATGGCGGCGAGCGCGTCCGGGGGTACCCCTTCGCCGGACAGGATGACAGGCGCGCTCGCTTGCGCAGCCAGCATACTGTTTTGCAGCGCAGCGGGTATCTGAGCAAAGCCCCAGTTGGACTGCCGTGTATCGGCCACGCCGTGCCAGCCGACGCCGAGCCGTGCCGACGGTGTAGTGGCATTGCCGTTTTTCTCGGTTTTCGTGCTTTGCTTCGCGCCGTCCCGATCGTCGCAGCCGCCAAGGGCGGTCAGCGCCACGGCGACGCCGATCAGCAATCCAAAAGGTCTACGCATCGAGCGAGGCTACGCCCGACTGATGGCGGAAATACGGCATCGATTCACGGGTCGCGCCCGAGGCTCTTGGCGGCCAGCTCCTGCAAATAGGTATTCCAGCGTTTTTCGCGGTCGCGGCCCAATTCATGCAGATAGGACCAGCTGAAAATGCCAGTGGAATGGCCGTCGTCGAACAGCAGCCGGACAGCGTAGTTCCCCACAGGCTCGGTGCCGGTGATCGCGACGTTGCGCTTGCCGCCGACAGTCTTGCGCTGGGCCTCGCTATGCCCCTGGACCTCAGCCGAGGGCGACTGCGTGCGCAGATATTCCGCCGGCAGATAGAAGCTGGTGCCATCATCGAAATGGATGTGCAGCACCCGTTCCGCGCGATTATAAACCAGTTCACGCGGCCAGATCTTGTTGAGGCTATTGGTCATGTCGACGCCTCCTCAGCTGCCGGGCGCGTCGTCTTCGAGCGACCGCGCCTCGTCGGCCAGCATGATCGGGATTCCGTCGCGGATCGGATAAGCGAGGCCTGCCCGTTCGCTGATCAGTTCCTGCGCCGCCGCATCATAGCGCAACGGCCCCTTGGTCAAGGGGCAGACCAGGATTTCGAGAAGCTTGGGATCCGCTTTGCGGTCGGGTTCGGACATATCGGTCTCGTTGCGCGGACGGCGCGCGAATACGGGCAGGTCAGTGGCGCGGGCGGTCGTCCTCGCCGCGCTGGCCGGCGATCGCGATCTCGAGCAGGCTCATCATGAGCCGGGCACGGTCGGAAAGGCAACCGGCTTCGAGCAGCGCCTGCTTTTCCGCCGGTGCGAACGGGCAGATCATCGCCAGCGACGTCAGCAGCCGTTCGTGGGGCGCCTGCCCGATTGCGTCCCAATTGGCTGAAAGCTGCTGCTGCTGGAAATAGGCCTGCAGCAATTCGATCAGGCGGCCGCGGTCGAACGTGAGCTCTTCTTCGTTCAAATCCGCCGTGAACGGCGTCCAGTCGGGAATGACCCGGCGGTATCCGCGATGCAGCGGCAACTCTTCGGTGATTCGGAAACGGGAGACGCCGTCGAGGGAGACCAGATAACGTCCATCGGCAGATTCGCTGAAGGACGTGATGCGTCCGGCACAACCGACGGAAAACAAGGGGGGCGATTGCTGAACAGCATGAGCGCCCCCGCCCGACGGCTGTATCATACCTATGATCCGCTCCCGGGCCAGGGCATCGTCGAACATGGCAAGATAGCGCGGCTCGAAAATATTCAGCGGCAACCGACCGCGCGGCAGCAACAGGACGCCGGTCAACGGAAATACCGGAAGCTCGGACGGGAGCCCTCCGCTACCGCTATCGCCGCTCGCCACCCCGTCCGCCGCTCTACGAAAACAGGATCGAGGACAGGCGGCGGCGGCCCGCGACCGTTATCGGATCCTTCGGACCCCGCGCCTCGAAATATTTGACCAACTGCTTGCGCGCCTCTTCGTCATTCCAGGCGCGGTCGCGCTTGATGCTGTCCAGCAGGTGGTCGATCGCCTCCTGGTGCTTGCCGGCGGCATAGAGGGCGGTCGCCAGATCGATCCGTGCCTGATGGTCGACGGGATCGCGGGCGACGGCATCCAGCAGCGGGCCGATCGGGCCGGCATGGGATGCCTGCTCCGCCAGATCGATCGCGGCCTTGGCGGCGGCGATATCCGCATGGCCAGCGATGGGTTTTGGCACCTGGGCCAGCACATTCCTAGCCTCGTCGATGTTATCCTCGGCCAGCAACGCGCGCACCAGCCCCAGAAAGGCTGCCGGGGTTTCCGGCGCCTCGCCCAATATCGCGCGATAAAGCGCGATGGCATTTTCGGTATCGCCGGCATCGAGCGACTGCTGGGCCTGTTCAAGCACGGCGGCGATGCCGTCATCCCCGCCGCCCTGGGCTGCCAGCTTGTCGACGAACTGCTTCACCTGGCTTTCCGGCAGCGCGCCCTGGAAGGCGTCGACAGGGCGCCCTTTGAAGAACGCATACACCGTCGGAATCGACTGGATGCGCAGCGCCTGCGCCAGATCGGGGTTCTCGTCGATATTGATCTTGGCCAGCCGCACCTTGCCGCGGGTCGCGGTCACGGCCTTTTCCAGCGCCGGCGCCAACTGCTTGCAGGGGCCGCACCATGGTGCCCAGAAATCAACAATGACCGGCGCCTCCATCGAGGCCGCGATGACGTCGGTCTCAAAACTTGCGGTCGTAACATCTTTGATTGGCGCGGCGCCGTTCCTGGCCGCCGCTTGCCCGAGTGCGAGATCCATAACTACCCTCCGTGTGTCATCTAAGATGTGATGTCCGGTCGTATTGGGCAAGCGCCAAAGGTATCAAAACAAACCTTCGTCCACCCGCTTGCGCCCGCGCCGGTTTTGCGTATATTCGCCGCTCGCGGTCAGGAGCGCATCGGACCGCAACGCGGATCAATAGCCGCGGGCGTAGCTCAGGGGTAGAGCACAACCTTGCCAAGGTTGGGGTCGAGGGTTCGAATCCCTTCGCCCGCTCCAGATTTTCTTAATGATTTGAATAGATTAAAGACGGCCCCTCGGGGCGCCTTTTGGTTACCTGGGCTTCGGATGCTCGCCAGCTAAGCATGGGGTGAGCGAGCGGAAGACGGATTTCCGTGGCAGATCCTCGTTTTTGCGGCCATTCGCGCACAGACGGCCTTGGCGAAGGTGGATTC